>CAILRJ010000032.1 GCA_903836575.1 uncultured Burkholderiales bacterium
CAGCGGCTTCAACTTCAAGAATCTGATTGTCGATGTTCTGAACGATGGAGCTGACGCGAGTTTAAATAACCGAGCGAGACATGATTCGAGACTACCAAAGTGTACGAAACGGACGTACTAATCATAAAGCCTGTCCGAAATAAACAAAGGCTAACTTAAGTACACATCACGCGAGGGGCGTCCCAAACCGATCTATTTCGGACAAGTCGTTTTCAAAAGACGACTGGCGGCACTGTCGGAAAGCATCAGCTTGGCGTCAATACGTGACGATGCGGGTTTTCAGCACGGTTCGGAGAAATCGGCGATTCGCAATTAAAAACCTTTGATACGCTCTATGCAGCGATGAACCTCGGGTGACAGATTTTTCTGGGGTTCCGGCGCGCCCCCCCCCAGAAAATCGCATTTAATGCTCCTGGTCACGGAATCCGATATGCGGTAAGGTCCGTCAAATGGTTACTTGCAAAGGTAACCATGAATAATGGGTACTTTCGCAAAACGAGACTCGATTGAAATATGCGCTATTGGTGGGTTAATCAGAATCAAACCTATCGCCAGGAAGTCCAGGGCGGCTATCTCTGGTCGCCTAAACGAAACGCAAACGGTGCTCGCAATCCCTTTTATGAATCGATGCGTGAGGTTGCGCCGGGCGACCTGATCTTTTCTTTTAAAGATACAAGAATATTTGCAATCGGTATTGCGCAGTCCTACTGCTGGGAAAATCCAAAACCCCAAGAGTTCGGTACTGCCGGCCAGAATTGGGAAAATATTGGTTGGAAGGTCAAGGTTCAATTTACCAAACTGGCGAATCTAATTCGTCCTAAAGAACATATGGCAGTGCTGGGGCCACTACTACCAAGAAAGTACTCTCCATTGCAACCAAACGGTAATGGATTGCAATCCGTCTACCTGACCGAAGTTCACGCAACGTTAGCTGAAATGCTCATGGGATTAATTGGCAGAGAAGTAGCGCCAATCGCCCTTGCGGCCCATGCAGCGGTGCCTACTGCCGATGACCTGGAACTCTGGGAACACAAGGTAGAACAAGATATTGCTGGTGATCTCACTGTTCCTGAAACCGAACGCCAGGCAATCATTAGCGCCCGAGTGGGTCAAGGCATCTTCAAAGAGCGTGTCAGTAAAATCGAAACGCATTGCCGCATTACAGGCGTCGATATCCTCGTTCACTTAGTGGCCAGTCACTGTAAGCCGTGGAGAGACTCGACCAATCTAGAACGACTAGATGGCGAAAACGGCCTGCTTTTAACGCCAAGCATCGACCACCTCTTCGATCGCGGATTTATTGGCTTTGAGAACAACGGAAATCTCATCATTTCTCCTGTTGCTGACCGCCCTTCATTACAACGCATGGGCATCGACACAGAACATGTCACAAATGTTGGCGGGTTCTCCACAGGCCAAAGGCTGTTTCTCGACTTTCACCGCAGTGCTGTCTTTCTGGAATCAGCACGCCAGTAATTCAAATAAAGGCCGTACTTGGGTAAGCGGCTAACAACCAACGTCTCCAAGGCACTGACGCGGTTCGGGTTTGCCCGCACTGGTCTAATTTGCCTGCTGTGAATTTCGATGGCCTTCGATGGCCTTCGGTGGTCAGGCTGTTACTCACCTCGATCAGTTTTATCTTCACGATAACAAGATGTGTCAGGATAGTCTCAAAGTGCGCTCAAGGCACCTGTCAAAAAATTATGAAATCGACCCTACACTGAAGGCTTGTATTGAGGCCTCCTGACATCAGGTTAGCGAATAGCTCAACATGACGCTTTGCAGTATTTCCCGAATTACTTAAGTCGGTACTCTACTCCGCGGCTCACCAACGGTAACCTCTTTCGCAACGGCCGCTATTTTTTCCTGATTAATGTCGACCAAAGCAATATCAGCACCATCTTTCGCTAAACGTAAGGCAATGGCTTTTCCGATACCGTGGCCGGCACCAGTCACGAGGACTACTTTTCGATAATGCTCATATAGTTTCCATTTTCAATATCGATGAGATTTGAAGAACTGCTTCTTCAAACTTGTTCATGATCTGACTGGGCGGACATGATTTGATTTTCACCAACGGACGCTCGCTCGACGCAGATCGTGAACGGGTTATTACGACAAATGATGCACTTCTTGCAGTGCATATACGGGCGTCGATAAACCTTCCATACGCGCCTTCAGTTGCAGTGACAAATATTGCGAGTAATGACGCGACTGGTGCAGATTGCCACCATGGAACCAGAGTGCCGTTTGCCGGGTAGGTTTCCACATATTGCGCTGCTCGCCTTCCCATGGCCCCGGGTCTTTGGTGGTAGCTGAGCCGAGTCCCCATACCTTACCTACCTTGTTGGCAACCTTTGGTGAAATCAAGTCGGCGGCCCAGCCGTTCATAGACCCGTAGCCAGTGGCATACACTATGAGGTCGGCCTCCAGTTCGGTGCCGTCGCTGAGCAATATCGAATTTGCTTTTAGCTCAATCACATCGACGCCGCTTTTCAATTTAATTTTCCCATCAGCCACCAATTCGGATGCGCCCACATCGATGTAATAACCTGAGCCACGACGGAGATATTTCATAAACAGACCGGAGTCGTCATCACCGAAGTCAAGCATGAAGCCGCTTTTTTCCAGTCGAGCATAAAATGCAGCATCACGTTCACGGATCGCGTTGAAGATCGGAATCTGAAATTCATGCAAAATTTTGTACGGTAACGACGCAAAAGTAAGGTCGGCCTTCGATGTCGTCATTCCCGCAGCAACCGCACGCTCCGAATACAGGTCGCCAAGCGCCAGATCCATCAATGAGTTTGACTTAACGATATGGGTCGAGGAGCGCTGAACCATAGTCACATCCACACCGGCTTCCCATAATGCTGCGCAAATATCATGCGACGAATTGTTAGCGCCTATCACGACCACTTTTTTCCCTGCATACGCATCGGGCCCCGGATGCGCTGAAGAATGCTGCTGCTCACCAGCAAATATGTCCATGCCCTTAAAATTCGGCAAATTGGGCTTGCCCGACATGCCAGTCGCCAATACCAACTGCTTAGGTCGCAGCGTGATCTGTTCGCCCTTGCGATTGACTTGTACGGTCCATTCGCCGCTGTCCTCGTCATAACTGGCCGATTCGCAGGTGGTTGAGCCCCAATAGTTCAGTTCCATCACCTTGGTGTACATTTCCAGCCAATCGCCTACTTTATCTTTCGGCGTAAACACAGGCCAGTTTTCAGGGAAAGGAATGTAGGGCATGTGGTCGTACCAGACCGGATCATGCAAACAAAGCGACTTATAACGTTTGCGCCAGCTATCGCCGGGCTTTTCATTTTTTTCAATGATGATGGTCGGGACATTCAATTGCCGCAATCGTGCGCCTAGTGCGATCCCGCCCTGACCACCTCCGATAATCAAGCAATAGGGCTGCCGTGAATAACCTAACTCGGTCAGCTCCTCCTCGCGATCCTCTGTCCAGCTCCTGCGATTAGTAGTCGCGCCATGGGTCGCGCCCATTGGTCTCTGATGTCCTTTCGCCTCTTCATGACCCTTGAGTTCGGACATGGTCGTGAGCAAGGTCCATATTTTGCCGTTCCTGACACGGATGAAGCCAACGCCGCGTGCAACATTGGTCTCGATACTGATCCAACTCTGCGTCACACCGTCGGCTTCGGTAGGTTCGTCTTTTTCCGATAGCCGCAAGGTTACCGGCTTTACCGTCCCCAACTGGGTATCGAGCATTGCACTGATCTGCTCCCGGCCTTCCATGGTTTTAAGGTTCCAGGTGAATATCACCAAATCGCGCCAGTAGCCATTTAGCTCGAACAAATTTGCTGCTGCGTTGCTATCTCCGATACGCATCGCTTCTTCAAGCTGCTCCAGAATGGCTTCAACGGCTTGCTTATTGTTATTCGTAGTCATGCAGTCTCCTTCAAATGAATGGTTGGTTTGAAATGAAAAGGAACGAGTTTTCTCATAATGAAGAACACCCAATTTTTAACAGTTTCTGACGTCGCAAAATGAGTTATTGCCGATGCGGCGGCCGGATATTCAGTGATGACAGCCGCCGGTATAGAGTCGCGCGTGAGATGCCGAGCAGTGTTGCGGCCAGTTTCGGCGTCCAATGGGTCTGCGTCAGGGCGGCGATGATACGGGTCCGTTCGACAATATCGCCTTCGTCGGGCAGCACGTTGGCAACGCTTGTATTTTCGGCATTGACAGTGAGCTTTTGAGCGACGTCGCGTTGCAATGGCGCACGAACACGTGCGTACAGGTGCGTACTGCCGGCAAGCCGCAACGACAGCAGGTTCTGTCCAGGTCGCATGGTGAATAACTGCTCCGCACGGATATCGAACAATTCGTTCACATGACGAGGCAATGCACTTGACAGTACGCCGCCCAGTCCAGCGACTTCCGGTACGCACGCTTTGGCAGAACGATTGGCAGCTACTATGTTGCCTTCAGCATTGACGGCCATGAGGATTTCAGGCTGCGCTTCTACAAAATGCCGATCTCGGTGCGCGAGCAGAATCCAGCAATGCATGTAGGTATGCAGAAAAAATGCATTTTCAATCCATATCGCGCTTTGCTGCACTAACCGGTTCACCAACCACTGGCTGTCGCGACTATCGGGTGACAGCACTGCAGATGCATCCAGCACGCCAAGCAATTCGCCATCAGGTGCAAAAATGGGCGCAGCGCTGCAAGTCAACCCGGTAAAAGAAGCGCGGAAATGGTCAGTTTTATGTACCGTGATGGGTGTCTTATCCAGGAGAGTCACCGCGATACCACAGGTTCCCTCCTCGCACTCCGACCAGCAAGAGCCGAGATATAAGCCGGCGCGTTTGAATTCATGCCGATGGTCGTGGTCGACACAGTAATCAATGGTGACACCGTCGGCATTGCTCAATAGCACGCAATAGCCAGCGTCACGAATCATGTCATGCAGACGCGGCAAACATTCGCCGGATGCTAAAAGCAACGCTTCTTCACCTTGCCTGATATCACGCAATTCCTGCGTGGTCAGAATACGCGGGCCCGTGACCGCGCCCGGATCAAGATGGTGCTCCTCCAACGCGCGTCGATAGGATGAAACGAGGCGCGCTGTATCCGCTTCCGGATTCACACTACGGCCTTCGATTACTCTACGCACCCGCTCAAAATGGTTGGCCTGCGGATTAGTCAATGAAACGTATGGCATGACGACACTCCAGGAAGCTTGTTTCAGCCATGAAACAGCTGGAACTAAAGTTGGTATGTCGTTGTAGCATGCTGATGCACCGCTCGTATCTTGCGTTGCAACATCCCGGATAACTGAGACATTTTTCTCACCTGTGTTGGTGCCGACGATTTTTAGCCTCAGGGCACCGACATCGACTGATCCACCCGGACCATTGGCAATCCATGTTGTGTCGACCTCTGCGGCAGTTCGTGTGGAGCAATGAAAACCGGTCGGGTGGTTCATAAATTCATCGGCACCAACAGCCCATAAATACAAATCAAAGATTCCGCGTGGTTGGCTGCAGAACCTCAATTCCCGGACGATTTTAGCGATGTCGCGGGATTTGCAACTCCGTACGCACCTCCCAGGTAGTCGGGATTTAACTGAACAGAGCGGACAAGCTGTCACCCGCGCCGGCATCGACCACCGCTGGCGTACTGGTATCGACGCACAGCATCACGCTGGCGTCGCGCCTGCTTAACTGTTCGCAAAGGTACAGAAAGAATTCGATCGGCAGCAGGACCAATTGCACCGCGGTGAACAGCGCCTTATTTAGCAGACGCAGGTAAGACATTGGCAACAATCGCGCAGCGATCGGCGTGTCGTATTTGTTGTAAGTCAGAATTGTACGTTTCTGCGTATTGATGGAATGAGTACATATGTTGGCACAGCGCGTGCCAGCCGAACGGATGTCGATGACGTCGGTGCCGCTGTGAATTCTGACCTTGACAACGTCACCACGGTTAATCAATGCCTTTTCGACAATGATGTCCAGTGACGTATGCTGACAGGCCAACAGTGCGCTCACGATGTTGAGGATGGTTGCGCGAGCAGGTGGCAGCGCCGGATCGTCCTGTGACCAGGCCGCGAGGTCTTCGCGCCAACGGATCGTCTCACGCGAAATTTCACCAGCCAGGAACCTGACCAGGGCCAGTTTATTTGCTGAAGGAGGATCCTCCCGGGGACACACGCCGACGGCCCCCTCCCGATAGAGCGTAATGAGCAAATCAGCGGCATCGATGATGGTACCGGAACTGTTGCAGGTACCGTATTGAAGTACCACCTCGAGCGACGACCCGGACCAGACCAGCTGCCGGATCTGCGCCAGACGTGGTTGTGAAAAATCATGGTGCAGAATCATCAAGGCACTAATCCCTGGAAGGGCCCAGGCACGCGCTATTGCTGTCTCGTCGTCGATCTTCATGGTGCTTAAATCATGCCACCAAATTGCTACCTAAAAATTACACTTCCTCTCAGCTTCAGGGGAATCTTCCATTAATGACAAAATACTACTTAATCAGGAAGGACTCGAGTTCGTTGATTGCGATTTCCGATCGATGTGATTCTGGAGTGCATTCGCTGGTATGCGCCGTATCCGTTGAGTTACCGACATCTGGAAGAAATGATGGGAGCGCGCGGTGTGTAAATGGACCACTCTCCGATCAATCTTTGGACGATGAAATTCTTGCCGCTGCTGGAAAAGGATTCCGCAAATACAAGCGTCCTGTTGGTACAAGCTGGCGCATCGACCAGACCTGCATCAAGGTCAAAGGCGTGCGGAAATACCTCTACCGCGCGGTGGACAAGGAAGGCAAGACAATCGACTTTTTGCTGATGGCGACGCGAGACAAGGCGGCAGCCAAACGCTTTTTCGACAAGGCCATGCAAGCCAGTGGCGTGCCGGAAAAAGTGACGATGGAAAAGAGCGGCGCGAACAAGGCGGCGATCGACGAGATCAATGCCGACAGGGGCACACCGATAATCGTTCGCCAGGTCAAATATCTCCACAATATCGTCGAACAGGACCATCGTGCAGTTAAGCACGTGACCAAACCAATGCTCAATTTCAAATCCCTTCGGTCCGCCAAAAATAAAACTGGGCCGCGCTTACGCGATAGAACCCGCTGCCCTGCTCTACACGCTTGATGATTGTAGTCGACGTCTGGCATGGCGTCGGCGAAGTGCCCCGTGTGCTCGCAGAAAAAATGCCGGACCATTCTGCATTCCCCGGGCAGTTGGTCATCGAAAGTCGTAATTTCCACGGCGCTTTTACCGGGCCGGCTGGCTGGCTGGCTGGAACTTTGCATGTGTCTCTGCTACTGTGTGGGTGATTTCTTCTATGCAATGTCCACTGCATCGAAGCACGATCACCACAATAAAAAACCTGACTATTCACGGAGAGAGACAATGTCCCGACAAACGACACCGCAGCGCTTGCAGTTCAACCGCACGTTGATCGCCCTGCTGTTCTGCAGCACCAGCACCTTGGCGCTTGCCCAGGCGGCACCCGACGCCAAACCGAAACGGTTTCCTCAATTAACGATGGAAAATCTGCCGCCACAATCAATCCCGCTGGCGAAAGAAATCGTGGCCATTTCCAGCGTCGGACTGGCCGGCCCGTACAACGTGATGCTGCGCAGTCCGGTCTTTGCCGATCGCATGAAACGCCTGCTCGACTACCTGCGCTTCGAAACCTCCTTGCCCAAGCGCCTCAATGAGTTTGCCATTCTGATCCAGGGCCGGCTGTGGACGTCGCAAGTAGAGTGGTACGCGCATTACCCACTGGCGCTGAAGGCTGGCTTGCCTGCCTCGGTTGCCGACGATCTCAAAGCAAATATCCGCCCGCGCAACATGCAACCGGATGAAGCGGCCGTCTATGACGTCAGCATGATGATGAGTAAGGAGCATGCCATCAGCGATGCGTTGTTCCAAAGCGCCAAAGCCGCTCTTGGCGAACAGCAACTGGTTGACTTGATTGCCGTCAGTGGCACCTATGTCACGGTAGCGATGCTGCTGAGTCTTGGGGAGGAATCATCGCCGGCTGACAAGCCATTACCCTTTCCGGAAAAAGGTCGCTAAGCTGATCCATCCGGGTCCGCAGAGGCGACTTTGCAGCCTCTACGGATGGCTTCGAAGTAAAGGGCGACGATGTGGCCTATCTGTCGTCGCCGCTGAATAAACACATTAATAGGCCGGGTCTCGATCCGTTTTCGATGCCGGATGCGCTGGTAAAGGCGCTGATGATGCTGCCCAGCCACCTGATGCTAGCTGCCGTTTGAAAACCTCACAGCGCAGCCTTTTCTTGCATAGGGCTTCATTCTTCCGGTGGCTTCAAGCGCGCCATTGCCAGCGTCACCTGCACCGACAAGCGACCGTTGAGACACTTGAGAATGGCTGAACGTTGTATCAGTGAATCTAGCGCTGACAGAGTGTGCTACAGCAAAACAGCGAACACAGCATTGCTGATTCGTGTGTAACAATCGCCGCCTATTGCACCGGTCTGCACCCCTCCCTATTTGAATCGAACCTTCCATGAAAATTACAGGCATTACTCTGGCTTTGCTCCAATGTTTCCTGATCGCAGGATCAGCAACGGCAGCCACCACCGGAACACTACAAAAGATCGAGCGCAGCGGCACCATTAACGTCGGCGTCAGAGACTCCGTCATTCCGTTCTCGTATCTCGATGACAAACAGTCTTACCAGGGATATTCAATCGATCTGTGCCTGAAGGTGGTCGAGCGGATCCGCCAGCAACCGGGTCTGTCCGGACTAAAAATTAAAATGATCCCGGTCACGCCAGCCACCAGAATTCCCCTGATGGCCAATGGCACCATCGATATGGAGTGTGGGTCGACGACGAACAATCTGGCACGACAGCAGCAGGTGGCCTTTTCGCCAACGACATTCGTGGCCGGTAGCCGCTTCGTGTCACTTACCTCCTCCCATGTCGATACGCTCGTTGACATGAAGGGCAAACGTTTTGTCACGCTGGCCGGTTCGACCACGATCCGTGATCTTCTGAAGGTCAATACAGAAAAAAAACTGGATCTGAACATCCTGACGGCCAACAACCATGCCGAAGCCTTTCTGATGGTTGAAACGGGACGTGCCGACGCATTCATGACCGACGATATCCTGCTGGCTTCGCTGGTCGCCAACGCCCGCACGCCCGCCGAATTTTCCATTTCGCGGGAACCTCTGTCTGTCGAGCCGTACGCCATCATGATTCGTCGCGATGATCCGCAATTCAAGACGCTGGTCGACAGCACGATCGGGGATTTATATCAGTCAGGCCAGATCAGCCCGATCTACAAGAAATGGTTCCAGTCGCCCATCCCGCCCAAAGGCATTAACCTCAACACGCCGATGAGCAAGGCACTCAAAGCGGTGATTGCGAATCCGACCGATTCCGGCGACCCGCAGGTCTATCTGGAATTGGCCGGCGTTTCAGAAGTCCCTGCCACCGGTAAGTGATCGGCCTGATTGCGACTTGCTCTACACCTGACAGAACGCCGTATCTGCCTGGAGCTTTTTAAGCGCCCCACCGTACAGACTCACACCGACTTAAAGTCGTAAGCTATTTCCAACAGGAAGAAAGCTGGCGTAAAGATTCACATCACAAACGCCAGCCAAATTCCGACAGGAGGTTTAGTGGAAATGACTCAAATACGTGACTCTGAAAAATACGATCTGGTCGTCGTCGGCGGTGGCATCAACGGTGCCGGTATTGCGCGCGACGCGGCCGGGCGCGGCCTGCGGGTCCTGCTTTGCGAGAAGAACGACCTGGCCGAACACACATCGTCGGCCAGTACCAAGCTGGTCCACGGCGGACTGCGCTACCTCGAATATTACGAATTCAGCCTGGTACGTAAAGCGCTCAGAGAACGCGAAGTGCTACTCAAAGTGGCACCTCACATCATCTGGCCGCTGCGCTTCGTGATGCCTCACGTGGCCAGCCTGCGTCCGGCGTGGATGATACGGGCCGGCCTTTTTTTATACGATCACCTGAGCCGTCGCACATTCCTGCCGGCTTCGCGCGGCATTGATTTGCGCCAGCACGTCGCGGGCGAACCGCTGATCGACTCGCTCGAACGCGGTTTTGTCTATTCCGATGCCTGGGTTGACGATGCCCGGTTAGTCGTACTCAATGCAATTGATGCAAAAGAACGCGGCGCTACCATCCTGACGCACACCTATTTTATTTCGGCACAACGCGTCGAACGCAGCTGGCACGTCCAATTGCGCGGCGAGGGCCAGCCGGAGCGGACGGTCCATGCGCGCGCTATCGTCAATGCCGGCGGCCCATGGGCGACCAATCTGCTGAAACAGAATCTGGGTCAGTCCCGCCACACTGATTTGAGACTGGTCAAAGGTAGTCACATCGTGACCCGGAAACTGTTCGACCACGACCATGCCTATATTTTTCAAAATCCCGACAAGCGCATCATCTTCGCAATTCCTTACGAAAACGAATTTACGCTGATCGGTACCACCGACATGGAATACCAGGGCGATCCGGCCGACGTGTGCATCTCGCCGGAAGAAGTCACGTATCTGTGCGAAGCGATTAACCGCTACTTCAAGGAATCGATCACGCACGACGACGTAGTCTGGAGCTACTCAGGCGTACGTCCGCTACTGGCCGAAGAAGATGCGGCCAATCCGTCGGCGGTATCGCGCGACTACCACCTGGAAGTCGAGGTACCTGAAAACCAGGCCCCATTGCTGTCAGTTTTCGGTGGCAAGATCACGACTTTCCGGCGTCTTGCCGAAGATGCGATGGACCTGCTCACGGGGCCGTTGGGTATCAACCTGCCGGCCTGGACGGCGACGGCGACACTGCCCGGTGGCGACCTGCCGGATGCCGACTTCGCGTCGTTTCTGGACGATTTTTCAGCACGCCATGCATGGCTGCCGCCTACGCTGGCCAAACGCTACGCGCGCTCTTACGGCACGCGCGCCGAACGGCTGCTGGCGAACGCTGCCTCGATGGCTGCGCTCGGAGAGGAACTGAGTCCGGGCCTGTTCGAAAGCGAAGCGCGCTATCTGATCGACCAGGAGTGGGCCGCGAGTGCCGACGACATCCTGTGGCGCCGTACCAAGCTCGGCTTGCATGCGACGCCCTCATCACGCCAGCGGATCGACGACTGGCTCGCCGGCCAGCATAACGGCGCGACCTTGACCGCTTGATTGCGGTTTCCCGCAACAACCTGTGACGGCCGGTCCAGCTCGCAACGGGCCGACTAGGGATCAGCATGTCCGACAATCTTTTTTGAGGTGAGACAAATGACGACCACCACCAAGGACGACCAGTACATTCTTTCGCTTGACCAGGGCACCACCAGTTCCCGCGCCGTGCTGTTTAACCGCACCGGCGACATCGTGTCGGTGGCACAAAAAGAATTCAAACAAATTTATCCCAAGCCCGGTTGGGTCGAACATGATCCGCAGGAAATCTGGTCAACCCAGGCCGGCGTCGCTGCCGAGGCAGTCACCCATGCCGGCCTGAACGGTACTTCCATTGCCGCCATCGGCATCAGCAACCAGCGCGAAACCACCATCGTCTGGGATCGCAAAACCGGCCGACCGCTATATAACGCGATCGTCTGGCAGGATAGGCGCACCGCTGATTTTTGCGATGAGCTCAAGCAGCGCGGCCTCGAAAAAATGGTCAGGGCCAAGACCGGCCTGCCAATTGACTCCTACTTTTCGGGCACCAAGATCCGCTGGATTCTCGACAACGTCGATGGCGCGCGCGAGCGGGCTGACAAGGGTGAGCTCTGCTTCGGGACGGTGGACAGCTGGCTGGTGTGGAATTTCACCAAGCATGAACTGCACGTCACCGATGTCACCAACGCCGCGCGCACCATGCTGTTCAATATTCATACGCTGGAATGGGACGACGAATTGCTGGAACTGCTCGATATTCCGCGCAGCATGCTGCCGGAAGTGCGCTCGTCATCCGAAATTTACGGCAAGACCAAGACCACCGTATTTGCCAGCGCGATCCCGTTGGCCGGGATTGCCGGCGACCAGCACGCAGCGCTGTTCGGCCAGATGTGCACGCAGCCCGGCATGGTCAAGAATACCTACGGCACGGGCTGCTTCCTGGTCATGAATACCGGTGACAAACCGGTCGAGTCCAAGAACGATCTGATCACCACCATCGCCTGGAAAATAGGTGACCAGGTCACCTATGCGCTGGAAGGCAGCATCTTCATTGGTGGTGCTGTCGTGCAATGGCTGCGTGATGGGCTGGGCATCATCAAGAACTCCTCCGAGATTGAAGCGCTGGCGCGTTCAGTGCCGGACAGCGACGGCGTCTATCTGGTGCCCGCCTTCGTCGGTCTCGGCGCGCCGCACTGGAATGCGCGCGCCCGCGGGACCCTGTTCGGACTGACGCGCGGCACCAGCGCCGCCCATGTGGCGCGCGCCGGACTCGACAGCATCGCCTACCAGTCGCACGATGTCCTCAGGGCGATGGAAGCCGACATGGGACGCAAGATCACCGAGCTGCGCGTCGACGGTGGTGCCGTCGCCAACGACTTGCTGATGCAATTTCAATCCGACATCCTCGGCGTCGAAGTGGTCCGTCCAAAGATCATCGAAACCACGGCGCTCGGTGCCGCCTACCTGGCCGGCCTTGCGGTCGGTTACTGGAAAGACGTCAGCGAAATTCAGGGCCAGTGGGCGCTAGACCAGCGCTTCACGCCGGCCATCGACAACGACGAAGCCGCGCAGCAGCTCAAAGGATGGAAGCGAGCGATCCACGCCAGCAAGGTATGGGCCGATACGGTTTGAGACGGCACGTCCCGGGCCAGCTGCCCGGCCCCGCTAGTCCACTTTTTTTAGCGATCGGATCACCATCATGATGAGCCCTTTGTTCGCTGAATTTACCGGCACCGCGTTACTGGTCCTGCTGGGTGACGGCGTAGTCGCCAATGTCGTGCTGAAAAAAACCAAGGGTCACGATAGTGGCCTGATCGTCATTGCTCTCGGCTGGGGCATGGCGGTATTTGTCGCTGTGCTGTGTACGGCCGCGGCCAGCGGCGCCCACCTCAATCCGAGCGTCACACTAGCACTGGCGCTGGCCGGAAAATTTCCGTGGAACGAGGTGCCCGGTTATATCGCCGCGCAAATGACCGGCGGAATGGCCGGCGCATTCCTGGTGTGGGCTGTCTACCAGAAGCATTTCGAGGTGACGGCGGACGCCGATGCCAAGCTCGCTGTGTTCTGCACCGGGCCGGCGATTCGCGGCGCGTGGAGCAGTCTCTTGTCGGAAATCGTCGCCACCTTCGTGCTGGTGTTTGCGGTCCTGAACATGGCCGCACCGCGTTTCGGGCTGGGCGCGATGAATGCCTTGCCGGTCGGTCTGGTAGTGGTCGGTATCGGCGTCTCGCTCGGTGGTACGACAGGCTATGCAATGAGTGCGGCCCGCGACCTTGGCCCGCGCATCATGCACGCCCTGCTGCCGATTCCCGGCAAGCGCGACAGCGACTGGCGCTACGCGTGGGTGCCGGTGGTCGGTCCATTGATTGGTGCGGCATTGGCTGCACTGATCTACAACGCACAGTTCTAATATCGCAGGACATAAAAAAAATCGCCCGCCGGAATGATCCCGGCGGACGATTTTTTTACTACAGAGTCAGCGAAAAAAACTCAGCAGGCACTGGCCCGTACCGGAACCGGCAAGTTAAACAAAGGCCGCACAAACAGCCCTGCCCAGTTACCAATCAACGCAAATACAATCCACATCCAGCCGTGCAAGCTGCCGGAAGCAATACCACTAAAAAATGCCCCGATATTGCAGCCGTAAGCCAGCCGTGCGCCATATCCCAGCAGCAACCCACCGATCGCCGAGGCCAGGAAATGGCGGCCGGAGATCGACCATTCCGGTTTGAATTTGCAGGCCATCCCGGCCGACAGCAGCGCGCCCAGCATGATGCCGAAATCCATTACCGACGTGGTATCGGCCAGCACCGGTGCGGCCAGTGCCTGCTGCATCGCCGGTGCCGAATAGCCCGACCAGGTCTCGATCGGTACATGCATTGCCTGCAACGCCATGCCGCCCCATAAGCCGAAAGCCGAGGTAATTCCCCACGGCCGGCCGGCCAGGTACAAGGTCACAAAATTGAGTACTGCCAGTCCGACTGCACCGGCCAGTAATGGCCACGGACCACGCAGCCAGGTTGCATTGCGAATGGTCAAAATCGGTTCTACCACGCCGTGCCGGGACCGCTCGATGCGAACCACCACCCGATAAGCCGTAGCAAAGACAGCGACGTTGAGCAAAAGCGCCAGCGGCCAGCCAAATGACTTCACCAGTGACACCGGTGCATGCGCCGGCAAGGACTGCCACCAGCCAAGGTGGGTGATGCCAATGACCGAGCCCACCACGAAAAACAGCAATGTCACGAACATCCGGGTGTTGCCGCCACCAGCGGCGAACAACGTCCCCGAAGCGCAGCCGCCACCCATTTGCATGCCGAGTCCGAACAGAAAGGCGCCGACGGCCACCGATACGCTCAACGGCGACACAAAACCGGTGACCGGCTGGCCAAACAGCGAGCCATTGGCCAGAGCCGGAAAGATCAGCAGGCAGGCCACACCCAGCATCACCATCTGGGCGCGGAATCCGGCGCTGCGCCCATCAGCCAGCAAGACCCGGAAGGCCGAAGTAAATCCGAACATCGCGTAATACAGCACGATGCCCAGTGCACTACCGGTCGCAAACAGCAAGGCCATTCGGGTCGAGACAGTCTGGTTAATGACGGCGGCCAGCACCAGCATCAATGCCAGTGCGCCGACAATGACCGGAATTTGTACTACCGGTTTGTCCGGCGTCTGCCGGGAGAGGGTTGCGCTACGATTCATGATGTTGTTTCAGTCGGTTCAGGTTGAGTAAAAAATTACGTTGCGATCAATTGATCTCGGATTGGCAATTGGCGAATACGCTTGCCAGTGGCCGCAAAGATCGCGTTGCACAGCGCCGGCGCCACCGGTGGCAACGGCGGTTCACCGACACCGCCGGGTGCCAGCGCGTAGTTTGGCGCGACGGTATGCACACGAATTTCGCGCGGCACTTCGTTTTGCCGCAACAGCACAAAGTCATGGAAGTTCGATTGCTCGACGCGGCCGTTCTTGAAAGTGATCTCTCCCTTCATGGCCAGCGTCAGACCCATGACAACCGCACCTTCGACTTGCGAGCGAATCCGTTCCGGATTGACTTGCGGTCCGCAATCGATCGCCATGTCGACACCAACGACTTGCATTACGCCTTTATCGTCGATGGCCACTTCAATTACGGCCGCAGTGTAGCTCATGAACGAGTACGCCATCGCAATCCCGAGTCCGTGACCCTTGGGCAGGGTGCGACCCCAGCCTGCTTTGGTTGCTGCCAGTTCGACCACGCCACGCATGCGGCCGGTATCGATAGGATAGATCTCCGGCGATTCACCGTAGTTGCTGGTGTCGCCCATCGCGGTCGGATTGAGCTTGCGGGCCGGGCCTATCAGTTCGAGCAAGTAGTCTTTCGGATCACGCTTGGCTGCTGCAGCGAGCTCGGCCACAAACGATTGCACGCCAAACGCATGCGGAATGTTGTAGACCGAGCGGAACCAGCCGATCCGCGCATGGGCCGGAACTTCCGGCGTCTCGATGCGAATGTTCGGGATCGCGTACGGAATATTGATCGCGGTGTGCGCCATTTCGTTGACACCCAGACCCATCGCGCCGGGCACAAAGGTCGAGCGGATTGTCGGCGCCGCCGAGCGATGCAGCCAGGCGGTTGGCTTACCGGCGGCATCGACTGCTGCCTCGAAATGTTCGACCGACACGGCATGCAAATAGTCATGACGAATATCATCGTCGCGGGTCCATTGCACCTTGACTGGCTTGCCATCCATGGCTTGTGACAACAGCGCTGCTTCGGCCGCAAAGTCAGGCTTGGATTTGCGACCGAAGCCGCCACCCAGCAAGGTGATGTTGACCGTGACCAGCTCGGGTTTGATGCCGAGATGCTTCGCGACGATATCGGCAGTTGCCTGTGGTGCTTGCACCGGCGCCCAGATTTCGCATTTGCCATCAACGATGCGCGCGGTCGCCACCGGTGGCTCCATCGTCGCGTGGGCCAGATGCGGCAGATAGTATTCGGCGCTGATGGTCTTTTTCGACGCGGCCAGCACGTCCATTGTCTTGCCTTCATCGCGTACCGCTTTGGCCGGTTCGCGCGCGACGACTTCCATCGTCTTGCGGAATTCGGCCGAGTTGTAGCCCGCATTCGGGCCGTCTTCCCAGACGATCACCAGCGCCTCGCGGCCTTTCATCGCCGCCCAGGTATTGGTCGCAATCACGGCGACGCCGCCCAGCGGATTAAAGACCACGGGTCCCGCTGTCCCCTTGAGTTCGACCACCCGCAGCACGCCGGGCAAGGTCAACGCCTTGGCACTGTCAACACTGACGACTTTGCCGCCCAGCACAGGCGGACGCGCTACCACGGCATAGACCATGCCGTCGAGTCGCACATCGATACCGAACTTGGCACGACCATGAACGATGTCGGCACCGTCGATGAGCTTGGCATTGTTTTTGCCGATATAGCGAAATTGCGCCGGCTTTTTGAGTGTCAGCGTGTCGGTGGCTGGAACCGGCAAGGCGGCGGCCGCCAGTGCGACCTTGCCGAACCCGATCTTGCGGCCGGTCGGGATGTGCACCAGTTCATGATTGCGCGCCTGCACTTCGCTGACCGGCACTTTCCATTCTGCGGCAGCAGCGGCTTCGAGCATCATCCGCGCGGCAGCACCGACCCGGCGCAATGGCGCCAGCGATTGGCGCAGACTGCGCGAGCCGTCGGTATTCTGGTTGCCGTACAGGCTCTGGTTGCCCTGTGCCTGCACCACCTTGACATGCTGGAGGTCGGCTTCGAGTTCATCGGCCACCACCAATGGAAAACTGGTGCGTACGCCCTGCCCCATTTCCGAACGGTGACAGATCACCGACACCATACCGTCGGCAGCGATCGACACGAACACCAGCGGGTTATCGACCAGGCCGCCCGGCATGCCGTCACCACCATATTTTTTGGCGGGTGGTGGTGTCGCGGTTTGGGCGAACAGATTGCCGGATTGGGTCACGGCGATCAAAAAGCCGGTTGCACCGACCGTCTTGAACAGGCGGCGCCGGGATGGGTCGACTAGCGTATCGAGGGAAGTGTCGTTGTTCGTCATGCTTTTACTCCTTGTGCGGCCACTGTCTTGATGGCCGCGCGAATACGGGTGTACGTGCCGCAGCGGCACAGGTTGCCGCTCATGGCGTCATCGATGTCGCTGTCGGAAGGCTTCGGTGTGCGCTTGAGCAAAGCGATGGCTGACATGATTTGTCCGCCCTGGCAATAACCGCATTGCGGTACGCCGGCCTCGACCCAGGCCGTCTGCAGTGCCGCGCCGACCTTGTCGTTTTCGACCTGCTCGATGGTCGTGATCTGTTTGCCGACGGCGGCAGAAACCGGTGTAATGCAGGAGC
>CAILRJ010000033.1 GCA_903836575.1 uncultured Burkholderiales bacterium
AAAATGCTGGCGCTGGTCACCACCATCATCGTGCCGGACCCGTTCTATCCCTTGTTTCATGGTGCGGTATAACGGGTCGTCGGTTCCCTTGCTGCGATCCCAGTCGATGCCGGTACGCGCCAGCAGGTCGATCAGCTTGCGCGCGGGATGGGTGTCGCTGTAAAAAAATTCCTGGTCGACCAGGGCCGCCTTGAGTACGGGTATCTGCAGAAAACCGATCAGCTCCTTGATCTCTTGCGGGATGTGCGGGTCCTGGAAAACCGTATCAAAGACTTGCGACAGCAGGTCGATCGTGGCTTCATCGACCCGGCTCAACGAACCTGATGGCATGCCCGAACGAAGGCGGGCTAACTGATTGACCGCTGGCGAATCGGCTGGCAGAGCTTCGACGTGACCCAGCAAGCTGGAGCCGGAGCGTGTTGGCATGTCGGTCTGACCGGACAGTTCAAAGCGCTGCCGCAATTGCTCGCGCAGCGCTTGCTGGCTGGCTTCGCGGGTCGCGGCACTGAGATTGCCATTGGATTTGCTGATTCGGTAGGTATTAACCAGTTCCGGCAAGATGCCATGGGCGATCAAGTCGTCGTTAATTGCTTTGAGTATGGGGTCGAGCGCCAGAAACACGGTCGGCCGGCACAGTGGCAAGAGTATCGCGTGAGCATCAATTTCCGGCGTGAAGGCGCACCAGGCTGCCTGTATTGCCGCCAGAAACACTTCGGGACGGAACGGGTTTTGGGGCACGCTGAGGGTATCGCGCTGCAGCAGGTTGGCGAGCCGGCTATTGAGTGCCGCCAACTGGTCGGCCTGTTCGATGTCGAACAGGCGGGCACTCGAGCCCATCATGACCTTGGTGTCCATCTCGGCAAATGGCACCAGCGCCAGATCGCTGGAGCGCCGTGATGCAGGTCGCTGTGCGCCGTGCTCCAGTAATCCGATTTCGCGCGTCAGCGCCTGCTCCAGTTTTTCAGTGGCTAGCAGCAGAAACGGGTAACCGTGGTTTTTCAGCAAGTTGCCAAGGTTAAAACAGAGGTTGGCCTCCTTGGCATCGCCGCTGCTATCGGATCGCTGCAGTAACGCCTCGGAGAGCCGTGTCGAAAAGTCACCAAACTGGGTATCGACCTGCTGCAACGCGATATGAACCAATTCCTTCAACACGTCGCTACGCCGCCGCCGGAATTGCGGAGCGGGCTTAGAAGTATCCTGGTCAGTTGGGGAAATCATTGTCATGCAATTCCGGCAGGCCGTGCGTGCATCAGTCAGTCAGTCAGTCAGTCAGAATGCGACCGCAAGGAATCATTATGCATCACTCCTATCGGTATTTCCATGTGGAAATAAATGAGCAGGTTAATCCATGACCTGGCAAACTGGTCTTGATGGCGGTTGAACTATACTTGCGCGTTTCCGTTGAGGCGCTTTGCATGAATGATCCACTCCAGTTATTCGGTTTTACCACGGCACCACTGGAATTGGTTTCGTTTGTTCTTGCACTCATTACGGTATCGCTAAGCATCCGCCAGAATCACTGGAGCTGGTTGTTTTCGATTATTTCATCGGCGACGTATGCCGTCGTGTTTTTCCAGGCAAAACTTTACGGCGATAGCGGTTTGCAAATCGTCTTTATCGCTCTGTCCATCTGGGGTTGGTACCAGTGGCTGCGCGGTAGCAGCACGCATTCGGTGCTGGCGGTGAGCCGGCTGTCGCAGCGCGGATGGTTACTCTCGGGCATCGCGTGGGTGGCTGGATTCGCCGTGCTGTCCGTTTTTCTGCAGCGTTATACCGACACCGATGTTCCGCATGCCGATGGGTTGCTGACCGCCGGCAGCCTGCTTGGGCAATGGCTGCTGTCGCGCAAAAAGCTGGAAAACTGGCTGGTCTGGATCGTCGTCGATCTGCTGTATGTCGGTTTATACCTCTACAAGGGCCTGACGCTGACGGCGTTGCTGTACGGCGTATTCGTGTTCATGGCGCTGGCTGGCTGGCGTGCATGGCGCAAGTTGCCATGATGAACCGGGCGGTCGCGATCCTCGGTGCCGAGTCCACCGGCAAGTCGACACTGGCGGAGGCGCTGGCAACGCAGCACAAGTCGGTCTGGGTGCCGGAATACTTGCGCGAATTTGTTGATCAACATCAGGCGACTCCGTGTGAGGAGCAGCAACTCGGTATTGCACGGATGCAGGTCGAGCGCGAAGAGGATGCGGCCCGGTGCAGCGACGGCTGGATATTCTGTGACACGACGCCACTGATGACGGCGCTTTACAGCATGTTTTATTTCGGCCGGGTTGATACCGCACTGGCCGCGCTGGCCGCGAATCGACGTTATGCCCTCACGCTGGTGACTGCACCAGATACCCCTTGGGTCGCCGATGGTCTGCAGCGCGAATCGGCCATTGTCCGAATGTCGGTGCATGACCGTTTGATTGCACAACTTGAGCAACACGGCTGTGACTACAGGTTGCTAACCGGTACTTTGTCCGAACGGCTGAAACAAGCTGAAATAGCCCTGCCATCCTGGCGTGCATAACCAAAAATCACACCGTATTGCCAGTGTTCAAGCTGCTTTTGATCTTTTCCCCGCACTTCGACAATATTGCCTTGTGGAAAAAACATCACGAAAAATTCTAAACAAAGCGTTTTAGTGTGTGATTAATTATTACTTTGGGTTATCTTGCATTAACTGCTTTTAGTATCAGTGGCATCTTGGAATGCACACGGCAGGTAACGGCAAAATAACCAGCAGGGAGAGGCAAACACCATGAACAAGGCTATCGACACGTCTTGCGTTACCGTCCTTCCTCCCATCAATCTGAGCGTTGACCATATTGGCAACCATTTCGGATTCTCGGTTGCGGTGTTTGATCACCACTTGCACTTGCGCTACATCAATGAGGCAGCATTACGCGCGTTCGACCTGACGACGGCGCATATCGACTTGCCCATCAGCGAATTACCACTGCCGCGCAGCTTTAATGATCTGGCAGTCGTCTTCAAAGTCGTGATGGCAAAGGGAGGTGTCGAAGTGCTCTCGCTGCTCGTCGCCGGGCAAAGATGTCGGGCCGAAGTTAGCTCGCTGCGGGGTTCGCAAGGCGAAAGTGAGGGAATCATGCTGGTCGTGTTCGATCAGCTTCGAACCCTGCCGCCGGATCAGGTGACCCAACCTATCCCGATCCAGAACGACGATGTCGACGATGCCGTCAGCAATCTTGAACTCCAGCGCATCGAATTTCTCGCCACACATGATGACCTGACCAGATTGCCAAATCGCAATTTGTTGGGTGATCGGCTCAAGCAGGCGATTTCGCAAGCCCGGCGCACCAAACAAAAAGTGGCCGTGCTTTTTATTGATCTCGATAACTTCAAGGACATCAACGACAACCTTGGCCACGCGATCGGTGACCGTGTTCTCAAACAGGCGGCTGCGCGATTGTTGCGTTGCGTGCGCGATGCCGACACCTTGTCGCGCATGGGCGGTGACGAGTTCGTTGCGGTTCTTGGAAACGTGACTCTGCAGGACGTCATTCGCGTGGCAAACCGAATAGTGACGTCGATGGCGGCCGGATTTTCGATTAACAGCAGCAAGCTCAACCTCAGCGCCAGTGTCGGCGTCGCCGTCTTTCCCGAGGATGGCAATGACATTGCCAGTTTGCTGGATGTGGCTGACAGGGCGATGTATCTGGCCAAGCAGTCCGGCCGCAATCAGTACCAGTTTTTCGCCGGTGAAATGAAAGCACAAGCGCTCCAGCGCAGCCAGCTGGAAACCGATTTACGTGCAGCCGTCGCAGCCGGAAACTTGCGTATTGTCTATCAGCCCAAAGTCGATATTGCCAGCGGCCGCATCGTTGGTGCGGAGGCCCTGGTGCGCTGGAATGATTTCATTCTGGGAGACGTGCCGCCATCCTGTTTTCTGTCAATTGCCGACAGTGGCGGATTGATGGTTGCGATCGGTACTCAGGTATTCGAGCAGGTACTGGAGCAGATTGCCCGTTGGCGCGAACGCGGCGTGGTGGTGCCGTGCATCTCCATCAATGTATCGGTTCACCAATTGCACGACGTCGATTTTGTCGCGAAAATTGTTGCCATGATCCACCGCGCAAAGGTGCCGGCAAACAGTATCAGCATTGACCTGACCGAGAACGCGCTGATGGACCGAATCGATCAGGTTCTGCAACATTTGCTGCAACTCGAAAAAATCGGCATCAATTTCAGTATTGACGATTTTGGTACAGGCTACTCGTCGCTTGCTTACCTGCGCAAATTGCCGGTGCGCGAATTAAAAGTGGGTCGCCGTTTTATCGACGGTCTTGCCAGTCAGCCTGACATGCGGTCAATTACGCGCACCGCCATCGAAATGGGCCATGCGCTCGGTGTCCAGGTGGTGGCAGTTGGTGTCGAGACGGCTGAACAGCTGGCCTTGCTGCGCGATGACGGCTGTGACGCGGCGCAGGGATTTCTGTTCTACGAGCCACTGGTACCCAGCGATTTTTTGCTGGCGCTGGAGGGCGACGCGGGCAGCGTGGTCACTGCGCAAGGCAGCGCGGTGCGCGGGAATGACGACCGGTCTGCGCCTTTTATTTTTCAGTAGGACATAATTGCGATGGCGTAAAAAAAGCGTGCCGCAGTGGCACGCTTTTTTTACGCAGTACGTCGATCAGAAATCAAGCTGGGCCGATAGTTTGAACGTGCGTGGTGCACCGGGCAGCAAATAGCCGCCCAGCGCGGTCGATGCATCGCGCCAGTAGAACTTGTCGAACACGTTGTCGACATTGGCCCGTAGCGTGGTGGCGAGACCATTGACGGTGGTCACGTAGCGCGCTCCGAGATCGACCACGTGATACGACGGGATCGACGCACGGACCACGTTGTCCGGGCTGAATATCTTGTCGCTGGAATAGACCCAGGCGCCATTGAATTTCAGGCCGGCCAGTTGCGGCACCGCGTAATCGAGCGTCACGCCGGACTTGAATGCGGGCACATTCGTGACGCGCTGATTGTCTTGCGTCGCGTCACCGGTATTGCGCTGGCGCGCTTGCAAGGCCATTGCCGTCAGGCCCAGCGTCAGGTCACGGGTCAGCTTGCCCTGCGCTGCCAGTTCCAGACCACGATGGACCGCATCGCCATTGCGGACATAGGTATTACTGGCATTGATGACCTCGAGCGATTTGCTAATCTGGAACAGCGCAGCCGTCATTTGCCAGTCCTGTACCAGCGATGTCTTGATGCCGATCTCCTGCTGGCGCGAGGTGCTCGGATCAAGCAGCTGGTTCGGATTGGTGGTGGTAGCCGGGGAGATGCCGCCGTGTTCCAGTCCTTGCGAATAAGCGCCATACACACTCAGACTGGCCACAGGACTGTAGACCAGGGCCAGCGAGGGCAGCACGTACGTGCGGTTTAACGTAGCGCCAGTCTGGACCCGGTCCAGCGCGGTACGACGCAAGCCGGCATGGAGCTGGAGTTGTCCGGTCAGGCTGACGATGTCCTGCACGAAGACCGCGCGCTCGTCGCCTTTGCGTTGTAGCGACACCGGTCCGGTGGTCAGCGTTGACGGCGGCACGGCCATCGGGCGATAGATGTTGCTGGTGCCGGCAAAGTCATACACGTAATTGCCGTATTCATCACGCCGGCGCACTGTATCGACACCCAGCGTCAGCTGGTGACGCAGGCTGCCGGTGGCGAATTTTCCTTGTAGTTTCGCCTGGGTCGATAACAGCGTCTTGACCTCGCCGGTACTCTGATAATCGTAGACGTCATAATCACCGTTGGCACAGAAGCCGGCGGCAAAACCGCATCCGAATGGAAACGCCGCAAAGTCGTCGCGCTTGAGGCGGTACTTGTTGGCCGCAACCGTACCGGTCCAGTCGGCATTCCACTGATAGGCAAAGCGCAGGCCGATATTGCTGCTGTCGGTGACTACCGGCTTGCTCCACGGCTGGTCATTGAGCAGCGTGCGGGCCGATACACCAACCGGCAACGTGGTGTTGCCGATCAGCTGGTAACCGGGTGCGGTGATCTGCGATTTGTGCTGGGTATCGACATCAAGTTGCAGCAATGCCTTGGGCGAAATCTGCCAGTCAAACGCGCCCGACAGGAAGCGGCGCTGGCCATCGGCTCCCTTTACATAGGAACGCAACTGCTCGGCCGCGGCATTGATCCGGTAACCGAAGCGGCGATCCTCAAAACGCCCGCCCAGGTCGACTGAACCGAGCACGGTACCGCGTTCGCTGACCTCGAACAGGATGGAGCGCAGTGGCGTCGCAGTAGGGCGCTTGGTCACAAAATCAATCAGGCCACCCGGTGTCGAGACGCCGCCCTGCAAACCGCTCAAGCCTTTCAGGATATCGATGCGCTCCTTGTTTTCGAGCGGGATCGAGGCGTCCGATGCGATCGGCAAGCCATCCTTGCGATAGCTGGATGCATTGTCGAGCGGGAAGCCGCGCAGCGAAAACTGTTCGGCATAACCGACTGCGTTATAGGCTTCATTGAGGCTGGCATCGAGCTTGATGACATCAGCGATGCGGCGCACGCGCCAGTCCTGCAATTGCTCCTGACCGATCACATTGATGGCGGCAGGCGTTTGCATCAGCGTCGCATTGCCGAAGCCGCCAATGGCCGACGCGTTGTCGCGTTTCGGTGTGGTGTCGGTGACGATCACTTGCGGCAGTACTTGCTCGCTGGTTTGCGCATGCGCGACGGCGATGCTGGCGATGGCCTGGGCGATCAGGAAGGA
>CAILRJ010000034.1 GCA_903836575.1 uncultured Burkholderiales bacterium
AGCATCGACAACGACAAGCCCGAGGTATAGAACAAGGTGATGATGACGATGGCGCCGAGATCATCGAGGATCGCCAGCGCGGCGAGGAAAATTTTCAGCGAGACCGGTACACGCGGTCCGAGCAGCGCCAGCACGCCGAGCGCAAAGGCGATGTCGGTGGCAGCCGGGATGGCCCAGCCGGCCATCGTTTCGGGACTGTTCCAGTTGAAGCCGACATAAATCAGCGCCGGCACAATCATGCCGCCCAGCGCGGCAAAGCCGGGCAAGGCCCGCTGCGACCAGTTCGACAGCGCACCGATGAGCAGTTCGCGCTTGATCTCCAGTCCGACCATCAGGAAAAACACCGCCATCAATGCGTCATTGATCCAGTGCGAGACCGACAGGCCCAGCAGATTGGCATGCAGTGTCGAGACGTAAGTCTCGTTGAGCGGAGAATTGGCCACAGCCATCGCGGCAGCGGCGGCGGCCATCAGGACGACGCCACCGGCGGCATCGGATTGAAAAAAGCGGACAAGCGGAGAAGCGGGCGGACGTGATTTCATGTACGGGACGAGACCTTTGCAGAGCAGAAAAATGGGTAAAGCGTGATTGACGGTGATGCCCTTCCAACAATGCACGCGAATTTCCCTGCGTTTATACAGCACAAAGCAGGCCGCGCAGGTACTCGGCGCGTTCCTATTTTCAGTCACCCATTAATCCGCTACTAACAAGTACTAATTTCAACCCGGCGTACCGAACTGCGAACCGACTCCGGCCGTGATCGCCATTGCCAGCGCCCCCCAGAATGTGACCCGCCAGGCGCCGAGCAGGACCGACGCCCCGCCGACGCGGGCAGCGCCACCGCCGAGCAGTGCCAGAAAGAGCAGTGACGCCCCGGCGATCCACCAGATCAGCACGTTTTCCGGTATCAGCACCACCACCAGCAGCGGCAACGCGGCACCGACTGCGAAACTGGCCGCCGAGGACAGCGCCGCCTGCACCGGCTTCGCCTTGGCTTCATGGCCCAGTCCCAGTTCGTCGCGTGCATGGGCGCCGATCGCGTCATGCGCCATGAGCTGCCCGGCGACCTGCTCGGCGAGTTGCTGATCGAGACCGCGACCGACATAAATCGCGGTCAGTTCGCGCCGCTCGGCTTGCGGATCGTCCAGCAGTTCGGCGCGCTCGCGTTCCAGATCGGCGTTTTCGGTATCGGCTTGCGAATGCACTGACACATACTCGCCGGCGGCCATCGACATCGCCCCGGCGACCAGCGCCGCGACGCCGGTTGTGAGTGTGCTGGCATGGCTGGCGTGGGCGGCAACGATGCCGACCAGCAGACTGGCGGTCGAGACGATGCCGTCATTGGCACCAAGTACGGCAGCACGCAGCCAGGCGGTGTTCTGGTTACGGTGGCCCTCGTTGTGGCGCATGGAAAAACCTTTCATTGTCGTACTATGTTGTGGGCTTCGGCCGGATCACCGTCTTGGCAGCATCCGTCGCAACGTATCATCGCGCAGCACATAATGATGCATTAACGCTGCAGCGGCATGGACACCGATCAGCAGGTAGCCGACGGTGGCACCGGTTTCGTGGATATCCTTGATCCAGTGCGCGGTTTCCCTGTTCTGGCCGATCAACGCCGGCAGCGACAAGCCGAAAAACGGAATCGGCTTGCCCTTGGCGCTAAGGATCAGCCAGCCCAGCAACGGCATCAAAATCATGAACCCGTACAGTGCGACATGCACCAGTTTGCCGGCACGGTCCTGCCAGCGTGGCGGTGCCGGGGTGATCACCGGCGCGGTGTCCGTCCAGCGCAGTAACAGACGCAGTAACACCAGCCCGAGGACCGATAACCCGAGCATGAAGTGCCAGGTTTTCATGGCGGCCCGCCCGGTACTGCCTTTCGGAAAAATATCATTGAGTTCCATCGTCGCAAATACCGCGATCAGCAATAGCAGCATGAGCCAGTGCAAGCCCATCGATAGCAAGCCGTAGCCCGTTTTGTCGTTACGTAAATGCATTGTCTTCTCCTGAAATGGGAAACCAGACTTCGACCGTCAATCCTGCTCCGTGCAGTCCGTCCGTCAATACCAGACGCGCGCCGTGGGCTTCGGCGATACGTTTGACGATGGATAAGCCAAGACCGCTACCGGGCATGCCGGCGGCAGCCAGTCGTACAAAACGATCGAACACGCGCTCATGCATGTCGACCGGAATACCCGGACCGGAGTCCGCCACCGACAAACAGACTGCGCCATCGGCGACGCGGCAGGCCAGCCGGATCACCCCGCCCGCAGGCGTGTAGCGCAGCGCGTTGTCGAGCAGGTTGCGCAACAGGATCAGAAAACTGTCCTGATGAATCCGGCACCTTGCCGGCTCCAGTTGCGCCGTCAATTGCAGTTGCAAGCACTCTGCCTGCCCGACCCAATCCGGCAAATGCGCGGCCAGCAGCCCGGTCAGGTCGAGCAATACCGGGGTGTGCTGATTGTCGTATTGCGGATCGAGTCGCGACAGCGCCATCAATTGACCGACCAGCCGCGAGGCGCGGTCGACGCTGATACCGAGCGCATCAATGAACTCGTCACGCTCGACCTCGTTGCGGGCACGCTGAATGACTTGCAGGTTGGTCTTGATCGCCGCCAGCGGCGTGCGCAACTCATGCGCGGCATCGGCGGTAAAGCGTTGCTCGTGTTCGAGCGTGCTGCGCATCCGGCCGATCAGGCTGTTAATCGCTTGCAGCAACGGCTGGACTTCGCTGGGTACGCCGTTCAGGCTGACTTCATACAGGTCGGTCAATGTGTGGCGCGACACCTCGTCGGCCGACACCTGCAAGGACCGAAAGGCACGATTGATGATCCACCAGATTGCCAGCGCCATCAGCGG
>CAILRJ010000035.1 GCA_903836575.1 uncultured Burkholderiales bacterium
TAATTCCACGTCCGTCACCACGACCGCTGGCATCTCCTGCGACTCGTCTCAAATGGGAAAACCAATGAACCTGACTTTAAAAACTCGCCTTGGCGCCGTCATCGGCTTTCTGGCGCTGCTGGCAATTGCCGTTGGGCTGGCCGGATTGTTCGGTATGAGTCGCGCCAACGAGGGCTTGCGGACGGTGTATGAAGACCGCACGGTCGCGCTGGAACAGATTTCACATATCGACCGGATGATGCTGCAAAACCGTTTGGCCGTTGCTGAAGCTCTGCACAAGACCAACCAGGCCGGCATCAAGAGCCAGCTTGAGATCGTCGACAACAACATCGTTGGTATCAACAAAGTCTGGGCCGAGTATATGTCGACTTATCTGACGCCAGAAGAAAAGGTCCTCGCCGATAAATTTTTTATCGACCGCTCAAACATGGTCAAGGATGCACTACAACCAATCAGAACTGCGCTGGGTGACGGTAAGTTCGACGACACCGCCAAACTGGAAGCCCATTTCAAGGAACTCTATATACCGGTTACCGCAGGTATCGAAGCACTGCACGCTCTGCAAGTGCAGGAAGCAAAGAAGGAGTTTGAATTATCTATCGAGCGTTACGGATCTATGCGTATCGCTGTCACCACGGCCATCGTGCTGGGTGTGCTGCTTGCCGTACTGAGCGGCGTACTACTGATTCGTAGCATCTACCGCCAACTGGGCGGCGAACCGGACTATGCCGCACAGATCGTACGGTCCATTGCCGATGGGGATCTGACCACGACAGTCGACACCCGCGCCAATGACCAGCATAGCTTGCTGTTTGCAATGCACCAGATGCAGCAAAATCTGTCCAAGACCGTCAGTACAATCCGGCAGTCAACCGACACTATCGCGACCGCCTCCGGCCAGATCGCCACCGGCAATCTTGACCTGTCGGCCCGCACCGAGCAACAAGCCAGCGCCCTCGAAGAAACCGCGTCGTCGATGGAGGAATTGACCGGCACGGTCAAGCACAACGCCGATAATGCACGTCAAGCCAACCAGCTGGCGGCAACCGCCTCGCAGATCGCCGTCAAAGGCGGCGCCGTCGTCGCGCAAGTCGTCCAAACTATGGGGTCGATCAATGAATCCGCACGCAAGATCGCCGACATCATTGGCGTCATCGACGGGATTGCCTTCCAGACCAACATCCTCGCCCTCAATGCAGCGGTTGAAGCCGCTCGTGCCGGCGAACAGGGTCGCGGCTTTGCGGTAGTGGCCTCCGAAGTACGCAACCTGGCGCAGCGCAGTGCGAGTGCCGCAAAAGAAATTAAGTCACTAATCGGCGATTCAGTCGAGAAAGTGGACGCCGGCGCCCGGTTGGTCGATCAGGCTGGCGCGACGATGGACGAAGTCGTGGCGAGCGTCAAGCGCGTCTCCGACATCATCAGTGAAATCACGGCGGCCAGCCAGGAACAGACCGCAGGCATCGACCAGATCAATCAGGCCATCATGCAGATGGATGACGTGACACAGCAAAACGCCGCCCTGGTGGAGCAGGCAGCAGCGGCAGCAGCGTCATTGCAGGATCAGGCTGGAAATCTGGTCGAGGTGGTCAGTGTGTTCAAGACCAGTGGTACGCGCACTGAGTTGGCTCCTGTCAAGCGCAGCGTAGCTGCGCGAGCGCCAGCCTTGGTTGTTGCGAAGTTACCTAGTCGAAAGCCAGTCGTGCGCAAGCCTTTGACTGCACCGGAGCCTGGCGCTGATTGGGAAGAGTTTTGAAGTGGACCGGGTGACTTGAAACCATCAGGGTTATGACGGCGGACGGTGCCTTTGTGCAATGTCCTTCGGTTATTAGGTCAATCAAAACAACCCGGCCGATGGTACTGCGCGTGGCGCGCCATCCGGGAAAACCACATGCAAGCGGAGGGGTCGCCCCCTCCCGCCCGCCATTAATTGCCCAAAAACAGTTGCAAGATAATGCCGCTGGCAATCGCTACCAGCACATAGTCGCCGCCGGTCTGGACCCAGTGGTAGCCACGTGGCGGAGCCGACAGGCGATGGCCGCGCCAGTCGTCGACGACATACTGACGACTGCGATAATCACGGGGCAGGCGGTCGCCCCTGCGGTAATTATGGTCCGGTCCCGCGCCACGACCGTCGCGGCCATCGTTGTAGCGAGCCTCTCTGCGGTTGTCGTGACCGCGGTCATCATCACGTCGTTCTGAGCGACGCTCATCATCGCGACGATCCGGACCACGCCCGCGGTCGCCGCGGTCCGGCGGACCACCCCGGCCGGCTTGCTCGTTGCGGCCGCGGTCGCCGCGGTCGTCGCCGCGATCGTGATCCGACCGGCCTTGCCCGAATGACAGTCCGCTGGTGCCAAGTGCAATGGCGAGGATGGCACTGACGAGTGCTTTCTTGTTCATGCTGGATTTCCTTTGGTTGCGACGACATGCCGGCATCGGAACATCGCCGGCGTCTGTCGATCTAGTAATACGATAGCCGACAAGCAAGAATCCATCTGTACGGTGCCACGCACATCGCCGGAGCGAACGATCAATGCGCCATGAGGACCGGCACCGTCATCGAGGTCAGGATGGTGTTCGTCACGCCACCCAGCAACACCTGGCGAAAGCGCGAATGGGCATAGCCGCCCATGACAATGAGGTCGGCATCGCAGTCGGCGGCATGCGAGAGCAGCGCATTGCCAACATCGAGATCATCCATGCGCCCGCTCTTCGAGGCTTTTTCGGTAGTGGTCAGGACCACGACTTCGAGCTTGATGCCGTGTCGCACCAGGTACAGCGCGATGTCGGCACCCGGCTCGTCGCCATGCACATCCGGCTTGGCCTCCGGATTGAAGACCACCAGCTGTACCTGCTTAGCCTGCTGCAATAGCGGAATGGCAGCCGTCACCGCACGGGTTGCCTGCATGCTGCCATCCCAGGCCACCAGTATCTTCCGGCCGATCTGTTCGAAATGACCGACATACGGAATGATCAGCACCGGACGCCCCGAATGCATCACCACGTATTCGGGAAATTCATCGGCGGTCGATGGCGACGGCTCTTCGGGATTGGTCTGACCGACAATAACCAGATCGCTGTAACGCGCCTGCAGGCTCACACCCGGGCCCGCCTCCTCGTCGACCAGGCGCGTTTCAAACGATTGCACCCCGAGCTTGCCGACCGTCCGTTCGAACTCTTGCAGCGCAAACGTGCCGCGCTCCTTGAGCATGTCGAGCATCGCACCGAGCTGCAGGTTGCCTTCACCGATTGCGCCTGGCAAATAAAACAGGCCGGAGACACCGGTGGTGGCGGTGCCGGTCAGATGGCCGCCATTGCGCAAGACCAGTTCGGCGCCGATGCGGATGCGTTCAGCCGTGCGCGCGGAGGCGTCGACATGAACCAGGATGGAGGGATAGCTCATGATGTTTCCTTTCTCGGTAAATGAAAAACGGCTTACAGCGTGGCGTTATGCGGGAAACCCTGACGTTGTTCGCTTTTTTCCTGACAGCCGATGCAACAATGCGCCGAGGGCATCGCACGCAGCCGGGCCAGTGGTATGTCTTCCTCGCAGGTAGTGCACGTGCCGTAAGTACCGGCCTTGATACGGCCCAGTGCTGCATCGATTTCAACGATGACGGCCAGATCCAGCTCAAGCTCGGCCAGGTCGGTATCGTTGAGCACATCGGCAACGGCCGCATCGTCGTCAGCCACGTCCTGCCCGGTCAGCACCAGTGCATCCGGATCGTCGGAACGATGTAACTGAGGATCAAGCTGCGCCTGCAATTCCTGGCGGCGCTGCAATAAAGCGGATTCGAGTTCTTGCAAAACGGCGGGTGTTAAGTTGCTCATGATGATGTCTCCGGAAAAAAATGGCTGCGCGGTCAGGATGACTTGTTGCGCGCCGGTTCTGGTAATCGGCTGATGTTGCCAGCGACCGGGTCACTGGCAAAGAATTTTCGTTAAGGGCCATGTCGGGCCCTTGCCCGACAGGCGGTTTTTTCTGCCTTCCGGCCGAGGTGTCAGCGCGTGCGTGCGCGCAGCGCAGCCAGTTCCTGCTGCAACTGTTCGATGCGCTGCAGCAGCGTCAATGCCAGCGCTACACCATTGTGATCCAACTCGAAATCGTCGCGCAAACGGCGCGCCGTGCAGGCCGTGACAACCGTGCGCAACTGGAACAACAGCGGTTCAGTCTGCGCATCGGCCGGCACAATGAGCCCGATGCCGACCAGCTCATCGAGCTCCTCGCGCGACAGGCCGGATACCTCGGCCAGGTGCGCGATCGTGCAGACATGCTCGGCATCGAGCGAGATAATTTCTGCGGTGGTGAGCTTCATCATGCCTCCCGGTTACTGGTACTGCGCGGCTGGAAATCCGAGAGCGCCGCCAGCTGTTCGTACAAGGTCCGCTCGGCCGGGGTAAGGGTCTTCGGCAACACGATACGCACCAGCGCAAACAGATCACCATTCGCGCCGGCGGGGGCCGGCAAGCCGCGCCCGCCAAGACGCAGGCGTTGTCCCGACGATGTGCCGGGCTTGATATTGAGCTCGACCTTGCCGCCCAAAGTGGGAATTTCAACGGTCGTACCCAGCGCCGCTTCCCACGGCGCCAGCGACAGATCGAACACCAGATCGCGACCGGCAACCCGGTACAGCGGATGCGACGACAACGACAGCACCACGAACAGGTTGCCGGCTTTGCCACCGTGGCGGCCCGCACCGCCTTTACCGGCCAGTCTCAAGCGCTGGCCGTCGGTCGCGCCTTTCGGTACCGTAATGCGGAAAGTGCGGGCAACCCGATGCGGCAAGCCGTGGCTATCCATTTCGGGAAGTTCGACCGTGACGTCGGTTTCAGCGCCGCTATAAATCTGTTCAAGCGTGACCTCGACATTGACCGAATAGTCGGTACCCTCTTCCGGCATTGCCGCCCGCGTGCGCCGTCCAGCTGCGCCGGAACGGAACGCACCCATCAGGTCGGACAGGTCGACATCATCAAAGGCCTCGGCACCCGCACCATAGCGTTGTTGCCACTGCGGCGGCGGCGCAAAGTTGTCACCCGCCGAGCGCTGACCGAGCTGATCGTATTCGGCCCGCTTCTCGGGGTTTTTCAGGGTGGCATAGGCTTCGGCCACCGCCTTGAATTTCTCTTCGCCCTTCGGATCCTTCGAGACA
>CAILRJ010000036.1 GCA_903836575.1 uncultured Burkholderiales bacterium
GCGCTTGCCATCCAGTTTCGGTGCTGCGGTTGCTTGAGTGGCTGCTTCTACGTCATGACCAAGCCGGGGGCGGCCCGGCAGCCGGTCCCTTCTTTTTGCTTCGCCCAAAAGAAGTAACCAAGAAAAAGGCGACCGCGAGGCGGCTGCCCTTCGGGTTCCCAAAAGCCGGAGCCAGTCAGGGGGAGTGCCGCAAACTCGCTTCGCTCAAACAGTGCGTCACTCTTATCCCCTGCCTGACTCCGACTTTTGGCAGCTGCCTCAATGCGGAACAGGTCAACGTCAACTGCCACTTCAACATCAACATCAACATCAACATCAACCTCAACCTCAACCTCAACTATCGTTCCCAACTCGCTTGTCGCGCAACAGCGCCACCACGAAAGTAATGATGGTCAACGGCACGACAAAACTGAGCATGACCGACGAGAAACCGGGCAATGCATCGTGCTGTTGCGACGCCAGGATCAAGTAGGCCACATAAGCGACGTAGTAAGCGAGGAAGACCCCGCCCTCCCAGCGGGCGATTTCGCGGCCGCTCAGGAATACCGGTAGGCAGGCCAGCAGCGCGGCCAGCATTACCCATAGATCGAACGTCAGTACCGACGGAGCCAGCGGCAACCCGAGCGCGCCTGATGCCAGGCTGCTCAGACCCAGACAGCCGAGGATATTGAAAGTGCAGCTGCCCACTACATTGCCGACCGCGATGTCGCGTTCGCCTTTGAATGCCGCCATCAGTGAGGTGGCGACTTCGGGCATCGAGGTGCCCGCGGCGACGATGGTCAGGCCGATCACGAGGTCACTCACTCCCAGTGCCTTGGCAAACACCACCGAGGCCGACACCAGCCAGTCGGAGCCGAGCACCAGCAATGCCAGTCCGGCGATGATCAGTGCGACCTGCGCCGGCCACTTGCCGTCCCATGCCTGCGCTGCAGCAGGCTGCAATTCGGCATCGAATTCGGCTGTGTTGGCCGACGATTCGCGGCGCGATTGCACGATCAGAAACACCGTATAGACCACCATCAGCAGCAGGAGCAGCGTGCCCTCCCACCAGCTCAGTGTGCCGTCGAGTCCGAGCGCCACCAGTAGCAAGGCCGAGCCGATCATGATGGGTACTTCCTGACGAATGAGCTGCACGTGGACGATCAGCGGCGCGACCAGCGCACTGAGACCCAGAATAAACAGCACGTTAAAAATATTGCTGCCCACGACATTACCCACCGCAATGTCGGTCTGGCCATTGAGCACCGCACCGGTGGAGACGGCCATTTCCGGCGCGCTGGTGCCGAAGGCGACGATGGTCAGTCCCACCACCAGCGGCGAGATGCCGAACGACAGCGCCAGCTTGGAGGCGCCGCGCACTAGCGAGCTGGCACCGAGAACGAGCGCGACGAGGCCGGCGGTAAAAAGTAGCGATTGCATCAGCATGGAAAGTCTTTCAGAAAAAGGTGAGCGTGTTCACAGTCAGGTCATCGTGCGCCAACATGCCCTGCGTTGCGTTCCCCGTCAACGGAACCATTGGTCACATCAGCCCGGCTGAAACCGGAGCCGGGCTGGTCACCGATCTAGGCGTGAGTGAGGTTGCGGGTGTTGTAGTAGGTCGCGACCAGGCCGCTCGAGAGGATCACCGCGATGCCGCTCCAGCCCAGCCAGCCCAGCACATCCTGCCACAACAGCACGCCCCAGAAGCTGGAAAAAACGATGCCGGTATATTGCAGGTTGGCAGTGACGAGCACTTTGCCGAGGCGATACGCGCGTGTCATCGCCATTTGCGCGACTGTGGCACAGCTGCCTATGGTCAGTAATAACAGCAGTCCTCTGGTCGATGGCACATGCCACAGCGCGGTATTGGTTAGTTGTCCGGGTGCCAGCAAGATGCCGCCCAGTCCGGCCACCATGCTGGCTAATGAAAAATAAAACACTACCCGCGACTCCGGCTCGCCCATTTTTCCGAGCTCGCGCACTTGCAGATAGGCCAGCGCTGCCAGCATGCCGGAGGCCAGCGCCACCAGCGCACCGGCCCATTGCGACGCATGCATCGCCGGTTGCAGCAGCAGCGTCACGCCGACAAAGCTGGCCGTAATCGCACCGATCATGCCGGGTTCCAAGCTGCGTGCACCGCGCCACCAGCCGCCAATGAACAGGATCGCCGCGATCCAGATCGGGGCCATGTAGTTGAGGGTCATTGCCATCGACAGCGGCAACCGGGCGATCGCATAAAACCACATCCAGAAGGCGATTACGCCGACCGTGCAGCGCCACAGGTGGTGGCCGGCAAAGCGGGTGCGCAGTGTATCGCCGCGCAACAGCACCAGCGTGCCAATGACGATGACACCGACGGTGCCGCGCGCCATGACGATTTCAGCGATGCTGTAATAGTCCGAAGCCAGCTTGACGCACACCCCCATGATGGCGAACAGAAAAGTTGCCAGCAGCATCCAGAGGGACTGCAGCGGACGGTCAGAACGCAATCTGCGCCCGATACCATTCGTGAAAATGCTGCATGCCGTCTTCCATCGGCGACTGGTACGGACCGACTTCGCTGACGCCGCGGTCGAGCAGTATCTTGCGACCGGCATCCATGCGCAGCGCGATTTCATCATCCTCGACGCAGGTTTCCATGTAGGCCGCCCGTTCGGCTTCGATGAACTCGCGTTCGAACAGCACGATCTCTTCCGGGTAATAAAACTCGACCACGTTGGTCGTGGTTTGCGGACCGGTCGGCCACAGCGTCGACACCACCAGCACGTGCGGATACCACTCGACCATCACGTTCGGATACAGCGTGAGCCAGATCGCGCCGTAGTCGGGCACCGTCCCATTGCGGAATTTGAGGATCTGCTCCTGCCACTTGCGATACTTGGGCGAGCCGGCCTTGGCCAGTCCTTGCTTGACGCCGACAGTCTGGACGCTGAAGTGCTGGCCGAACTGCCATTTCAGATCATCGCAACTGACAAAGCTGCCCAGGCCCGGATGGAACGGCTCGACGTGGTAATCCTCCAGATAGACTTCAATGAAGGTTTTCCAGTTGTAGTTGCATTCGTGGACTTCGACATGGTCAAGCAGGTAGCCGTCGAAATCGAGCGCCGGCATCACGTCGAGCTGGCCGAGCGTGGCGGCGACGTCGAAGCCGTTCTGCTCGAACAGCAAGCCGTTCCAGTTTTGCAGCGTGGTCTTCGACAGGTTCAGGCACGGGGTTTCGGCGAAATGTGGCGCGCCCAGCAGGTCGCCCTGCAGGTCATAAGTCCAGCGATGCAGCGGGCAGACGATGTTGGTGGCATGGCCGCGACCGTTGAGCATCTTGGCCTGGCGATGCCGGCAGACGTTCGATAACAGTTCAATCCCGTGCGCATTGCGTACCAGCATGCGACCTTCGTTTTCCCACGGTAGCGTGGAAAAATCGCCGGCTTCGGGCACCATCAATTGATGGCCGACATAACGTGGTCCCTGATGGAACAATTGCTGGATTTCCTGCTGATATAACTTTGCGTCGAAGTAGACGTTGACCGGAAGCTGTGCGCTCGAACGCGCCAGTTTGGCATTGGTAGCCAGATCGGACATCCCACCCCCAAATTAATTTTCACCAACCTAAGAGAGAAAGAACCCGCAAAAACCTGTGTTCAAATAATATGAAAAACGGAATTCTTGGACAGAACCAGCGATTATACCTGAGGGTGTCCGGATCGCGGCGATCGCTTTTCTACGGAGTAAAACTACCTGGATAGGGTGCTGCCGGGATCTTTTCGGCTGCATTGTGGGGATTGCACTAAAATGACGACCTCCTTACCAAGCGTGCCCGCCATGTCAAAAAAACTTCCTGCTGCAGACACTCCCGCCTCTTTCGAAGAGGCGATGGCGGAACTCGCCCGGCTGGTGGCGCAAATGGAAGCCGGCGAGCTGCCGCTGGAAGCGTCCGTGGCGGCTTACAAGCGCGGCTCCGAGCTGGTCAAGTTCTGTGCGGTCCAGCTCGACAAGGTCGATAACCAGGTCAAGGTACTTGAAGGCGAGATGCTCAAACCACTCGATGGCGTGGCTGGCGAGGCTGGCGAATGACCGGTTTTGAGGAATGGATGCGCACCACCCAGAACGACGCCGAAGGCGCGCTGGATCGCTATCTGCCGCAGGCGGACCAGTTGCCGCTGCAGTTGCACGCGGCGATGCGCTACGCGGTACTCGGTGGTGGCAAGCGCGTGCGGCCGTTGCTGGTGCAGGCCGCGGCCGAACTGTTCGATGCGGCCCCGGCCAACGTTGCACGCGCAGCCTCGGCGCTGGAAATGATCCATGCGTATTCGCTGGTGCACGACGACATGCCGTGCATGGACGATGATGCGCTGCGCCGTGGCAAGCCGACCGTGCATGTCGCTTACGATGAAGCGACCGCGCTGCTGGTGGGGGATGCCTTGCAGGCGCAGGCTTTTCTGGTGCTGGCGCAGATGGACATCGCGCCCGAGCGCGCAGTGGCGATGTTGCGATTGCTGGCCGAAGCCGCCGGCTCAACCGGTATGTGTGGCGGTCAGGCGATTGACCTTGCCAGTGTCGGTATGGACTTGAGCCTGGCCGAGCTCGAACAGATGCACCGCCTGAAAACCGGCGCACTGCTGCGTGCCTCGGTGCTGCTCGGTGCATGGTGCGGCACCACGCCGGACGCCGCTGCCACGGCCGCGCTGGAAGCCTATGCGGCGGCCATTGGCCTGGCGTTTCAGGTGATCGACGACGTGCTCGATGCGACCGCCGATTCCATCACGCTAGGCAAGACTGCCGGCAAGGACGCGGCGAATCAGAAGCCTACCTATGTATCGATCCTGGGTCTTGCGCCCTCGCGTGCACTGGCAGAAAAATTACGTAGCGACGCGCATCGTGCCGTCCTGCCATTCGGAGACAAAGCACGACATTTGCGCGACCTCGCGGACCTGATCGTGCAGCGGAAAGCCTAGTGATGGAATACCTCAAGAAAATCAACCAGCCTGCGGACCTGCGCCGCCTGCCACGCAACGAGCTGCGCAAGGTCGCCGATGAATTGCGTGCATTCGTCATCGATTCGGTCTCGAAAACCGGCGGTCACCTGTCGTCGAACCTCGGCACGGTCGAGCTGACCATCGCGCTGCATTACGTGTTCAATACGCCGGAAGACCGGCTGGTCTGGGATGTCGGCCATCAGACCTATCCGCACAAGATCCTCACCGGCCGGCGCGACCAGATGCATACGCTGCGTCAGCGTGACGGCATTTCAGGCTTTCCGCGGCGCGTCGAAAGTGAATACGACACCTTCGGCACGGCCCACTCATCGACCTCGATTTCGGCTGCGCTCGGGATGGCGCTGGCGGCGCGTGCCAAGGGCGAGAGTCGTCATGCGGTTGCCATCATCGGCGATGGCGCAATGACCGCCGGCATGGTGTTCGAGGCGATGAACAATGCCGGTGTCTATGACGACATCAACTTGCTGGTCATCCTCAACGACAATGACATGTCGATTTCGCCACCGGTAGGCGCACTGAACCATTACCTGGCGCGTTTGATGTCGGGCAAGTTCTACGCTGCCGCCAAGAATGTCGGCAAGTCAGTGCTGCCCGCGCCAATGCGGGAACTGGCCAAACGCATCGAAGAACACGCGAAAGGCATGATCGTGCCGGCCACGATGTTCGAGGAATTCGGCTTCAATTACATCGGCCCGATTGACGGTCATGACCTCGACGCGCTGATCCCGACGCTGCAAAACCTCAAGCACCTGAAGGGTCCGCAATTCCTGCACGTGGTGACCAAGAAGGGGCAAGGCTACAAACTGGCCGAAGCCGATCCGGTGCTGTATCACGGCCCCGGCAAATTCAATCCGGAAGTCGGCATCAAGCCGGCGACCGTGCCAGGCAAAAAAACCTACACGCAGGTCTTCGGCGACTGGCTGTGCGACATGGCGGCGCAGGACAAACGCCTGATCGGCATCACGCCGGCGATGCGCGAAGGCTCGGGCATGGTGCGCTTCGAGCAGCTTTATGCGGACCGCTATTTCGATGTCGGCATCGCCGAGCAGCACGCGGTGACGTTTGCCGCGGGGATAGCGACCGAGGGACTCAAACCGGTGCTGGCGATTTACTCGACCTTCCTGCAGCGCGGCTATGACCAGCTGATCCATGATGTCGCGTTGCAGAACCTCGATGTGACGTTTGCGCTGGATCGCGCCGGTCTGGTCGGTGCCGATGGCGCGACCCACGCCGGCAATTACGACATGGCATTCCTGCGCTGCATTCCGAACATGGTGGTGATGGCCGCCTCCGACGAAAACGAATGCCGCCAGATGCTGACCACCGCCTATCTGTATCCGGGCCCGGCCGCGGTGCGCTATCCGCGCGGCGCGGGTCCCGGCGTGGCCACGACCGCGCCGCTGACGGCGCTGCCGATGGGCAAGGCCCAGGTGCGACGGCAGGGCGAGCGGATTGCGATCCTGGCGTTTGGCACAATGGTGGCACCGGCCTTGCAGGCGGGCGAGGGCCTCAATGCGACCGTGGTCAACATGCGCTTTGTCAAACCGCTTGATACCGAACTGGTCAAGGAGCTGGCCTTGACGCATGACGCCATCGTGACAGTCGAAGAGGGTGCGCTGATGGGTGGCGCCGGTTCAGCGGTGGCCGAGGCACTGGCCGGGGCCGGCATGGTCCGGCCCATCCTGCATCTGGGCCTGCCCGACGAGTTCATCGATCATGGCGATGTCGCGCAATTGCTGGCCGGGGTCGGACTCGATGCCGACGGCATCATCGGCGCGATACGACAACGATTCGGTTGAAAAGCGAGCTGAAAAGCAGGTTGAACTGCGGGTAGCGAAGCTATCCGCAGGCGGCGGTTACACGTCGCGCTGACGGTCTTTTTGCCACAGCACATCGCTGCCGCCACCGAACCGGTTCAAGACGCGCGACAGCACGAACAGCAAATCGGACAGCCGGTTCATGTATTGGCGCGGTGCATCGTTGATGGTTTCGACTTTGCCGAGGCTGACGATCTGGCGCTCGGCGCGGCGGCAGACGGTGCGGCAGACATGAGCAATCGCCGCGCCGCGCGAACCGGCCGGCAGGATGAAATCCTTCAGCGCCGGCAGGTCGGCATTGTATTTTTCCAGCAGCGTATCGAGACGCAGCACTTGTGCATCGGTGATCATCGTGTAGCCGGGGATGCACAGCTCGCCGCCCATGTCGAACAGGTCGTGCTGTATCGAGATCAATTCTTCACGTAGTGCCGGTGGCAGTTCTTCGGAGAGCAGCATGCCGATGTGCGAATTGAGTTCGTCGACATCGCCCATCGCATGGACGCGCAGCGCATCCTTGTCGATACGGCTGCCGTCGCCCAGCCCGGTGGTGCCCTTGTCGCCGGTGCGGGTTGCTATTTTTGAGAGTCGGTTGCCCATGTGAGTGATCGCCAGTGAGTGTCAAAGAGGGCCTGAGGATACGGCAAAAGCTGCGGGCTTGCCACGCGTGCAGGGTAAAATCCGTGCATTGAAGGAGTCCCGCCATGAACCATCTCGTCCACCACGCCGCGCTCAGGAAGCCGCTGCCGCCCGTCTTGCTCGACCAGTTGCAGGCATTGCTCGGCGAGCGCCTGTCGACCACGCAGGCGATGCGCGAACATCATGGCCGCGACGAATCGTCGTATGCGCCGATGCTGCCGGACGCCGTCGCGTTTGCCCATTCGACCGACGAAGTTGCCGCCATCGTCAGTGCCTGCTTCACGCATGGCGTGCCGGTGATCCCGTTCGGTTCCGGCACCTCGCTCGAAGGCCATGTGCTGGCGCTGCAGGGCGGCATCTCGATTGATCTTTCGCAATTCAATAGCGTCATCGCCATCCATGCCGAAGACCTGACCGCCACCGTGCAGGCCGGCGTCACGCGCAAGCAGCTCAATGTCGCACTCAAGGACTCCGGCCTGTTCTTCCCGATCGATCCCGGTGCCGACGCCTCCCTTGGCGGCATGGCCGCCACCCGCGCCTCCGGCACCAACGCCGTGCGCTACGGCACGATGCGCGAAAACACGCTGGCGCTGACCGTGGTCACGGCCGACGGCCGCGTCATCCGCACCGGCACCCGCGCCCGCAAATCCTCGGCCGGTTACGACCTGACCCGGTTGTATGTCGGCAGCGAGGGCACGCTCGGCATCATCACCGAAGTCACGGTGCGGTTGTATCCGCAACCGGAAGCGATCTCGGCGGCGGTCTGTTCGTTTGCCAGCGCCGGCGATGCCGTCAATGCCGTGATCGAGCTGATCCAGTTTGGCGTGCCGGTAGCGCGGGTTGAATTCCTCGACGAAAACGGCGTGCGTGCAATCAATGCGCATGACCACCTCGGCTTGCCGGAGCAACCGTTGCTGCTGTTCGAATTCCACGGCAGTCCGGCCTCGGTGGCCGAGCAGGCGGCGCAAGTGCGCGATATCGTTGCCACGCACCACGCCACGGGTTTCGATTGGGCCACCCGTCCGGAAGAGCGCAGCCGGTTGTGGGCGGCGCGCCATAATGCCTACTTTGCGTTACTGCAGTTGCGGCCGGGTTGCACGGCGATCTCGACCGATTGCTGCGTGCCGATTTCGCGGCTGGCCGAATGCATTCTCGATACCAAGGCCGATTGCGAGCAGCATCAAATGGTGTACTCGATCATCGGCCATGTCGGTGATGGCAATTTTCATGTGCTGATGATGGTCGACCCGCAGGACGATGCCGATATCGCCCGGGCTGAAGCGATCAATGCGCGCATGGTCACGCGGGCGCTGGCGATGGACGGGACGTGCACCGGCGAGCACGGCGTCGGCTTGCACAAGATGGACTTTCTGATCGAGGAACATGGTGTCGACGCGATCGACACGATGCGCGCGATCAAGCATGCGCTCGATCCGAAAAACATCATGAATCCCGGCAAGATCATCCGCTGGTAATGTTGATGGACTCCTTGTACTGGCACCCACTTCCTTCCCTGAAAAAGTAATGGCCTCACGACTTCCTCCGGTTCATGCGTTGTCGGCTTTCGAAGCCGCCGCCCGTTTTCTTTCCTTCGCACTCGCTGCCGAGGAACTCTGCATTACGCCGTCGGCGTTGTCGCACCGGATCCGCCTGCTCGAGGAGTTTGTCGGCGAACGCCTGTTCATTCGCGATAGCCGGAGTGTCGCACTGTCCGACTTCGGCCGGCGTTATCTCGATGTGGTGCGAATGGCATTGCAGGCGCTCAACGATTTCCCGATGCCACATCGCGGCGTCGCAGCCCAGCCGCGGTTGAAAATTACGGTGCCGCCGACCTTCGCACGTTACCTGCTGGTGCCGCAACTGGCGCATTTCACGCGTTTGCATCCGCACATCGCCGTCGAGCTGTTCCTGTCGGTGCCGCTGTACGACCTCAGTCTGTCCGAAAGTGATGTCGAGATCCGCTTCGGTGCCGGCAAGTACACCAATATCGTGACGCGCAAGCTGTTCGAGGAACCGGCGTTTGCGGTGGCCAGTCCGGCGTATCTGGCCAGTATCGGCGGTATTGACACGCCGGCCGGGCTGAAAAAAGCCAATCTGCTGCGCTCGGCACTGGAACCGTGGCAGCCGTGGTTCGAGGCCGCCGGGCTGGATTGGCCGGAGCCAAGTACCGGTTTGCGCGTTGATGACCTCGGCCTGCTGCTCGAATCAATCAAGCATGGCCATGGCATCGGTCTGACACGCCAGCATTTTGCGGCAGAGATGATTGCCACCGGCGAGGTGGTGCGCTTGTTCGATATCGAGTTGCGCACGCCGCCTCACGCTTATTATTGCGTGTACGAAAAGTCGGTTATCGAGCGACCTGAGGTGGCCTTATTTGTCGATTGGTTACTGACGGCCTTCGTGTAAAGTTGGTCGTAAAAAAATGCTCGCAGGTAGTAGAAGATACTTACTGCCTATCATCAGCCAAGAGGCCGGAAACAGTTTATGCTTCGTCCCTGACTTTGGCGCAAGCACCCTGTCGCTGGCCGAACACCGCATCAAAAGTACCCTGTTTTAACCCTATTCTTTATCTCGCACAGTCTGTTCCCGAGCGGAACGGACACTTGTTCTATACCAAGGAAACAACCATGAACGCTCCCGTCAATTCATCCGCCTTTGCAGCCACCATGGCACCGCAAGAGATTTCGACCGATACCATGCTCGAAAAGTACGCCAAAGGCGACGAGCGTACGCTCGACGACCTGCGCCTGCGTGTCGCCAAGGGAATCGCCGAACCGGAAACCAATGCCAAGAATCGCAAGGCATGGACCGCCAAATTCCTGTGGGCCCAGCAAAACGGCTGGGTGCCGGCTGGCCGGATCAATTCCGCCGCCGGTTTGCCGCTCAAGGCAACATTGATGAACTGCTTCGTGCAGCCGGTCGGTGACTCGGTCACCGGTTTCAGCGACGGCAAGCCAGGCATCTACACCGCCATCGCCCAGGCCGCAGAAACCATGCGCCGTGGTGGCGGGGTCGGTTACAACTTTTCTGAAATCCGTCCTGAAGGCGCGCTGGTCAAGGGCACCAATTCGCGTGCCTCGGGTCCGATCTCGTACATGCGCGTGTTTGACAGTTCGTGCTCGACAGTCGAATCAGCCGGCGCCCGTCGCGGTGCGCAGATGGGCGTGCTCAATTGCGATCATCCGGATGTGCTCAGCTTCATCACCGCCAAGCGCGATGGCAGCCTGTCGAATTTCAACCTGTCGGTCGGCGTGACCGACGCGTTCATGCAAGCCGTCGCCAGCAACGGCACGATCCAGCTGGTCCACAAGGCCGTACCGGGCAATGAACTGATGCAGGCTGGCGCGTTCCAGCGCGACGATGGCATGTGGGTCTACCGCGAAATCGCCGCTCAGGAAATCTGGGGCCTGATGATGCAATCGACCTACGACTTCGCCGAACCGGGCATCCTGTACATCGACCGCATGAATCAGGAAAACAACCTGTACTACTGCGAAAAAATCGAAGCCACCAACCCGTGCGCCGAGCAACCGCTGCCGGACTACGGTTGTTGCGACCTCGGTTCGGTCAACCTGACGTTGTGTGTCGCTGATCCTTTCAGCGAGCGCGCCAGCTTCGACTACGCCAAGTTCAGCCAGCTGGTGCAGATCGGCATCCGCTTCCTCGACAACGTGCTGGATGCCTCGCAATGGCCGCTGGAAGAGCAGCGCCTCGAAGCGATGAACAAGCGCCGCATCGGTCTGGGTTTCCTCGGTCTGGGTAGCGCGATGGTGATGCTGGGCATTCGTTATGACACCGACGCCGGTCGTGCTTTCGCCGCCAAGGTGTCGGAAGAAATGCGCGATGCCGCCTACCGTGCCTCGGTCGATCTGGCCAAGGAAAAGGGTGCGTTCCCGCTGTTTGACGCTGCCAAGTATCTGGCCGGCGCATTTGTCAGCCGCTTGCCGGTCGATATCCGCGAAGGCATTGCCACTTACGGCATCCGCAATTCGCATCTGTTGTCGATTGCGCCTACCGGCACCATCACGCTGGTCTTTGGCGACAATGCCTCGAACGGCATCGAGCCAGCGTTCTCGTGGAACTACACCCGCAAGAAACGCATGATGGATGGTTCGATCCAGGAATTCGAAGTCGCCGACCACGCCTGGCGCCTGTATCGCCAGATGGGGTTCGATGTCTCCGACGACAGCAAGCTGCCACCGCAGTTTGTTTCGGCGCTGACGATGTCGGCCACCGATCACATGAAGATGCTGGAATCGGTGCAGCCGTTTATCGATACCTCGATCTCGAAGACCGTCAATGTCCCGGCTGATTATGACTTTGACGAGTTCCGCAATCTGTACATGGATGGCTGGAAAGCCGGTCTCAAAGGGTTGGCCACGTATCGTCCGAATGCGATTCTGGGTAGCGTGCTGTCGGTCAAGTCGGCCGCTCCCGAAGTCGCTGCTGTCGTTGCTGCCGGCCCGGACAACGATCCGCTGCGCAAGCAGTTCGACAGCCGTCCGACCGGCGACC
>CAILRJ010000037.1 GCA_903836575.1 uncultured Burkholderiales bacterium
ACTGCTGTCTGGAAATCAAAGTTACATGAACGGGCGAAATCTAATCCGCGCAGCGTAATGTTGCGCGCATTTTTATGGGCATCAAAAGTAATTTCCATGTCATTTAATGTATGCACATTAATAAATTGGGTCAAGCAATACTTCAAATATCAAATGCAATTCTGCTTGGTGATATTTCGCATTACCCAACTCAGACGGAAGCGGGTGCCCGCCTGAATGCGTCTATCTGAAGTTTCAAAAATGCTCATTGACGAGCTAAAAATGAAAAAGGCGGCGGATGCCGATACGCATTTCCAACTTTGAGATCGGCAAGGACCTGCTTCGGTTCGATGATCGAGGAAGCAGTTTATTGCTAGACAAAATTGCTATCAAAGGCGTCGCCGGTTGCACCGTTACGAACAAATCTAGAAGATTCTGAGGAAGGCGCATGTGCATCGCTGCAGATTTCGGCGAACTCGAAGTTCATCGGCTTGAAACCAGACAGGTCGTACTGAGAAAGATCTGTAGTCTCAACGAGCTGTTCGGCATCCGTATCATTGACAAGGGATGGCATGGGCTTAACTGTGTTTTTCATGACCGCTTCGTTTCATTTCCACTGATTAAAAACATGGCACTACGTTGTCGCAAGTCACTTTATAAAATAACGTGATGGGCAAACTTCTCTCATTGGGAGGCACAGGATGTCTGAATTAATTACCCCGACCCGACTCAAAGCGCTGGTTGCTGCCAATGTGATTCACCATGCGACGGTCATTGCCGATTACGGTGTGTTCAGAATCCACGTCACTGATGGCCTGGTTGAGTTTATCGTTTCGGTTCGAACGCGCGGTGGTCAGACCAAGGAGCGGCTATTTTCTTCTCTCGACGCCGTTGCCCGCTTCATGAATGACAAAGTGCATTTGTCGACTTACACAATCAGTGCTGCCAATTTCGCTCTGCTTGCGCCGACCGCGAAAGGGCCTGATACTGACCGTCGATTGAATGCCGCCCATACCGCGCTGTCGCACAGTAAATGGGCGCAACAAAAAGTGCAGGCTGCACGCGACGGCCTCGTGTCTGGTAGCAATGCCGTAATTGATGCCGATGCTTGGGCCACAATTCGTGCAGAGAAGCAGGGTCAGCGCGATGGGTGATCGCCGGAGGCCCTACGTTGCCGCTCTTCTTGCGTACGCAGCTCTGGCGTGAGCGTCTCGCCGAAATCATCCATCTCGAACAGCGGGCGAATCTCGATGTCCTGTTTCATGCCATCTGCCTGCGGCATGCGCCTGATCCAGTCGATGGCCTCGTCCATGCTGCGTAAGCTCCATAGCCAGAATCCGGCGATCAACTCCTTCGTATCGGGAAACGGTCCGTGGATGACGTGCGGTCCATTTTGCCGAAGCTCACGCGCGTACCCTTGCTGCTCGGGTGCAGACCTTCCCCCGCCAGCATCACGCCGGCGTTGACCAGTTCTTCATTGAAAGCCCCCATCTCTGCCAGTAGTGATGTGCTCGGCAAGATGCCGGCTTCTGATTTTGTTGACGCCTTGACGATGACCATGACGCGCATATCGATCTCCTTCGAGAAATGGGTGAATTCGCTGAAAGAGTATGCGCCAGCGTGACCATCGTTATTGAGGTAACTCAGGCACCGTCGCTGCCCAGTCGGGCGTAAGGTGCTTGGCGATACTGGCGTTGTGGGCGAGAGGTCACATTATTATGAACTGCGCCAGTTTTAGGGCGCAATTTGGCGCAGTTTATTGAACTGCGCCAAACGCGCTGTCTGCTGGCATGGTTCACAGTGGGAGGACGATCCTCGGCGCGGAGGAGTAATTTTTGTTTCCATCATCATTATTTGGCTTCACGCAATCCACATTCCTGATTCCTGCCTGGCGAATCACGCTGCCGATCCGCCCGACGCACCGATCCATGTTTTCTACAGGTCGCGTGTACAGTCGATATCCAACTCTTCCAAGCACATTCTTTCCTGCAAAAAAACGGAGTTCGGTCACCGTATTTGTGGGTTGTCGGGGACATGTGAGGACGGCCGCTGTCAATGGATAGCCATTGCTGTCTTGGGCGACTTCGGTTGCAATCTGCTCAAGCCGTCGTTCTTGGTACTCCCACATTCCCGTATAGAGCGCATCGTGAAATCCACCACCGCGCCGCACAATGACACGGCAACGCGCGTCAAACCGGTTACACAGTGCCTGCTGGAGCGAGCTACCCAGCCTGCCGAGTTCTGGCATCGAAGCCGGACCGGTGCCGGTCGTCTTGCGCTGTCCGACGAGAAACCGCAGAAACGTAGGGGCGTTACGCAGCGGCACATCTACTGTTGTAAACGGATAGCGCACTAGGGTCTCCTGCGCCGCATGTGTGGCGAGGCTATGGCCTGCTTTGCGCAATGCCGATAAGGGGATCGCAAGAAGTTCATCGAACCGATGAAAGCGCGCGATCAGGTGCAAAGAATCATCGGGAGGCATCACCACTTGTAGGTCAGGAAGAGCATCCGTTGCCCAGTCGATTGACGACAGGGCAGTATCGACAAGGCTTTCCGGAACATCGCACGGGAATTCAACAAGCACCGGAATGGCGAACAATCCAAGTAGGGTATCGCCTTCGTAATGATGTCCAACGACGACCTCGCTTTCCCGTTCAACGATCGTGCGCAGCAGGCGTGCCGCGCCGGCGTTCTCCGCGCTTCTGATCACCTCTTGAACGGCTGCATCGTCACCGTGATCGATCATCCAGCGCAGTGTTGTCGTCAGCCATTGGCGGGCGGCGTCGTGGTCGGGATCGTCGGCAAGGCGCAAGGCGATGTCGGTAAAAAAAGACCAGACGGTGGCAGAGTGTTTGTCCATGGCAGGGCGCTCCGATGAGCCATATCAAGGTTGGTGTCGATAGAACGGTCAGGTACTGTCGCAGCGAAAATCGTATTGCTAACATCGGCTACATCGTTTGAGCTCGAGTAACCGCCGATGCCTCAATGGTAAATAAACAGATCAGAACTTCAACGGCCGCCATGTCGGACCATCACCAATTTTCTTGCTGCAGCATGGCAGCCGATCGTGGTGTGACACCGTCCATATTGCGGGCAATACCGGGCATCAAACATTGACAGCCGTCAGAGGAGTCGAACGTGTCAACTACAAAAAATGCGTCAATCCGCGTGCTGCTGGCCGACGATCACCCATTACTGGTGGCGGGGTTTGCGATGTCGCTGTCGGGCCAGGGCATCACGGTCGTTGGCGATTGCGCATCG
>CAILRJ010000038.1 GCA_903836575.1 uncultured Burkholderiales bacterium
CTGGTGCCGGAAAAGCGCGAACTGTTCGCCTCGATGAGTGTCGAGGATAATCTACTACTCGGTAGTTATCGGCGCTACCGCGCCAATGAAAAAAATCATGCCGATCAATTGCCGCTGGTGTTCGCGTTATTTCCGCGCTTGCTGGAACGGCGTCGGCAGGATGCCGGCACCTTGTCGGGCGGCGAGCGCCAGATGCTGGCACTCGGACGCGCGCTGATGGCCAAGCCGCAATTGCTGATGCTGGACGAACCCAGCCTCGGACTGGCACCGCTGATCGTCAAGGAAATTTTCCAGATCATCGTGCGGCTAAAACAGACCGGCGTGGCGATTCTGCTGGTCGAGCAAAATGCCCGTGCCGCGTTGCAGGTGGCCGATCAGGCGTATGTTCTGGAGACCGGCGAGATCGTGCTGGAAGGGCCGTCTGCGCAATTGGCGACCGACCCGAAAGTGGTCGAGACTTATCTGGGGCTGGCGAAGAAGCGCGACTGAGTACACATCAATTTTGCGGCAGCGTCACGACAAAACAACTGCCGCCACCGGCACGCGGCAGGCAGACGACTTCGCCACCGTGGCGCCGCGCGATTTGCCGCACCAGACTCAAGCCCAGTCCGATGCCGCCATCGCGTTCGCGCCCGCCCGGCAAGCGATAAAACGCGGCGAAGATTTTTTCCCGCTCGTCCTCCGGCACGCCGGGACCACGGTCGCATACGCTCAGGCTGATGGCTCCCTCGACATGGCGCAAGGTCACATCAATCGCACTGCCGTCGCCGTAACGGCGCGCGTTGTCGAGCAGGTTGCGCGCCAGCCGGCGCAGCAGCGTCGCGTCACCGTACAGCGTGATCTCGGCGCTGGCCAGTTGTGCGCCGGCGCGGGTTGCCTCGTCGGCCACCAGCGCAGTCAGGTCTACCGGTTCGCGCAACGGCGCGTCGTCGGCGGTCGCATCAAGCCGGCTGGCCAGCAGGATTTCTGCAATCAGCTGGTCGAGTTCGGCGATGTCGCGGGTCATTTCATCCTGCAGTGCCGAAGGTGTTCCGGCCGGTAGTAATTCGACCGCCATGCGCAGGCGCGCCAGTGGTGAACGTAATTCATGCGAGGCGTTGGCCAGCAGACTGCGTTGCGCTTGCACCAGAATTTCGATGTGCGCCGCCGAGCGGTTGAAGCTACTGGCCAGTTGTGCGACTTCATCGTTGCCCTCGACCGCGACGCGGGTTGACAGTTGTCCGGCACCCAGTGCTTCGACGCTTTGTTGCAGGCGTTCGAGCCGGCGCGTCAGCCGGCGCACCACCGGGAATGCCGCCAGCCCGACTGCCAGTGCGATCAGTGCCAGCGCCGCCGCCAGTCCCGGCATCGGCAGGTGCCGGCGCGGCGAGTGTTTGCGCGCGCCGACCAGCCAGCGGCCATCTTCGAGTTGCAGCGCAAAGACAGGCGGCCTGCCACCGAGCCAGCCACTGCTGGTCTGGGCCGGATCGAGCGGCGGCAAGGCTTCGCCGACTTCGGCCAGCTTGCTTCGCTCGGCCGAATACAGGGTCAGGTCGGCACGCGGACGCCAGCTTGCCAGGCCTGCCTGCTGTTCGGCTGGCGAAGCGTTGGCCGGCGGCAGTGCTTCGCTGGCGATTTCGGCAAAGGCATCGAGGTTGGCACCGGTGCGGGCTTTTTCGGGACTCAGTTGCCAGGCTGTGGCGAACAGGGCAGCGGTCAATCCGAGCGCCAGCAACAGCGCCAGATAGATCCGCACATACAGGCGGCGGCCAAGGCTAAGCATCCTGTGCCCGCGCAAACAGGTAGCCGCTACCGCGCACGGTGAGGATGCGTTTGGGCTGCTTCGGATCGTCTTCGATGGCCAGTCGCACACGCCCGATATGGACATCGATCGAGCGGTCGAAAGCGTCGATCGGTGCGCCGCTGACCGCATCCATCAATTGTTCGCGCGACAGCACGCGACCGGCCCGGGTCGCCATCGCCGCGAGCAGGTCGAACTGGTAGGACGTGAGCGTGCAATCGTGCTCGTCGAGCCGCACGGTGCGGCCGTCGAGGTCAATCGCCAGTCGGCCAAACTGCAGCACGCTACTGGCAGACGCCAGCGGCGGACGGCGCAGTATCGCGCGCAGACGCGCCAGTAGCTCACGCGGTTCGAAGGGTTTCGGCAGGTAGTCATCGGCACCGAGTTCCAGCCCGACCACGCGATCCACCGGATCGCCTTTGGCCGTCAGCATCAGGATCGGCAAGTTGCCAATGGGTGCCGGTTGCTGGCGGATCTGGCGACAGACGTCGAGGCCATCGGTGTCGGGCAGCATCAGGTCCAGCAGCACCGCCGAATAGGGTTCGGCAGTGCGTAATTTGTCCATCCCGGCTTGCGCGGTTTCGACATGCTCGACCGCGTAGCCGTTCTGGTTCAGGTAGGTGACGACCATCGCACCGAGGCGGTGATCGTCATCAATCATCAGCAGGCGCTGCGCCATCTCAGCAGGCTCCGGTGCAGTGGCTGGTGGGGGGCGGCATTATTTTTTGTCTGCCATGTCATGCCCATCACGGTGCTCGCCGCGGTGGCCACCGTGATGCTTGCCACGCTTGGCCAGCTGCTCGGCGACGCGCACGCGCTGGGCCGGAGTCAGCACTTCGGCGATGTCGGCTAGTGCGCTGGTCATGCGCCTGGAGGTCTGCTCGTCGAGCTGCATTTCGGTCGCCCGCACTTGTTCGAGTGCGGCGCGATCGATGTTTGGCTGGGCCAGCAAGGTCATGCCTTGCTGGTGGGCTTCGCGGCGCTGTTTGCGCAGTGGCATCAAGTCCTTGGCGGCGGCATTGGCAAGCGTGCGCACCTTGGTTTTTTGTTCCGGCGTGCCGTCTGACAGCAGGCGTTCGATCATCCGGTCGATGCGCTTGGCCGACATCTCCGGCGTCATCCCTCCACGTTCGCCGTGCATTTGATGATGGCCGCCGGCAAGCGGGTCCTTGCTCTCGCCGGCGGCCTGGCTCAGACCGGTCCAGGAACCGGCCGCGATGACCATCGCGGCAGCGGCAGCGATGGCCCAACGGCGGCCGGGGCGGGGTGATGTCAGGTTGTTGGCTTGCTTGGTCATGGTGAATCCTTCCAGTGTGGTGGGTGCAAACACCGGATCGGTGTGCATGAACACACTGTAGCCAGCCGATATAGCGCTGGCGTGTGCGTCAGGTAAAGATATGTAAAGCGGATAGGTAAAGCAGAGGCTACTTCGCCGCCGCCTTGATCTTCGCCTGGTCACCGGCCATCACCACCGTCAGCTGCGCCGGATCGATCGCTTTACGGAACGCTGCCGTGACCTGTGCGGTGGTCAGCGCGCTGATCTTTTCTTCGAACTGCTTGCTCCACGCATAGGTCCGGTCAAGGAACAGATAAGTGGTCCAGCCGGCGGCAACACTGCCATCCTGCGCACGGGTCTGGACCCGTTGCTGCAGCAGGCCCGACTTGGCACGGGCCACTTCGGCGTCGCTAAAGCCTTCCTTGATGGCGCGTGCCAGTTCCGCCCGGACCGCAGCATCGACCTTGGCCAGGTTCTGTGGTGCCGCGATGGCGCGGATGCTGAAACTGCCGGCGCGGTCGATCGAGCCGGCGCTGACGGACGAGCCGCCACCATAGGACAAGCCCTCTTGCTGGCGCAACCGTTCCATCAGTCGCGAGTTCAGACCGGCACCGCCACCGAACACGTAATCGGCAATCGCCAGCGCCGGATAATCGGCATCGTCATCACGCAGATCGAGGTTCATGCGCGCCGCGTAGAAACCGTTTTCCTTGTCTGGCGTATCAATGTTCTGTTGCGATGGCGTGACCGCAAAATTGCGTTGCGTCAGACGCGTGTACGGCGCGCCGCTGGGCCAGTTGCCGAATTCATCGCTGATAACCTTGGTGATGGCTGCGGCATCGAAGTCACCGACCACCGAAACCTCGGCTTGCGAGATACCGTAGAACTTCTTGTGGTACGCCTTGACCTGATCGAGCGTGATCGCCTTGAGTCCGGCGATCTGCTCGTCGATGCTCTGGAAGGCACGCCAGTCGCCTTTCGGGTACTGGTTGAATTGCTCCGAGATCGCTTGTCCGGCAAGTACTTGCGGATCGTTGCGGCGCGCCTCGATACCGACCAGGCTCTGGCTGCGCAATTGTTCGAATTCGTCAGCCGGGAAGCTGGCGTCCTTGAGGACGTGGGCCACCAGCTTCAGTGCCGCCGGCAGGTGTTCGCGCGTGGTCTGGAAATTGAACAGGTTGCCGCTGAACTTGAGCTTGTCGAATTCATCGGCCAGTTGTTCGCGGCTATATTTGCTGGTGCCGCGCATGAGCATGCTGCTGGCCATCGCCGCCGCGGTTTGCTCACCAAACAGACTTTGCTCGTTACCCCAATGCAGGTTGATCGAGGTGGCGACTGTGGCGCCCCGGGTCTTCTTCGGCAATAGCGCGAGATGGATGCCACCGAGTTGCGACAGTGTGGTGCGCTTGCCGATGTTGTCCTGGCTTGGTTCGAAGACTTCGCCGGCATCGCTGCCGGTCTTGGCGACATAGCCTTGCATGACGCTTTCCGGCAGCGGTGCGGTCGGAATCTCGGCACGTTGCGGCGCGTCTTCCGGCAGGAACATGCCGGTGGTGCGGTCATCGCGTTTGAAATAACGACCGGCCGCCGCGGCGACTTCGGCGCTGGTGATCTTGGCCATCTGGTCGCGGTTCTGGAACAGCAAGCGCCAGTCACCCAGCGCGATCGCTTCGGACATGCCGACACCCACTTTTTGCGGATCGTTCAGCATTTTTTCGATCTGGTTGGCGTTGTCGCGCTTGACGCGCTCCATCTCGTCGGCTGTTGGCGGATTCTTGCTGAAGTCTTCGATCGCGCCGGTCATCGCAATACGTACCGGTTCGATCGGCTCACCTTTCTTGACCACGGCACCAAGGATTTGCAGACCCGGTGCGACGCCGCTGACTGCGTAATTGAATACTTGAGCAGCCTTGCCGGGCTCGACTAACAGCTTGTGCAGACGGCCATTGGGTGTGTCACCGAGGATGTCGGCGGCGAACGATAAGGCATCGCTGTCCGGATGCAGCGCCCCCGGCATCTTGTAGCCGACCGCGACGATCTGGATGTCGCCCTTGCGCCGCACCGTGTAGCTGCGGTCACCATCCTGGGTTGGTTCGACGGTCCAGAGTACCGGCAGCGTGCGGGTTGGTTGCGGGATCGCACCGAAGGATTTGCTGATCCAGTCCAGGGTTTTCTCGACGTCGAATTTACCGGCCACCAGCAGCACGGCATTGTCGGGCTGATAGTAAGTGCGGTAGAACGCCTGCAGGTTTTCGATCTTCACGTTCTCGATATCGCTGCGGTTACCGATGGTCGAATTGCCGTAGTTATGCCAGTCAAAGGCAATACTTTGCATACGCTTGAGCAGAACACTGAACGGTGAATTTTCGCCGCTTTCAAATTCGTTGCGGACCACCGTCATTTCGGAATCGAGGTCTTTTTTTGCGACGAAGGAATGCACCATGCGGTCGGCTTCCATCTCCAGCGCCCATTTGAGATTGTCGTCGCTGGCCTGAAAAAGTTCGTAGTAGTTGGTGCGGTCCAGCGAGGTGGTGCCGTTCATTTGCATGCCGCGCTGGTTGAATTGCTGGACCACGCTGGGGTTTTTTGGCGAGCCCTTGAACATCATGTGTTCGAGCAGATGGGCCATTCCTGTTTCGCCATAATTTTCGTGGCGTGAGCCGACCAGATAGGTGACGTTGACGGTCACGGTCGGCTTGGTTGCGTCCGGGAAAAGCAGGATTTTCAGGCCGTTTTTCAGGTGGTATTCGGTGATGCCTTCGATACTGGTGACGCGTGTCATGCCAGCGGGCAGGGCGGCGGCATTGGCCGCCTGTGAAAACAGCGCCAGCAGGAACAGCGCGCAGATGAATCGGTGCCAGCGTTGCAGCATGATGATTGCCTCAGTGTTGTTGAATCGGAGTTCAGTGGTGGCCGCAGACGCTGCAGGCAGCGTCCCGACGTAAGGTAATCGTGGTCCATTCCATTGTGCGTGCGTCCAGCATTTGCAGACGCCCGGCTAGCGATGTGCCGATGCCGACGATGAGCTTGAGTGCTTCGGCTGCCTGCATGCTGCCGATGATGCCGACCAGCGGTGCGAACACACCCATCGTCGCACAGTTGATGTCGTCGAGGGTTTGCTGCGGCGGGAACAGGCAGGCATAACAGGGCGAGGCCGGATCGCGCGCATCGAACACGCTGATCTGGCCATCGAAACGGATCGCCGCACCGGACACCAGCGGCACCTTGTGGGCCACGCAGGCACGGTTGATGGCGTGGCGGGTCGCGAAGTTATCGGTGCAGTCGAGTACCACGGTGGCGCTGCGCACCAGCGCATCGAGGCGCGCTTCAGCTAGCCGTTCGTCGAGCGCGATGATGTTGATGTCGGGATTGATCGCGCAGAGCGCGTGTCTGGCCGAGGCCACTTTGGGCTGGCCGATACGCTCGGTAGTGTGCAGGATTTGCCGCTGCAGATTAGTCAGGTCGACCGTGTCATGATCGGCCAGCGTGATGGTGCCTGTGCCGGCCGACGCTAGATACAGTGCCGCCGGCGAACCGAGTCCACCGGCACCGATGATCAGCACGTGGGCCGCAGAGATTTTTTGCTGGCCGTCGATATCGATGTCATCGAGCAGGATATGGCGTGAATAGCGCAGCAGCTGGTGGTCATTCATCAGTGGATCGGGTTCCTGTCAAAAGAAAAAGGCCGCATCGCTGCGGCCTGTGCGGACGTCCAGCGATTATTTGCTGGTGTCGCCTTTACTGTTTTCTTTCTTGCTACTGCTCTTGTCGGTTTCCTTGTCGCCATCCTTGCGCACTTCCGGCGTGAGCTTCGACAGTTGCACCGGCAAACCCTTGAGCTGGTTGAGCGCCTGGGCCAGCTGGAAGTCTTCCTTGCTGCCGAATTCCAGCGGCTTGCGCTTCTTGGCGATCGCCGCAGCACGACGGGCTTCTTCGGCTTCGTCGAAGGCCGGCTTGGCTGCTTCAGCCGCCTTGTCGGTATCGTTGCTCAGGTGCTTCTGCAAGTCCGACTCGTGCAGCCGGAAACTGTTGAGGCCGTCACCATCGGCGTATTCGTCGACCATCAGGTCCGGCACAATGCCGCGGGCCTGAATCGAGCGGCCGTTTGGCGTGTAGTAGCGCGCGGTGGTCAGCTTGACGGCGGTATCGGCCGACAATTGACGGATGGTCTGGACCGAGCCTTTGCCGAAACTTTGCGTGCCCATGATGGTGGCGCGCTTGTAGTCCTGCAGTGCACCGGCAACGATTTCGGAGGCCGAGGCCGAGCCGGCATTGATCAGCACCACCATCGGTACTTTCTTGACAGCGTCCGGCAGTTTGGCCAGCGAGTCGCCAAAGCCCCGCGCACCGTAAAACTCACGTCGGGCATAAAAGGTCTGCTTGGAATCCGCCAGCTGGCCATTGGTCGAGACGATCACGGCATCCTTCGGCAGGAAGGCCGCCGATACGCCGATCGCACCCGGCAGCACGCCGCCCGGATCATTACGCAAGTCGAGCACCAGACCTTTGATGTTCGGGTCCTGCGCATACAGGGCGGTGATTTTTTTGGCCATGTCGTCAACCGTCGGTTCCTGGAACTGGGCTACGCGTACCCATGCATAACCGGGCTCGACCATTTTCGACTTGACACTCTGGACCCGGATTTCCTGGCGGATGATGGTGACGACAATCGGCTTATCTTCGTCTTTGCGCGCGATCGTCAGCGTGATTTTGCTATTCGGTTCGCCGCGCATTTTCTTGACGGCTTCGTCGAGCGACAGGCCCTTCGTGGGCGTACTGTCGAGACGGGTAATCAGGTCACCTGCCTTCAGTCCGGCGCGATAGGCCGGTGAATCTTCAATCGGCGAGATGACCTTGACGAAGCCATCTTCCATGCCGACTTCGATGCCGAGGCCGACGAACTTGCCTTGTGTTCCTTCACGCAGCTCCTTGAAGGCTTTCTTGTCCAGGTAGGCCGAGTGCGGATCCAGTGACGCGACCATGCCGGTGATGGCTTCGGTCAGCAGTTTTTTATCATCGACGTTCTCGACGTAATCGGATTTGATCAGGCCAAACACATCGGCCAGCTGTCGCAACTCGTCGATCGGCAGCGGCGCGCCGACATTTTTTTGCGCCATCGCGTCGAACTGCATCGAGCCGGCGATGCCAGCAACAATGCCTAATCCGATCAAGCCGATATTCTTGAGTTTAATGCTCATTTTTCACCTGGTAGTTACCCATCCTAGCGGGTCAAACGCACGGCCTTGGTGCCGCATTTCAAAGTATAAGCCGGATTGTTCATTGCCGCCGCTGTTGCCTGCAGTGGCAATCGTATCGCCACTTTTAACGACATCGCCGGGCCGTTTCAGGACCGACTGGTTGTTGCCGTAAATTGTCAGATATTGATTGCCATGGTCAACGATGAGCAGGTTGCCGAAGCCGCGCAGCCAGTCAGCAAAGACCACTTTACCTTCAGCGATGGCCCGGATTTCGGTGCCTTCCGCCGCGCGGATGAAGAGCCCTTTCGAGTCCGGCCCCTCGCCGCGCGCCGCGCCGAAGCGGGTCACGATATCGCCCTTGACGGGCAACCGCAACTTACCGCGCAGGCCACTAAAATTGCGGCCTGTACTCTCGCTTTCGACGCCGGCCTCCGGACGAAGTTCATTACGTAAGGCAATTTTTTTTGGTGGCTCGTCGTCATCGATTGCGTCCGGATTGGCTGCAAGAGCTTTCGGTGCTGTTTTTGTTTCGTTCGGGCGAGCACGTTTCTTGTCTTGCAGTGCCTGTTTGCGTGCTTGTTCGGCTTGCGCATCGGCCAGCTGTTTCAGCTTGCGCTGTTCGGCAGCGGCAGCGTCGGCCTTGCGCTGCGCTTCAATTAATTCCTCGAGCTTGCTGACCAGGCCGCTGAGGCGCTGGTCGTCGCGTTTGATGTCACTGGCCTGCTTGCGCTGCGATGCCAGCTTGGTCGATAGCGATGCCAGCAGCGTGGCGCGGCTGGCTTTTTCATTTTCCAGCGCAGTGCGCTGGTCGCGTGCTTCGACGACAATTTCGGCCAGTGCACGGTGGGCTTCTTCGGCGTCGGTTTTATTGCGCTCGATGGCCTGCAGGTTGCCGCGCAGCGTGCTGATCAGGCTAGCCTGCGCTTGCGAAACGTAACCGAGGTATTCGAGGTCGCGATTAATCCGGTTCGGGTTGTCACCGGAAAGTAGCAGCTTGATGCGGTCGTCATTGCCGGCCACGTATTGCCCCCGCAGCAAACGCGATAATTGCGCCTGCTGGTCATTGACCTGCTTGGTCAGGCGTGCCTGTTCGTCCGACAGTTGCGCCAGCTTGCGCTCGGTCTGGACCTGCTCGGCATCGAGTTCATGCAGCGCGCGGTTGGCTTCCGAAATTGCTCTGGCGGACTTGCCCAGCGCCTCAGTGGCCTTGTCGGACTCGGCTTCGGTACGGTTGATCGTGCCTTGCAACGTGCCGAGCTGGCGTAGCAGTTCGGCACGCTGGGCTTCGGCAGCTTCTTTTTCACGGCTGCGTTCACTGACCCTGGCTGCGCTGGCCGATCCCAGGCAGGCAGCGGCCAGCGTCATCAGTAGCAGCAGGCTTTTGAGTGGAGGCATTGGCCGGCGCGTCAGCGCGCCTTGCCCTGATTGGCAACCGCATGCAAGGCCGCTTCGATGGCTGCCGTGTCGCCGAGGTAGTAGCTGCGGATCGGCTTGAGGTTGGCGTCCAGTTCGTACACCAGCGGCTGACCGTTGGGTACATTCAGACCGACGATGTCGTTGTCGCTGATGCCGTCGAGCGATTTGATCAGCGCGCGCAAGCTGTTTCCGTGGGCCGAGATCAGGATCTGTTTGCCGGCTCGTATGGCCGGTGCGATGGTGTCTTCCCAGGCCGGCATGACGCGTTCGACGGTGTCTTTCAGGCATTCGGTCAACGGAATCTGCGCACGCTGCAGTCCGGCGTAGCGTGGATCCTGATACGATGCACGCGGGTCAGCCGGATCGAGCGACAAGGGTGGCGTGTCGTAACTGCGGCGCCAGACCAGCACTTGCTCGTCGCCGTACTGCGCGGCGGTTTCGGATTTGTTCAAGCCTTGCAAGGCACCGTAGTGGCGTTCGTTAAGGCGCCAGTCATGTTCGATCGGGATCCACATCAAGTCCATTTCGTCGAGCGTTAGCCAGAGCGTGCGGATAGCGCGCTTGAGCACCGAGGTGAACGCCAGGTCGAAACTGAAGCCCGCTTCGCGTAGCAGTTTGCCGGCCTGGGTGGCTTCGGCGCGACCCTTTTCGGTCAGGTCGACGTCGGTCCATCCGGTAAAGCGATTGTCGAGATTCCAGGTGGATTCACCGTGGCGCATCAATACGATTTTGTACATGGCAGATAGGCAGTAGAGGGGAAATTGGAAGTGCATGGCAACGATAAGGATTCGCCGTGTCGCTTCTATTTTATAATGCGGCGATTGTTTTAAACCATTGGACTCTTGTGAAATTCTTGATCGATAACATTTTCCTTATAGCGCTGGTCGTTATTTCCGGCGGCGCGTTGCTGGTTCCCTTGCTGCAGCGACGCGGCACGAAGGTCACGACGCTGCAAGCAACCCAGATTATCAATCAGGGCAAGACGCTGATTCTGGATGTCAGCGATGCCGCTGATTTTGCCAAGGGTCACTTGCGTGAAGCGAAAAATATTCCTCTGAAAGACCTGACTACGCGCCTCGTCGAAATCGACAAGTTCAAGGCCAAGACGGTGATCGTCGTGTGCCCTAATGGCGTGCAGTCAGCGAAAGCGACAGCGCGTCTCAAGAGCGCCGGTTTTAATGATGTCCACAGTCTGAGCGGTGGACTCGCGGCTTGGCAGACGCAAGGTCTGCCGACCGTGAAATAACAGGAGTTACCATAATGACTGCACATGTTCTGATGTATAGCACCGGCGTCTGCCCGTACTGCACGATGGCCGAACGGCTACTGAAATCGAAAGGCATCGAGGAGATCGAAAAAGTGCGTATCGACCTCGATATGGAGCAACGTAACGTAATGATGCAAAGAACCGGACGCCGTACGGTGCCGCAGATTTACATCGGTGACACCCACGTCGGCGGCTTCGACGACCTGGCTGCACTCGAGCGCCTCGGTACCCTCGACGCGCTGCTGCAAGGAACCTGATTTTTACCGGCCGACGGCATCTGTCGCGGTCCCTTCAACCCAACTGAAAGTGTTTTATGGCCGACGAAATCCTGCAACCGATATTCCAGATTCAGCGTGTTTATCTGAAAGACCTGTCGCTCGAGCAACCCAATTCCCCGGCAATTTTCCTCGAGCAGGATGCGCCGACAATGGAAGTTGCCGTTGATGTCGGTGCCGAGCCACTGGCCGAAGGCATCTTCGAATCGACCGTCACCATCACCGTTACCGCGAAAATCGGTGACAAGGTGGCATTTCTGGTCGAGGGTAAGCAAGCGGGTATCTTCGAGGCACGCAACATTCCTCAAGACCAGCTTGATCCTCTGCTGGGTATCGGTTGCCCGAATATCGTGTACCCGTACTTGCGCGCCAACATCGCTGATGCGATTACGCGTGCCGGCTTTCCGCCTGTTCATCTGGCTGAAATCAATTTCGAAGTGTTCTACCAGCAGCGCCTGCAAGCCTTGGCCGAGCAACAAAATTCTGCCAATTTGCAAATGCCGGACGGCGCTGCCACCACCCACTGATGCGGTGACCGGCATGCCGCGTGCATGCCGGTTTTGCATCTCCCTCGGAGTCGCGCAATGAAATCTGTTCACTTGCAGGGTGTCGTGGCACTGCTGTCGCTGTGTGCAATCGGCCAAGCTCACGCACTGGACTACAAATCAATCGGGGCTGCGCCGGCAGTGTTGTACGACGCGCCGTCACAGCGCGGAAGAAAAGTCTTCGTCGCCCCGCGTAACATGCCAGTTGAAGTCATTCTGACTTATGGCGAATGGAGCAAGGTGCGCGACGCCAGCGGCGACCTGTCATGGGTCGAGTCAAAGTTACTGGACGCGAAACGTCACGTGATTGCCAAGGTTGCCGGTACCCGCGTGCGTAGCTCTGCGGACGACACGGCGCCGGTGGTATTTGCCGTCGACAAGGGTGTCATTCTGGAGATGAGCGCGCCGTCAACGACCGGCTGGATTCAGGTCCGGCATCGTGATGGCCAGAGTGGTTTCGTCAGGGCTGCCGATGTCTGGGGTGAGTGAGTTGACTTTGCGACTTTCTCTACGATGAACATCACACTACTCGGCGCTGGCGCCTGGGGAACGGCACTGGCTGTGTCGCTGGCCGAACGCCATGCGGTTCTGTTGTGGGGGCGTGATGCTGGCGCGATGCAGATTGTCTCCGATCGTCATGAAAATGCTGCCTACCTGCCTGGTATTACGTTGCCGCAGTCGCTGTTGCTTACTGCCGATTTTGATGCCGCCGTTGCGCATTGCGCCGCCAGCGATTCGCTGCTGATCGTGGCGTCATCGGTGGCGGGACTGCGCCCGATCGTGCAGCGATTCGTCGGACGGCCGCCGAATAATCTGGTCTGGCTATGCAAAGGCTTTGAAGAAGGCAGCGGCCTGTTGCCGCATCAGATCGTGCAGCAGGCGCTGGGTAATGACTTCCCGTGCGGCGCATTGTCCGGTCCATCTTTTGCGATGGAAGTGGCGCGCGGATTGCCAGGTGCACTGGCGATCGCTTCGGGTAATGCCGCGCTGCGCGACCGCGTCGTGCAGGCAGTGCATGGTCCGCAGTTGCGTATCTACGCGACCGATGATGTCATCGGCGTCGAGGTCGGAGGTGCCGTAAAAAATATTCTGGCGATCGCCACGGGTATCGTCGATGGCATGGGCTTGGGTCTCAATGCCCGGGCAGCGTTGATTACGCGTGGTCTTGCCGAGATAATGCGACTCGGTGTCGCGCTTGGCGGACGCAGCGAAACCTTCATGGGACTAGCGGGCATGGGTGATCTGATCCTGACCTGCACAGGCGACCTGTCGCGCAATCGCAAGGTGGGTCTCGCACTGGCGCAAGGAAAAACACTAGCCGCGATCGAGCGGGAACTGGGCCATGTTGCCGAGGGGGTTCGCTGTGCGCGGGAAGTTCGAGCGCTGGCGGCTTCCCTGCAGATCGAGATGCCGATCACTGATGCGGTCGCCGGTGTGCTGTTCGATGGCAACGCACCGAGCGAGACGGTGGCATTGTTGCTGGCGCGGGAAGCGCGCAATGAAGCGACTTTAATGCTTTGACGTAACTTGAATGCTGTTTTCAGGTTAAATTTTGTCAAATTAGTCTAAAAGTCATGGGTTTTTACTATTAATTTTTCAAGGTCAGGTTATTCTATGGGCATGTTTTATTGATAACTGGAAGACGTCATGAAAAAACTCATTGCAGGACTCGCGCTGACTGCTTTCAGCATGATGGCGCAGGCGGCCCCCCTTGTAATCAATGGTGATTTTGAAAATGGTTTGACTGGTTGGGCTGAAGATGTGGCTCCGGGTGCTACAGCTAACCAGCACGGAGTAACCACGTTTAGCTCTTCAGATTTAAACAAATTTTATTCCGTCGGTTCCACGGGGCTGACTTCTTTGTCACAGTCACTCAACACCGCTGCGGGCACCCTTTACGACCTGAGTTTTCAGCTGCGTGGAGTCAATGACGCGAATGCTCCGGAATTACCGGAAAATTATTCAAAGGTGGTGTTCGGTAATTATTCTTACATGCCGATTAGCTTCGACGGCGGTTCATTCACCACATTTGTCTACAAAGGCCTTCTTGCCGCCGCAGGACCTACAACGCTGACCTTCACGGCAAGCAGCAAGCTTAGTTACGTTCATCTGGATAATGTTTCTGTTCAGGTCAGCGCGGTTCCCGAACCCGAGACCTACGCGATGATGTTGCTTGGCCTTGGCCTTATTGGTTATGCGATGCAGCGCCGTCGCAAAGGCTAAAAAACGGCATCGTTGGTAGCAGTTGTTGTAAAAACCTCGATTTATCGAGGTTTTTTTTGGGGTGCAACATCCGTTGTTGTCGTCCGTCCGTATAAGGTTGAAAGGGTTTCGTCAGGTAGAGACCTTACAACACGGCACTTTCCACGCATTTCGCACTCATATCGCTGGTATCGTTGTTCAAACGATGATCCGTCAGTCGATGCGGACCAGTTTTGATGCGGTGCCGGTAGCCTTTCCCTTATACTTAAACTGATTCCACAACCCAACTCCTCATTCCTATGACTCCTGTATTTCATGTCCCTGGTCGCCGTACTTTCCGCGTTGCCGTCGCACGCGGTTTCACCCTGATCGAGATCATGGTCGTCGTCGTGATCATGGGTATCCTTGCCGCGCTGGTGGTGCCGAAACTGATGGGTCGTACCGACGATGCGCGTGTCACTGCCGCCCGCCAGGATATTGCCACGGTGATGCAGGCATTGAAGCTCTACAAACTCGATAACCAGCGCTATCCAACTACCGAGCAAGGCTTATCCGCGCTGATAAGCAAACCGACCAGCGGTCCTGAAGCACGTGGCTGGAAAACAGGCGGTTACGTTGACCGGTTGCCGAAAGACCCATGGGGTAATCCCTACCAATATCTGTCGCCCGGCATCAAGGGTGAGGTTGACGTGTTTTCATTTGGTGCCGATGGCCAGAGCGGTGGAGCAGGTAACGATGCAGATATTGGCTCCTGGGATCTGTAGTCCATCTCGATGCTGAGTCAATTTCGTCCTGCCGGCCACCAGGCGCGTGGTTTTACGCTGCTGGAGCTGCTCGTCGTCATGGTAATCGCCGGTGTGATGCTGGGCGTCGTGTCGTTTAATGCGATGCCTAGTGCGCGGCAAGTGCTGGAAACCGATGCGCGGCGGGTCGCATTGTTGTTGCAGCTGGCGCGCGATGAAGCGATTGTGCGCAATAGCCCGGTGGCCTTCGAAGCGGATGCGCAGCGCTATCGCTTTCTTGTGCGTACTGACAATGTCTGGAAGGTGATCGAGAAAGATGACTTGCTACGCGAGAGGGAATTCAAGCGCACGCCACTGACTTTGCTGATGAATCCGCCGTTGCCGCCTGTTAGTGGTCCGATGCGTATCATTTTTGGGCGTGAACCGGTCGACCGGCCGTTCGTATTGACGCTGGCGGCCGAGGATGCACGGGTCGATATCCGTGCCGATGGCGTCGGCCACTTCGTGGTGGAATGAGGTGAACATGCTCAGATATCACGCCCGTTGTGCCGGTTTTACGCTGCTAGAAGTGCTGGTTGCGCTGGTCATCGTAGGTACTGCGCTGGGTGCCAGTCTGCGTGCGGTTGGTAGTCTTACCCAAAACAGCAACGACTTGCGTGCCGCCATGATGGCGACCTGGTCGGCAGAAAATCGCCTGACGGAAATCCGTCTCACGCACGTCTATCCGCCACTCGGAAAAACCGTATTCGAATGCCCGCAAGCCGAAATGCGGCTGGTGTGCGAACAGGAGGTTCTATCGACCCCGAATATCAACTTCCGTCGGGTTGAAGTGAGTGTCTACGATGCCTTGTCACCGAACCGTCGCATTATCAAGCTGAATCAACTTGTCAGTGTTTAATTCCTCTTTCCCTCTCCGGCATTCCCGGCGTGGCTTCACGCTAGTCGAGTTGCTGGTCGCCATCACGATATTGGGCGTCATCGCCGTACTCGGCTGGCGTGGGCTTGACAGCATCGTGCGCGCACGCGTCGCATTGACTAGCGATCTTGAACAGACGCGTGGCATGCAACTGACATTCGCACAGATGCAAAGTGATTGCGGCCTGATTGCTGATACGGTCTTGCTTGGAGATCGCCCCAATTTGCTATCGGACCAAGGGCGCTTGTTGATCGTGCGTAAGGTTTATGCAGAAAATCAGCCGAGCAAGCTGCAAGTGGTGGCTTATCGACTACGTCAAGGTGCACTGATGCGCAGCGAGTCCGATGCCACACGCGACCTTGATCAGCTCGATCAGTTCTGGCAGGCGGCCAGCGCCGACACGGATAACAGCAACAGCGTGACCCTCAAGACGGGCGTCGATGCAATGACGATCAAGTCCTGGGACGGCACTGCGTGGAGCATGGTGCCACCTGCCGCAATAGCAAGTAATACCGTGGCGCTACCGCCGGGAGTGCTGGCGCCAGTGCGGACTGCAGCGAAAGGCTTGCAAGTAACGTTGCAGCTGCATGAGCAACAAGCTTTGCTGGTCAAGGCATTTTTACTGGGAGCTGTATGAGTCGATCTCGTCAGTGTCAGCACGGATTGCGGCAACGGCAGCGTGGTGTTGCCGTAATCACGGCCTTGCTGCTGACGACACTGGCCGTGACCATCGTGGCCAGTCTGTTCTGGCAGCAGCAGGTGCAGGTGCGCTCAATCGAAAATCAGCGTACCCAGTTGCAGAAACAGTGGATTTTGCGTGGAGCGCTTGATTGGTCTAGCCTGATTTTGCGGTCTGATACCAATCAGGTCGATTATCTTGGCGACCCCTGGGCCATCCCGCTGGAAGAAGTCCGGCTCGATGAATTTGTCGAAAACGGAAAACAGGATGCGGATGCCAGTAGCGCGGCGCTATCCGGATATATCGTCGACGCGCAGTCACGTTTGAATGTAAATGCGTTGGTGCGCAACGGTGGTGCACTCAGTCCGGTCGATGTGGCTGCTTTTGCAAAATTGCTCAACAACCTGAGAATTCCATCAGCCAATGCACTGGCCAAGGCGACCGTGAGTTACCTTTTGACTGCGCGCCCGCCGCAAGTTAGCGTGGTGGTGACCAGGGGATCGAGCACCCCCACACCGGACAATACTGCAAGCGCGCAGTCGCAGTCCGGCGCGCACATGATGCCGCTCAGTCAGCTCGACGACCTGCTGGCGATCCCCGGTTTTACTGAAGAAATTTTGCTTAAAATCAAAGATTACGTCATTGTGCTGCCTTTTAGCGAAAGCAAGATCAATGTCAATACCGCCTCGGCCGAAGTTTTGTCTGCAGTCATCCCGGGGTTGGGCTTGACGGATGCCGGCACGCTGGTGGCCAGTCGCGAACGGGCTTATTTCAAGGATGCCGCTGATTTCAATAATCGCCTGCCAGCAACAAATGCGACACCAACGACCAGTGCAGTGTCGCTCGACGTCAAAACCGAGTACTTTCTTGTTAATGGCAAAGTGAAGCTCAATAATGCGGTACTGGAAATCCAGTCGCTGGTGCAGCGACGCGGGTCGGCAGTCACGGTCCTCTGGACCCGAGAAACCTAGAAAGCGAACGGAACCTCTTGAGCACACTCTACATTCGCCTGTTACCTAAAACCGAAGCCGAGCGCTTCGACGAACTTGATCAATTGGGATGCGCCTATGCGCTGGTCGCCGATGGTGGCTCCATTCAGAGCGAGGGCGCTTCCCGGCTGTCCGATTTGCGTCCGCTTATCGCCCAGTCAGAGCGTGTCACGTTGCTGCTAGCTGCCAGCGATGTGACTCTGTTACGCATTCGTGTGCCACCGCTTTCACCCGCGCGTCTGCGCGCCGCACTTCCCAATATGCTGGAAGAAAAATTAATGTCGGACCCGGCCGAGTGTGTGATTGTCGCCGGCGTGACGGCAGATGGTCTGCGCACCGTCGCAGTTATCCAGCGGACCTGGCTGGAACGACTGGTGCAATTCTTTACCGCGCTCGGCGCGAGGCATCTCAGCGCCGTGCCGGCACAACTGTGTGTGCCCTACCAGCCTGGCGTCGTATCCGTTGTCATGCTCGAGCATGCGACGGATCTGGAGTTGGTAATCCGTCTTAACGAACAGGAGGGGATCGGGATTGCGGTATTGCCGGATCAGGCGACGAGCGCCTTGCAGGATACCCTGCAAACGTTGTGTGCGGTGGTGCCGTTGGCGCCGGTCGCGTTGTACCTGACCGCGTCCAGTGTGCCGGCTTGTCAGTCATTGCTGGATGACGGTGAGCATGATCGCATCACGCTTTTTCCCGATAACTGGCTGCGCTGGGTCTCCGCTGCACGCGGTGTCACGTTAAACCTGATGAGCGGCCTTGGCGTGGCGGGCGGCAGTGGTCTGAACTGGCGACCGTGGCGTTGGACCATCGGTCTCGTTATCATCACGTTGCTGGTCAATGTAACGGCACTCAATGTCGACTGGTTGCGCATGAAGCGCGAAGCCGGCCAATTGCAAGGCAGCATGATTCGTGCTTACAAGGCGGCTTATCCGAAAGAGACTGCGATCATCGACCCGATCGTTCAGATACGCCAGAAAATCGCAGCCGGTCAGCGTGCTTCCGGCCAGGCGGCAGCCGATGATTTCACCAGCTTGCTGGCCGCGTTCAGTGATGCCTGGAATAGCGTCATGCAAGGCGGTCAATCGCTGGCGATTGCCGGTATCGAGTACCGCGACCGTGGTTTGCTGATCAAGCTCAAGCCCGACGCAAAGCCGCCTTTGGAACAGATCAAGGCCGCGCTAGCACAGCGCCAGCTTAGCCTGTCGCAACAAAATGCTGACGTCTGGCAGATCAGGAGCAGCAAATGAGTCATCCGAATAGTTCGGCCAATTTTCGCACCAGCATCCAGGGCGCACGCGAATCCGCCGCGACATTCTGGAATGACCGGAGTACGCAGGAACGCAAGCAGTTGCTGGTCATTAGCAGCGTGATCCTGCTGGCATTGTTGTACCTGTTGCTGATCGATCCCGCTTTGTCAGGCCGCGTGGAACTGCGTAATAGCTTGCCGGAGTTGCGTCAAAAGGCAGCCCAGATGCAGCAGTTGTCACGTGATGCGGCGGCACTATCGGCCAGCGTCGCACCGCCGCCGCCGGTGCTGTCAAAGGCAATCATCGACACATCGCTCGCCACCCGCGGACTGAAGCCACAAAGCGTGGTGGTTACCGAGGAGATAGTGCGCATCCAGTTGTCATCGGCGTCGTTTGCCGCATTGGTCGACTGGCTTGGCGAAGTACAAAAAACGGTACGGTTGTCAGTTATCGATGCCAGTATTACAGCGCAAACGGCCAGCGACACGGTCAATGCAACGCTCACGCTGCGACAGCTCAAGAGTGAGAGCCGGAGTGAGTGAACAAGCGCGGCTCTGGCCGCGTGTTGTATTGTGGCTACTCGCCGGAATATTGATGATGGTTTTGACGGTGCTGGTGTTTTGTCCCGTCAGTTGGATGGCACTATTGCTTGAAAGACAGACTGCCGGTCGCCTGACGTTGGGTGATCCGCAAGGCTCGCTGTGGCGCGGGTCTGCCTTCATCGGCGGGGCCGCTGGTAATAACGAGCCGGTGACCGCACTGTTGCCGGGTCGATTTTCATGGCAGTTGTCACCGCTGGTGCTGGTGGGGCAAGTTGATTTGACGCTGGAAAATCCGGCGGCACTAACGAGTCCGGTGCAGGTCAATGGAAGCTGGAGCGCATGGACAGTCAGCCCGGCCGTCCTGACTTTGCCGGCAGAACGTCTGACCGGACTGGGCGCGCCGCTCAACACGGTGCAGCCTTCCGGCGTCATGCAGCTATCGTGGGGGCCGCTGGAACTGGCGCGCAACGGTCCTCAAGTCGATTTGATTGGCAGTACCACGCTGGATTTACGTGATGTCGCCTCGCGGATGTCGCCAGTCCGGCCGTTGGGCAGTTACACGGTACAGATGGATTGGCAAGGAAGCCAAGCCACGCTGCAATTGAAGACCCGACGCGGACCATTACTGCTCTCCGGGAATGGTTCACTTACCAACGGCCGCCTGAAATTTTCAGGCATGGCAGAAGCCGAAGCAGGGCATGCAGATCAGTTGTCCAATCTGCTCAATTTGCTGGGTCGGCACCGTCGAGACGGTGACCGCGACGTTATCGCGTTAGAGTTTAAATAATGGAAAATTACTTCGTGCACACACACCACACTACTCTCCCGGTCCGGCCAAGATGGCGTCGGATCAGTGCCGTTGCCCTGCTTTTGTGTGCAGTGGCCGGTATCCCGCAACCTCTTCTGGCCGCAGATCCGCCAGCCGGCTCCGCCGTGATGAATTTTGTCGGAGCCGATATCGAGTCCGTGATCAAGGCTGTTGGTCAATACACCAGCATGACCTTCATCATCGATCCGCGCGTGAAGGGAACGATCAGCCTGGTGTCCGAAAAGCCGGTAACAAAAGCGCAAGCTTTCAGCCTGCTCACATCGGCGCTGCGCCTGCAGGGTTATGCGGTGGTGATCGGCGAGGACTTCGCCAAGGTTGTTCCGGAAGCCGATGCAAAGCTGCAGGCCGGTCCATCGCAAGGGCTCAATGTCAAGGGTGATCAGATTGCCACGCAGATTTTTCGACTCAATTACGAATCGGCGGCCAACCTGGTGACGGTATTGCGGCCGCTGATTTCGCCCAATAATACGATTAATGCCAATCCGGGGAACAACTCGCTGGTGATCACCGATTACGCTGATAACTTGCGCCGCCTTGGCAAAATCGTTGCCGCGCTGGATGCGCCGGCCAGTGGTGACGTCGATATCATCCCGATCCGCTATGCGATTGCCAGCGACCTTGCGCAAATTGTCACGCGCTTGCTCGATCCCGGCTCCACTGCGGGTGTTGCCGATGCAGGCAAAATCAGTGTGCTGGCAGACGGTCGTACCAACTCACTGGTCATTCGTGCACCATCGCTGGCACGCGCTAATCTGGCCAAGTCGCTCATTGCCCGCCTCGATCAGCCGACTGCGCAACCCGGCAACGTACACGTGGTGTACCTGCGCAATGCCGATGCGACCAAGCTCGCGCAGACCTTGCGGTCGGTAATGACCAATGACACGTCGGCGCCACAGCAGCAATCGCAGTCACAATCGCAGCAGCAATCGCAGCAACAACAAGGCATCGGTCAGAGCCAGGGGGGCGGCATGACTGGCAGTAGTTTGCAGCCATTGCAACAAAGTGGTTCGTTGTCGAATCAGGGATCTTCCGGTGGCGCAGGCGGTGGAGCCGCCGGCTTCATCCAGGCCGATGCCACGACCAACACGCTGATTATTACAGCCAGCGAAGCGGTTTATCGCAACTTGCGAGTCGTCATCGATCAGCTTGATGTACGCCGCGCCCAAATTTATATCGAATCGCTGATCGTCGAAGTCTCGGCCAAGAAGGCGGCTGAATTCGGCATTCAGTGGCTCGGTCTGTCCGGCAATTCGACCAGTAATTATCGGGTGGGCGCGGCCAGTACATTTTCAACCGATAACATCGCCGGCCTCGCGGCCGCGTCCAAGGCAGGGACGGTTCCTACTGTCGGTGCCGGTTTGACGCTGGGCGTGTTCCGCCAGATTAATGGCGCGCTCGGACTCGGCGCGCTGGCGCGGGCACTTGAATCGGATGACGGAACCAATATCCTGTCGATGCCGAACCTGATCACGTTGGATAACGAAGAAGCTCGGATTATTGTCGGCCAAAACGTGCCGTTCATTACCGGCCAGTACACGACGCAGGCATCGGGCGGCGGCAGTGGCGTCAATCCGTTCCAGACCGTCGAGCGCAAGGATGTTGGTCTGCAGTTGCGCGTGCGGCCGCAGGTTTCGGAAGGCGGAACCGTGAAGATGGCAATCTATCAGGAAACCTCGGCAGTCCAGAGTTCCACGAACGCGGCTGGCATTATTACCAGCAAACGCTCGATCGATACCAACGTATTGGTCGATGATGGCCAGATCATTGTGCTCGGTGGCCTGATCGAAGACACACTCGAAGACGGCAATGAGCGCGTACCGGGCCTAGGCGATTTGCCAGTCATCGGTAACTTGTTCAAATACCAGAAACGCAATCGCACCAAGACCAACCTGATGGTGTTCCTGCGGCCGACCATCATCCGCAGTAACGAGCAAAGCCTCAGCCTATCGGGTGATCGGTACGATTTGATGCGCAAGGTCCAGCAGCAATCGCAGCCGGCCGAGTCGCTAGTGCTGCCGAATATGGTCACGCCGACTTTGCCTGTGTTGGAGAACGGTATGCCGGTTGGTGGCAACATGGTCCGGCCGATTGCGCCTGCGATGGGACTGCCACCGAAGGTGACACCTGAGCCGGAACCGATCAAGAACTAACCTGATTTTTAAGAGCCGCCATGATAGATGCACGACTTTTGCCTTTTGCTTTTGCCCGCGACTTCGCGTTGCTGGCGCATCGCCTGACGTCCGACAGCGCCGTCGAGGTGTGGGTGTCCGATGCCACTCAGGCCACGGCGGTAGCGGAGGTCAGCCGTCGCTTCGGTCGGATCAAATTGCGCTCGATGCCACACGGTGAACTCGAAGAGGCAATTGCCCGCGCCTACGCCGGCTCCGGCGGCGACGCGGCGCAAGTCATCGACGAGTACGAGTCCGACCTCGATCTCAACAAGCTGATGCTGGACATGCCTGCGGTGGAGGACTTACTCGAATCGGCCGATGACGCGCCGGTAATCCGGATGATCAATGCATTGCTGACGCAGGCCTTGCGCGAAGGTGCATCGGATATCCATATCGAACCGTTCGAGCAGATTTCAGTGGTGCGGTTTCGTATCGATGGCACGCTGCGCGACGTCGTGCGCCCCAAGAAAGCCATCCATGCGTCGCTGATTTCGCGCATCAAGATCATGGCCCAGCTTGATATTGCCGAAAAGCGCCTGCCGCAGGACGGCCGGATCACGTTGCGGGTGGGTGGGAAACCGGTTGATGTGCGTGTCTCGACGCTGCCGACAGGGCATGGAGAGCGCGCGGTGCTGCGCTTGCTGGACAAGGAAGCAGGGCGTCTCGACCTTGAACACCTCGGCATGAGCGATACGGTGATGCCGCAGTTCGACGACTTGATCAGCCAGCCGCACGGTATCGTACTCGTGACCGGTCCGACCGGCTCGGGCAAGACCACGACGCTGTATGCAGCGCTGTCAATGCTTAACGTCTCGACCACCAACATCCTTACTGTCGAAGATCCGATCGAGTACGAACTGGCCGGCGTAGGCCAGACCCAGGTCAACCAGCGCATCGACATGACGTTCGCCAAGGCGCTGCGGGCGATTTTGCGGCAGGATCCGGATGTCATCATGATCGGCGAAATCCGTGACCTCGAAACGGCGCAGATTGCCGTGCAAGCCTCGCTAACCGGACATCTGGTACTAGCAACCCTGCATACCAACGATTCGGCGGCAGCAGTGACGCGCTTGCTTGACATGGGAATCGAGCCGTTCTTGTTGTCGTCGTCATTACTGGGCGTCGTGGCGCAGCGGCTGGTGCGCAAACTCTGCGCCGAATGCCGTGTTTTTGATGGCACCTACTGGCAAGCTGCGGGTTGCGAAAAATGTGGGCAGACCGGCTACCAGGGTCGTGTCGGCGTCTATGAATTGCTGCGCACAACCGAAGCAATCCGGGCGCAGATCCACAATCAGGCTTCTGAAGCAGACATCCGCAATGCGGCCCAGCGCGATGGTATGCGCACCATGCGCGAAGACGGTGAGCGTTGGCTCACCAACGGCGTCACCACGCAGGCAGAATTGCTGCGCGTCACCAAGGATTAACGCGTGCCGGCATTCCGTTATGAAGCCGTCGACGACGACGGCAAAACCAAAAAAGGCGTACTCAACGCCGATAGCGCCCGTGCTGCCAGAGCTGATCTGCGCAGCCAAGGCATGACACCGATCACAGTTGGCGCGATTGCCTCCCAGATCGATGAGTCTGGCCAGACCAAGGCACGCAGTTTCGGCGATAAATTATCGACGAACGAACTTTCGTTGTTCACCCGGCAACTGGCCAGTTTGCTCGAAGCCAGCCTGCCGCTGGAGCAGGCTTTTTCGGCCCTGTTGGAGCAGGCTGAACGTACTTATTTACGTGACCTGATCGCGTCGATCCGCTCGGAGGTCATGGGCGGCGCATCGCTCTCGGATGCGCTATCGCATCATCCGCGCGACTTCGCCGATATTTATCGCGCACTGGTCGCCTCTGGCGAACAAATTGGCCAGTTGGCCAAGGTGTTGTCGCGGCTGGCAGACTATATCGAGCGACGCAACGCGCTGGTGCAGAAGGTCAAGTTAGCCTTTACTTATCCGGCCATCGTCACGGTGGTGGCTTTCGCCATCGTAATTTTCCTGTTGACGTACGTGGTGCCCCAAATTGTTTCGGTTTTTGCCAATACCAAGCAAAAACTGCCACTGCTGACCGTACTGATGCTGGCCGTGTCTGACTTCGTGCGCAACTATGGATGGATGGTGCTGGTGGTGGTAATCGCGCTCGGGTTCGCCTGGCGAACAGCGCTAAAAAATGCCGACATCAAGCTGCGCTGGCATACCTGGCTGCTGACGGCGCCCCTCTATGGCAAGTTCGAGCGCAGTCTCAATACCGCGCGGTTTGCCAGTACGCTGGCCATTACCACCGGCTCCGGTGTGCCGATCCTGCGCGCCTTGCAGACCAGTCGGGATACGCTGTCCAATGTCGCTATGCGACAGCAAGTCGAAGAGGCTGCTAACAGTGTGCGCGAGGGCGTTGGTTTGGCACGTGCCTTGTCAGCACACAAGCATTTTCCGCCGATGCTGATCCACATGATTCGTGCCGGCGAAATAACCGGTGAATTACCTGCGATGCTGGAACGTGCCTCGAATGCTCAGGAGCAAGATCTTGAGCGACGTGCACTGACCATTGCCGGCTTGCTCGAACCGGCACTGATCCTGGCGATGGGTGTGGTCGTCTTGCTGATCGTGCTGGCGGTACTCATGCCTATTATTGAAATTAACCAGCTGGTGAGGTGATGATGAAACCCCGCGTAACTCCCTCAAGCAGTTGGCTGTATCCGGAAGGAATCGCATGAAGCGCATGCCGTTGATCGTCAGTTTTTTCTTGTTCATGACGCTGTGTGCCTCGGCTACCTACTGGGCGCTGCAATTCATGAAGCCACCACAAAGGCCGATGGCAGGCGTGGTTCAGTCAACTCAGGGCGAAGCTTCGCTGGACGCAGCTGCAGGCCTTTTTGGCGGGCGTGCCACAAAGGTTGCATTGGCCAGTAATTTTCAGCTAAAGGGTGTGGTCGTTGCTGGCAATGCTGACGAGAGTGTTGCCATTTTAGTGGCCGACGGCAAGCCGCCGCTGGCCAGTCGGGTCAACAGTGAGGTAATCCCCGGTGTGATTGTCAAAGAAGTCCACGACCAGTACGTCTTGCTGTCAGAAGGCGGTATCGTCAAACGCGTCGAGTTGCAGGAAGGTTCGAAGACATCAATGCAGCAGGTGAACTTGTCGGCTGTATCCCCGCCGTTGATGATGCAGCCCGTACCCGCCCAACCGCCGGTGCAGGTTGCGCCAGCGATGCCGGCCACGTTAGTGACTCCGGCAGACCAGCAGGCCTTGCCTGCGATGCCGCCCGCGGGCGCAGAGCAGCCCACCGGCACGCTTCCTAATGTCCCGCCAGGCATGCAACCGGGTACCGGAGGGAATAAACCGAATCAGCGCGGTAACTAGATGCGGGTTCGGTGTCTGGCGATCCGAATTAGAGTACGTACCGTGACAAGTCTTCGTTGATGGCCAATGCACCAAGTCTCTCGTCGACATAAGTTGCCGTGATATCGAACGTTTCACCCTTACGCCGGGTGGCATCGAACGACATGTCTTCGAGTAGTTTTTCCATCACCGTATAAAGACGGCGGGCACCGATATTTTCTGTTTTTTCATTGACCGAATAGGCGATTTCAGCCAGTCGGCGGACACCGTCATCAGTGAAGGTGACGGTCAGATTTTCGGTCGCCAACAAGGCCTGATATTGCCGGGTCAGGCAGGCATCGGTCCCTGTCAGGATCCGTTCAAAGTCGGCGATTGACAGTGATTCGAGCTCGACCCGGATCGGAAAACGCCCCTGTAATTCGGGAATGAGATCGGACGGTTTGGCAAGATGAAAGGCTCCGGAAGCGATAAACAGAATATGGTCGGTGCGAATCATTCCATATTTGGTATTGACTGTTGTGCCTTCAACCAGTGGTAATAAGTCGCGCTGCACGCCGGCACGTGAGACTTCAGCACCGCCCGTTTCAGAACGGCTGGCAATTTTGTCGATTTCATCAAGGAATACGATCCCGTTCTGCTCGACATTATTGATTGCCTTCTGCTTTAGCTCGTCTTCATTAAGCAGTTTGCCGGCTTCCTCTTCGACCAGTAGCTTCAGTGCCTCCTTGATCTTGAGCTTGCGCGCTTTCTTGCGATTACCACTGACGCCGGAAAACATCGTCTTGATCTGCTCGGTCATTTCTTCCATGCCAGGCGGCGCCATGATCTCCATTTGTGGGCCGCTATCTGCCACTTCGATTTCAATCTCATGGTCGTCGAGGGATCCCTCGCGCAAGCGCTTGCGAAAGGTTTGCCGGGTCGTGCTGCCGGCTGCCGGCGTACCATCGGTCGCCACTGGCTGGATGCCGAAATCACGTGCCGGTGGCACCAGAATATCGAGAACCCGTTCTTCGGCAGCCTCGCCGGCACGATCGCGGACCTTACGCATTTCGGATTCACGGGTCTGCTTGATGCCGATGTCGATGAGGTCGCGGATGATGGTGTCGACATCGCGGCCAACATAGCCGACTTCCGTGAATTTGGTCGCTTCGATTTTGATGAAAGGTGCGTCGGCAAGGCGAGCGAGCCGGCGTGCGATTTCAGTCTTGCCGACACCGGTCGGGCCGATCATGAGGATATTTTTCGGAGTAATTTCATGACGCAGCGGTTCGGCAACTTGCTGGCGGCGCCAGCGATTGCGCAACGCGATGGCAACCGCACGTTTGGCATTTGCCTGGCCAACTACGTGCTTGTCGAGTTCAGTCACAATTTCTTGCGGAGTCATGTTCATTAGCGTAGGGGTAGCGGTCATTCCAGCGTCTCGATCGTTTGGGAAAGGTTAGTGTAAATACATAGTTCACCGGCGATCGTCAGTGATTTCCGGACGATATCGGCGGGGGACAAGTCTGTATTTTCCTGCAGTGCCTTGGCAGCGGATTGCGCAAACGCACCGCCCGAGCCAATGGATCCGATGCCGTCTTCAGGTTCCAGTACATCGCCATTGCCGGTGATGACCAACGTGGTTTCATGATCGGCCACCAGCAGCATCGCTTCGAGGCGTCGCAACATGCGGTCAGTGCGCCAGTTTTTTGCCAGTTCGACCGAGGCCCGCATCAAATTGCCTTGGTATTTTTCGAGTTTGGCTTCGAACAGTTCTATCAGGGTGAATGCGTCTGCGGTTCCACCAGCAAATCCGGCCAGCACTTTGCCGTTATACAGCTTGCGTACCTTGCGAGCGGTGCCTTTCATGACGATATTGCCGAGAGTAACCTGACCATCTCCTCCCAGCGCGACAAGGTTGCCGCGTCGCACTGAAAGGATTGTCGTTCCGTGAAATTGTTCCATGCCTACCTTTCAAAAGTCGTGTGCAGCAACTGGCCGGGACCAAGCCGGGTCACTACGTTAGCTTCAAAAATGGGGCTGGAGCGGTCGATTGCAAGGCTGGGGCGCTGCAGCGGTTATTCTTTGCGTGGCGTGATGCGAGCGATTTCGCGCAGACCCATGACATTGAACAGAGCTGTGACCAGTTGGTTGACATTGTGTAGCTCGATCACACGGTCGTTCGCGACCAGCGGTGCCAGGCAGCTGAGCAGTTGACCTGCTGCACTGAAATCGACGCGTGCAAGATGTTTGCAATCGATGATTGCGGGATTGTGCAGGCCGGCGAACAGGGTAATCTTGTTGATTAGATCGGATTTGCCATCGACTAAGATTGGCATCAGAAAAACGTTTTCTGGTATCAGTGGTTGGTTGGTTGTCATCGCGGGTGCCGCGGGTGGGGCGACGAAAGCCGGTGGCGAGACTTCGAACGTTATGCAGTAATCGATACTGGTGTCTTCAAAGTCCTGTTTCCTGTTTTGTAATTGCAGTAGTTCCAGCAGCAGTAGCCAATCGGCTTCGTTGACACCACGGCTGCCCGTTTCACACGTTGCGCGTACACGGTCCGAAAATTGTCTGGCATGGCTTAGTGCAACGACGCAATCTGCTTGCCGCAATTGTTTCAGTGTCTCAAGCAACAGACGGCAGCCTTCGCTGGTGATGGTTGCCAGACCGGTGAAGTCGAGTTTTATTTGCGTGTGACCATTGGCTAGTTGTTGGATCCGTTCGAGCTGCTTTTGAATGGAGGCATCAAGATTTCCTGATAGCGTTATGGGAGCGCTGGCAGCCTGGGATGCGACAACAGAATCGGATTCCCCCTGCACAGTGTCAATCCAGGTCGGCGGCGAGCGCTCGAATTTTTTCGCGAAGTCGGCTGCTAGTTTTTCGAATGCGGTTTGGCGCCCGGTAATTTGATACAGATCGAAGAGCATGGCCCATACGGTCCGTGATCCGTCTCCGGACTGATCCTCTTCTATCGCATCAAGCAACATGCTCTCGACGATCTCGTTTTGGTCATTGGCAAATAAAATCGCGGCTTCTTCAATGATCGGCGCGGTTTCAGAAAATGGTAGTTCAATTTTATGGAGACCTACGTCACCGCCGAGCATGAAGTCTGTCGACATGGCCAGTCCGGGCAGCGTATCGAGAAATGCGTCGCTAGTGACTTGTTGCGGGACGCTGCTCGAGCCAGCCGGCATATTTTTAGGCAGATCAGAGGATTGCCTGGCCAGAATGCTTTGCGGGCCTGACGTTGTCCCGGGAGGGCGCGTCAGTTCGTACGACATTTCACTTTCTATTGCGTCAATTTTTAGTGCTGTTTTGCGTGCGGCATCTCTTTGTACGCCTTGAGAACTTGCTGTGCGTTCGGCAGTAATTGCCGAATCAACGTGAACTGCCGCATCGCCTCGCTTTCGCCGGGGCGCGTCGATTTCCGAGAGCGGAGAAACCTCTCGGTGATTTTTTTTGCCTAGAAATGAAAAAAAACCCACGGCACTCCTGAAATGTTAATCAGCTGCAAAACGTTGTGAAAGTGCACGCCTGAGTGGTTTATCCGTCGCCTAAGTCCGCCTCTGATCGTGCGCCGCTTATTTCTCTTACGTCATTTTGGTGGCTTTGCCGCAGTTGCCGCTCAGCTGCGCACCTACATGCGTGTCAGAAGATCCTGTGCGGCCTTGCCGTGACTTAGTCACCATAAAGCTTTTGTTTTAATTCGCGTCGTTGCTGCGCTTCAAGTGACAGTGTCGCGGTTGGTCTTGCCAGCAAGCGCGGAATACCAATCGGTTCACCGGTTTCTTCGCACCAGCCATATTCTCCGCTATCTATGATGCCTATTGATTGCTGTACTTTTTTTAGCAGTTTGCGTTCACGGTCGCGTGTACGCAGTTCCAGCGCATGTTCCTCTTCAATCGTCGCACGATCTGCCGGATCAGGAACCAGCACGGTTTCGCGCAAGTGCTCCGTAGTTTCGCCTGCGTTTTTAAGCAGATCTTTTTCGAGTTGCTGCAAACGAGCCTTGAAAAAAGCCAACTGCGCTTCATTCATGTAATCCTTCTCGCTCATCTTGAGCAATTGCTCTTCGGTCATCAGAGCACCGTCGGAGGACACAGAAGAATTTGTTTTGGTTGTTTTGGTTGCCACTTCGGTTACTTTCGAGACTGCAGTTCGTTGGATATTACCCTCAAATCTAGCGCTGGCATTGTTAATGCGCAGAGGTGTGCCGGATCGGGGTGCTTTGGCTCTGAAGCGCTCTGTTGCAACTAGCTGGTATATCTGGGTGATGCAGCACGTGATCAGAAGAGCGCCATGCCGTTACTGTTCATGACGGTTTGCCCCGGGGATTGCCGCTTACATCACCTCTGGCCGACCTTTGCAGCATCAGCGACCAACTCGATTGCTGACCGCCAAGTTCGAGACAACTGTCTTTGACAGTTTATACCAAACACTGTTCCAGGCCGTGAATAAAAATTTCTTCGGGTAAGTTTTTACCGATAAAAACCAACTTGCTTTCCCGTTTTTCGGTATCTCCCCATCGTGCACCTATGTCGCTCCCCATGATTTGATGTACGCCTTGAAACAACACTTTTCGATCTGCGCCATCCATGGCTAAAACGCCCTTGTAGCGCAGCATGCGTGGACCATAAACCTGAACCAGTCCGCCAAGGAAGTCATCAAGTCGTGCCGTATCGAAGGGGCGCAAGCTTTTGAACACAAACGCCTTGATATCATCTGTGTGGCTTGGATGATGGTGGTCGTGGCCTGCATGCTCATTGCAATCTTGATCGTGATCGTGTTCGTGGTCACTTTCCTCGCTCAGGAATGCCGGATCGATATCGAGCTTGTCATTGAGATTGAAGCCCCGAATGTCAAGGATGTCGCCGATCGGGGTCATGCCGAAGGCACTTTTTCCGATTGCCGCACGCGGGTTGATACGCTGTATGCGCGTGGTTAATCGTTGCATCGCCTCATCGGTGACCAGATCGCTTTTGGAAATCAAGATCCGATCAGCGAAGCCGATCTGGCGCTGTGCTTCTTCGTGATCGTCGAGTTGCTGCATGGCGTGGTTGGCATCAACGACCGTGATGACTGCATCGAGCATGTACTGGCTGGCGACTGCATCATCGATGAAAAAGGTCTGTGCGACGGGACCGGGGTTGGCTAGTCCGGTTGTTTCTATGACTAGCCGGTCAAATTGTAATTCGCCGGCGTCACGACGTGCTGCCAGCGCGGTCAGACCGACGATCAGGTCGCCGCGTACCGTGCAGCAAATACAGCCATTATTCATTTCGATAATCTGTTCGGTGCTGTCCTGCACCAGGATTTCATTATCAATATTTTCAGGGCCGAATTCGTTTTCGATGACGGCAATACGAAAACCGTGTGGCTCCTGCAGGATACGATTGAGTAGCGTCGTTTTGCCGGCACCAAGAAACCCGGTCAGGATGGTTGTAGGAATGAGAGCCATGAATCAGTTCCGTGCGCGTGAGCGTTCAAAAGTTGTGGGTGTTGAAATGGGGGCATTTTCCAAATTTCCAATGGCCGACCAGTGCATGGTCATGTTGAAGTCTGACCTGCCCATTTCAGGATTTTTTCCTGGCGCGGGGATGCGCCGCATCGTACACCTGCGCTAGCCGCTGGAAATCCAGCGCAGTATAAACTTGGGTTGAGGTGATTGTGGCGTGGCCCAGCATTTCCTGAACCGCACGTAAGTCCCCTGAGGATTGCAGTACATGCGAAGCAAACGAGTGACGCAACACATGAGGATGCACGTTGGCAGGTATTCCGGTCCTGATGGCATGTGCTTTCAGTCGTAGCTGGATCAGTCGCACCGAGATGCGACTGCCGCGGGTACTTAGAAAGAGCGCATCGGGATCCGCATTGGCGACCGAACACCGCATGGTCAGCCAGTTTTCAATGGCCGACAGCGCAGCGCGGCCAACCGGAACGCTGCGCATCTTGTTGCCTTTGCCTGTCACGATGACCTCTGCGCCAGCAATATCTATCCATCCTGCAGATTGGTGGTGGATATTTTTTGTGTGACGAATGTCGAGTGCCGCCAGTTCGGAGACCCGCAAACCACTTGAGTAAAGCAATTCGAACATCGCGTGATCGCAACTGCGTTGCATCGTCTGCGCGACATCCGTGTCAGCTTCGTCTGAAACCAGTCGCACGGCGTCATCAGTAGAAAGTGCTTTTGGTAGTGGTGCACCTCGCCTTGGTGCCTTCACGCCATCAACTGGATTAACGCGCACCGTATCCTGTTCGGCTAGCCAGCTAAAAAATCCACGCCAGGCCGATAGCTTGCGTGCGATGGAGCGCGGGTCGAGACCACGTGCGTGCATTTGTGATGTGAACCGACGTATCTGCAGCGACGTGAGTGTCTTTAGTCCACATTGTGGTTCCAGCGTTGCTGCCATTGCGGACAGTTCAGCCAAGTCTCTACGGTAATTGCTGATCGTCAACGGCGCCAGATGTCGCAAGTTTTTCAGCGTATCCAGATAGGTTTGAACCAGCTGTTCCGATGTAAGTGTGTCCATCCGGAGTGCTTGCCTATTTCAGAAGGCAAGTCAGTGCTGCGCTTGATGTGGTGCCAATATTCACAAGAAAGTCGGTTGCCATGTCAGCGGCAAAGCGCTGCGGATCTGCCGAGCCCAGTACCAGCATGCCAAACACACCCGGTGCTGCACCAACCCGCAAAGGCAACATCGCTATTGACTGAATGGTCGGGCCGTCATCGAACCATGTCGCGGCTTCATATTCATTATTCCAGCCGCAGAAAGGCGCATGGAGACTGCCGGCAAAGAGACGAACATCTTCCGATACCGGAGCGGCATACCAAGTGTGGGAAAAGTCAGGGGCGGCCTGCCAGATTCGGAGTGCAGCGTGCGGCACGGAGAAGATGGTCTTGAGTCCATAAACCAGCGCATGCGGCAAGTCCGTATCGCCACGTGCCAGTAACAAGTCACGCGTCCAGTGCTGAAACTTTTCTGCGATTGCGTGATTCTCCTGCGCAAGGCGCGTCAGTTCGGCGAGTCGCATCTCCATGGTTTTGACTTTTTGCCGAAGTATTTCCATTTGCCGTTCTTGCAGCGACAGCGTGCGGCCGCCCAATGCACTGCTCAATTTGATTTTTCCGAGCAGTTCGGCATGTTCTTCAAAGAATTGCGGCGTCTGTTCTAGGTATGCAGCGATGGCGTCTGCATCAAGTTGGAATGTCATGGGGTCGCGATCTTATGAAAGTCTCGCTGCGCCTCCACTCGTCGCTTCGAGCGGAAGGGCGCCTGCGAAAGGATGTGGGAAGTTTAACCGACATCCGAGGGCTGGATTCGCGAGTTGGGTTCAGGTGATGAAAGTAGCGTACGTGGAGCACCTGCTTATTTTCTCGTCACTTTTGCCGGATGGTCAGCGCGCGCCAAAGTTCGGCCGCAATAACGGCATCGTCCAGGCGATGGTCGCCAATCGCGGTAAGACATACCAAATAGCCACAGCAATTGTAATCAAATGATACGGGCGGCGTGGCATTTAAGACAACATTGATTTTAATCATGGTCTGGTCTGTGTTCGTGATTAATTCTTGCAACTAGGAATATAAATTAATCACAACCAAAAGTAAAAAATGGCAAATCGGGAAGAATTACTGGTTATACGTGCGGCGCGTGCCGGGCAGGCTCCCGCGCAACTTGCGCTAGGCAAGCGCTATTTGTTTGGCGGCGCAGGCTTGCCAAAAAGTGCGACGACTGCGTTGTACTGGCTGGATCGCGCTGCGCGTCAGCAGCAAGATGAAGCCTGGTTATTAATCGGTAGTCACATTCCATTTGAAGCCGCCTCGCGCGCCGCCCAACCTGCTTCACTGTGCGTTTGGTATGAAAGGGCATTTGACTCCGGTGTCTTGCAGGCGGGTTTGGTTCTGGCCAAACTGGTACTGGCACAAACCGGTGATTGCACCAGCGATATCTTGCGCAAGAAGGCCTGGATGGCGTTGGAAGCCGTGGCACACGCAGGGTTCGGCGAAGCGCAATGGTTGATGGCGCAGTTGATCGGACATGCCAATGGCTGCGATGGCACCGACCTGCGCGCGCTATCCAGTCATTCGTTTCATTCATCGATTCTGAAAATGCCAGTCAATGACAACGCAAAAAAAATTGTTCTGGAATGGACCGTGCGTGCAGCCGATGGTGGCGTAGCGCGAGCACAATATGCACTTGCCGAATATGCGTGGCACGCTGGTAATTACGATAATTTTTTACGATGGGCACTGCCATTAGCGCGTCAGGCGATAGTGCGAAGACAGTCGCGCTCCTTTTCTGATCCGTCGGAGGAGCCGGTTATCGACGAAGCATCATTGTTAGCGCATTGCTGTGAAGTGTTGATAGCAAGAGGTAATTTTGACCCGACGGAGCTTGAGTGCTTTCTCGAGGCTGCCGCAAGCGCTGGCGACCCCCGGTCATGCCTTGCACTCGGATTATGGTTCGGACGCATGGACTGCAACGGAACGCGTTTGACAGAAGTACGGGGTTTGGCCAATTACAAGAAAGCATTGCGCTGGCTGGTCGCTGCGGGAGAGCAGGGATTGGCAGAGGCTTGGTTTGCGACATCGCGGATCTACCTGAAGCCCGAGTTCTCGCAACGTAATCTGCTCGATTCAAATTATTACGTTCAGAAAGCCGCAGAAGCCGGCCACACGGTAGCGCAGCTGGAACTGGGCATGGCAGCATGGCGGAGTCGGCGCAATGACCAATCCAAGGATGTGGAAGCGGCTTTTTGGCTTCAAAAAGCGGCAGCGCAGGGGTGCGCGCAAGCGCAGCAACTGATTCAAAAAATTACTGATGTGACGGTCTGTGCAGCTTGGGCGCAGGCAGCTAGCAAACAATTGGCTTACGACAAAAATCGACCTGTTCCATTTCTGGTTGCGCGCCTTGAATTGGCCGTCATTTTCGGACTGTCGCGGGCCGAGGCACTGTTGCTTAACGTGAATGCTGCTGATTGTGGACATTGCCTGCTAATCGACATACGTGATGTTCACCCCCGCAGCAAGCGGCGCCTGATCCTGATCGACTCCAATGAACAGCGGCAGGCGTTAAGTCGGATCGTCCGGTTGTTCGAAGATGTCGACTGTGGCCTCAAAGGCCCGGAAGGCAATTATCGGCAACGGCTGTATCGTCTCAGAGTGTTGGTGCCTGACTAGTTTTCAGGCGGGCAAGGTAATTTCGCCTTCGAAAACAGTGACGGCGGGTCCGCTCAGCATGACATGAGACGTGCCTCCATTCCAGGCGATCGAAAGTGTTCCGCCAAGTGTCTCTACCCGCACTGGCGTATCGAGTTGTCCCCGTCGGATACCTGTCACTACGGCGGCGCAAGCACCTGTGCCACAGGCTAACGTTTCTCCCGCACCGCGTTCGAAGACGCGTAACCGGATCGCATGCCGGTCAAGAATTTGCATGAAGCCAGCATTGACGCGATTTGGGAAACGGACATGATGTTCGATGACCGGACCATCGAGGGAGAGATCTGCGGTGTCGACAGAATCGACGACTTGTACCGCATGCGGATTGCCCATCGAAATTACCGACATCATGATGGTGCGGCCATTAATTTGTAGTGGCCAAAGCGTGTCGTTAGCGACATCGGTACTGTCCATGCCTGTCACATCAAACGGGACTTGCGCGGGGTGCAACACCGGCGCACCCATGTCAACGGTGATGCTGCCGTCTGTTTCCAGTCTAGGCACGATGACACCATTCATCGTGGCGACCTTGAGGACAGTTTTTGTCGTCAATTTCTTTTCGGTCACGAAGCGGACGAATGCCCGTGCACCGTTACCGCATTGCTCGACTTCGCCACCGTCGGCATTAAAAATACGGTATCTGAAATCAATATCGGTGGCCTCCGAAGCTTCAACAACCAGAATTTGATCTGCGCCAATACCAAAACGCCGATCCGCCAGTTGCCGCCATTGCGCCGGTGTCAGGTTGATCTGCTGGTTGATCGCGTCGATAACAATGAAGTCGTTGCCGGCACCATGCATCTTGGTAAATTTGATTTTCATGGGTGGATTATAAGCTGGCCTGGTTGGGCCTAGCAGTAGGTTTGCTGATGTTCCGATACACACTTTCCGTACCGGGTGGTCGGGTTTTGAAACGTTTGTGAGTCCAGAAATATTCGTCAGGCGTTTCACGAATGCGGTCTTCAATGAAGACATTCATTTTGCGCGTCGCAGCGAAAATGTCGTCACCCGGATAGTTTTCCCACGCAGGATAGAACGTGACCTTCCAGCCGCGGTAATTTGGCAGGAATGTGGCAATCACCGGAATGACCTTCGCTCCGGTCGATGCGGCAATGCGCGCGGGTGACGTCAGCGTTGCTGCAGGAGTACCAAAAAAGGGGACGAACTCGGCATCTTTTGCGCCGAAATCCATATCTGGCAGCATAAAAAACGGCAGTTTTTCCCGCATAGCCCGCAGCACGGGCTTGACACCTTCTTCGCGCGAAAACAATTTGATCGGACGAAAGCGCGAGCGACCCTTGCGCAGCGCACCGTCGAACACCTTGTTTTTCTGCCGGGTGTAGATCGAACACAGCGGCGACTCCAGCAGGACGGCGACGCCCGCAACATCAAGGCAGACGAAATGCGGGCAGAGCAGTATCGTCGGACCGGCCTGAATGTCTTGTAGCGGAACGCATGGTTCGACGGTGATCAGTCGCCGCAGCCTGGCTTCCGAGCCCCACCAGAGCAGGCTGCGTTCGAGAACGGCGCGTGCGTACCCCTGGAAATGTTTGAGCGCAATGTGCCGTCGTTGCTGTTCCGTTAGTTCAGGCATGCACAAGCGCAGGTTGGTCAGCGTGATATGGCGGCGTGAGCGGACCGTAAAAAATAGCAGGCTTCCGACGATGGCACCGAGTCGTCCGAGTATCGGTAGCGGCAGCCAGTGAAGCAACCACATCAGCCCGAGCAGCAACCTCATCGTCCGGACTCCGGTGATTCAGCGGGAAGGACGCCATGCGGTGTTTTGTAGCGGTTATAGCTCCACAAGTACTGCGCAGGTGAAAGCGCAATTAATTGCTCCATCGCGGTATTGATGGCATGCGCCTGTCGCTGCGGATCGTCGTCGAGGGCGCCCTCGAAGATCGAGAAGCGGATCACGTAGCCGCGTCCTTGTGGCAAACGTTCTGCGTACGATAGCAGCAGCGGTGCACCAGTCATCCGGTGCAATTTTGCCGGCAGCGTCATTGTGTAGGCTTTTTTGCCAAAAAAATCAGCCCACACACCCTCACCATTTTGTGGGACCTGATCGGGCAACAGACCAATTGCGCCGCCTGATTTGAGGGTTTTCAGCAGGGCGCGTACCCCGCGTAAATTCGCGGGAGCCAGAATGAGGTTATGGCGTTGGCGGGCACCCTCGATGAGCGGTTTTAGCATGCTTTTCCGGGGTGGACGATACAGCGCCGTCAATGGCAGGCGGGCGGCAATGGCCTGTGCAATGATTTCAAAGCAACCCAGATGAGGCGTCAGGAAAATTACACCGCGACCCTGATCAATGGCCGCTTGTGCGACATGCCAGTTTTCTATGGTGGCCTTCGCAAGGACCTTGTCCTGTGGAGCGCACCAGATAAAAGGCAGTTCAACGATGTTCTTGCCCGATTCGCGGATTGCGGCAGGCAAGTCAGCGGCGTAGCCGGCGCGCTGCAGATTGGCGTCCAGGCGTTGCCGGTAACGGGCCGAAAAGCGGTAGACGAGACGTCCCATCAGGGCGCCAAGGTCCTGCAGTACGGACAACGGGAGATGAGACAGTAAGCGAAAAATAGTGACTAGTATCAAAGAGGGAAGTCCGGTGATTTTGCTGATTGTCGACAAGAGGCGTAAAATATCACGGATGCATTATCCGCCGGGTTAATAGACAACTTGCGAGGCGGCTTACAAATTTCGCTAAAGCGTCGCAGGCTCATTCGATTGGCCGCGACATGGTCATCGATACTGCAATTACAGGAGCCTGCCATGGCACATGAATACCTTTTTACTTCCGAATCCGTTTCGGAAGGCCATCCGGACAAAGTTGCCGATCAGATTTCCGATGCAATCCTGGATGCGATCCTCGAAATCGATCCGCAGGCACGCGTTGCCGCTGAAACCTTGTGCAATACCGGCCTTGTAATTCTTGCCGGTGAAATCACTACCCACGCCAACATCAATTACATCGAAGTCGCTCGCGCCACGCTCAAGCGCATTGGCTACGATAATGCCGACTACGGTATCGATTACAAAAGCTGCGCAGTCATGGTGTGTTACGACAAGCAGTCGCTTGATATCAAACAAGGCGTCGATGAAGGCACCGGCACCGATCTCGATCAGGGTGCCGGCGACCAAGGCCTGATGTTCGGCTATGCCTGCGATGAGACGCCAGAACTGATGCCCGCCGCCATTCACTATGCCCACCGGATCGTCGAACGACAGTCTCAGTTACGCAAGGATGGCCGCTTGCCCTGGCTGCGTCCGGATGCCAAGTCACAGGTAACGTTGCGCTATGTCGATGGCAAGCCAGTCGGTATCGATACCATCGTGTTATCGACCCAGCATGCGCCGGAAATGCAGCACAAGGAAATCGAAGAAGCCGTCATCGAGATGATCATCAAGCCGGTGGTGCCGCAGGAATGGCTCAATAAAACGCGTTACCTGATCAATCCAACCGGACGTTTTGTCATTGGCGGCCCGCAAGGCGATTGTGGATTGACAGGTCGCAAGATCATCGTCGACACGTACGGCGGTGCCGCGCCGCATGGCGGTGGTGCCTTTTCCGGTAAAGACCCTACCAAGGTGGATCGTTCTGCCGCTTATGCAGGGCGCTATGTCGCCAAGAATATCGTCGCTGCGGGCTTGGCCTCGCGCTGCCAGATTCAGGTGTCGTACGCGATCGGTATTGCCCGGCCGACATCCGTGATGGTGACCACGTTCGGTACTGGCAAGATCAGTGATGAAAAATTGGCTGAGCTGGTGCTGGAACATTTCGACCTGCGTCCAAAAGGGATTGTGCAAATGCTCGATCTGTTGCGTCCGATCTATCTGAAAACAGCAGCCTATGGTCACTTTGGACGCGAAGAGCCGGAATTCAGCTGGGAACGCACGGATCGCGCAGCTGCACTGCGCGCAACGGCGGGACTGTAAAGATGGCGCCAGGGATGGCGCTGGGTATAACGTGCTTCAAATAGCATGTTGGCGGTTGGCGCCCTCGATCTTGCTGATGTGTTTCGTCACGTTATCGTATGCCGCATCTTCCCTGCCGGCCAGTCAGGCGGACTGGTGCACGCGCCTCGCCGCGCGGTTGCCGGACGTATCGGTCGCTGCGTGTAAGGCTAGCAACCTGCAACCCTCCGGTGGTGTTTCCACCAACGGTTTTCCGATTTTGTCGCGGCAAGTTTCTTCTGCAGAACGTGGTGACCACAAGCCACTGCGTGTCATGTTGCTGGGCGGGATTCATGGCGATGAGTTGACGGCATCCGCAGTCGTTTTCAAGTGGCTGCAGCAAATGCAGACTCCGCTGGCGCGCGAGTTTGTCTGGGATGTAGTGCCGGTGCTGAACCCGGACGGTTTGCTGGCAGCAAGGCCCAGTCGTGTCAATGCCCGTGGTGTTGATCTCAACCGTAATTTTCCGACACCAGGCTGGCAACTGGAAGCGCCGCGTTACTGGTCTAAGGCAACTGCCAGCGATCCGCGTCGGTTTCCCGGAAAAGGGCCATTGTCGGAAGTGGAAACCCGTTGGTTGAAGGCAGAGATCGATCGCTTCAAGCCGCATGTCATTGTGTCGGTGCATGCGCCATTTGGGGTGCTCGATTTTGACGGGCCAGCGCCGGTGCCGGAACGATTCGGACGACTGCAATTCAATCGAGTAGGTGTCTACCCGGGGTCATTGGGGAATTACAGTGGACTGCACCGGAATATCCCCGTTATCACGATCGAATTGCCCAATGCGCAAGCGATGCCGCCGGCAAAAGAAGTGAGCCGTATCTGGATCGACATGCTCACCTGGATCAAGCTGAACGTGCATCGATCTCCAGAGTTACTTCAAGCACCAAAGCCAGTCGCAAAGGTTGCAACACGTGTCGGCATAGCGTTACCTGAAAATTGATTTTAGGCAACGGGACATTTTTTTAATTACGTTATAATTCGACTTCCAAGGAGCGTTGCAGCCGGACTTGCGTCAGCAAGCCGGGTCAGGCTTGGAGGCACGATCCCCCGCAACTGCGCTCACGTTTCTTTTTTTCTAACGAAAGGAGGGCGTGATGAACGCCGCAGTTTTAAACCCTCAAGTCGCAGTACTCAAAGATTATTTCGTTGCCGACCTCAGTCTCGCTGAGTGGGGCCGCAAGGAAATTCGCATCGCAGAAACCGAAATGCCTGGCCTGATGGCAATCCGCAACGAATACGCGGCAGCGCAACCACTCAAGGGTGCGCGCATTACCGGTTCCATTCACATGACCATCCAGACCGCCGTGCTGATCCAGACACTGGAAGCGCTCGGTGCACAGGTGCGTTGGGCCTCATGCAATATTTATTCGACACAGGATCATGCCGCGGCAGCGATTGCTGCCGATGGCACGCCGGTATTTGCTTTCAAGGGCGAATCACTCGACGAGTACTGGGAATTTACCCACCGTATTTTCGAATGGCCTGCCAGCGCTGATGGCGAGCAGCATGCCAATATGATTCTTGATGATGGCGGCGACGCAACCCTGTTGCTGCATCTCGGTACCCGTGCCGAGCAAGATGCTTCAGTGCTGGACAACCCCGCTTCGGAAGAAGAAATTTGTCTTTTTGCTTCCATCAAAAAGCGTCTCGCTTCGCATCAGGGCTGGTATTCGAGCCGTCTGGCCCAAGTCATGGGTGTGACGGAAGAAACCACGACCGGCGTGCATCGGCTGTACCAGATGTTCAAGGACGGAAAGCTGGCTTTCCCGGCAATCAACGTCAATGACTCCGTTACCAAATCGAAGTTCGACAACCTGTACGGTTGCCGTGAATCGCTGGTCGATGGCATCAAGCGCGCAACCGATGTCATGATCGCTGGCAAGGTCGCCGTCGTTGCCGGTTATGGTGATGTCGGTAAAGGTTCGGCGCAGGCATTGCGGGCTTTGTCGGCGCAAGTCTGGGTCACGGAAATCGATCCGATTTGTGCGCTACAGGCAGCGATGGAAGGTTATCGCGTTGTCACGATGGACTATGCGGCAGAGCACGCCGACATTTTCGTCACGGCAACCGGTAACTACCATGTGATCACGCTTGAGCACATGGCAAAGATGAAGGATCAGGCGATCGTCTGCAACATCGGCCACTTCGACAATGAGATCGAAATCGAGGCCTTGAAGCAGTACACCTGGGAAAACATCAAGCCGCAAGTCGATCACGTGATCTTCCCTGATGGCAAGCGCATCATCTTGCTGGCCGAAGGTCGTCTGGTCAATCTTGGTTGCGGTACCGGCCATCCATCGTATGTGATGAGTTCGTCGTTCGCCAACCAGGTGATTGCGCAGATCGAGTTATTTTGTAATATTGATAAATATCCGGTTGGTGTGTACACCTTGCCAAAGCATCTGGACGAAAAAGTCGCCCGTTTGCAATTGCAAAAGTTGAACGCCCAATTGTCCGAACTGACTCCCGAGCAAGCCAGTTACATCGGCGTGCAGCAAGCCGGTCCGTACAAGCCGGAACAATACCGCTACTGATCCATCCCGGCTTCGTGCCAACTACCGCTTCGAGACGGCCTATTGGCCGTAGCGAAGCGGTTTTTTCACATCAATACGGAATTTTTATGCGCCTGCTCCTTACCTGGTTCATCAATGCCGCCGCGCTGCTGGCGCTGCCCTACCTGATGCGTTCGGTCAGCGTCGATAGTCTTGGCGCGGCCCTGATCGCTGCGTTAGTGCTGGGCCTGGTCAATACGCTGATTCGCCCGCTGCTTTTGCTGCTGACGTTGCCGGTCACTTTTCTGACTCTTGGCCTGTTTATCTTCGTCATTAACGGCTTGATGTTCTGGGGCGTGGCGCAGATGGTCAGCGGTTTCCATGTCGCCGGTTTCGGCGCGGCCATTCTGGCAGCGATTGTCTACAGTATTATTTCGTGGGCCCTGTCCTCCCTGATACTCGATCAAAACACGACCAAAAATGACCTCTCCTGATTTCAGCATTGAATTTTTTCCGCCCAAGACCGCTGAAGGCGCCGACAAACTGCGTGCCACCCGTGCCAGGATGGCCGTCGTCAATCCCAAGTATTTTTCAGTGACCTTCGGTGCCGGTGGCAGTACCCAGCAAGGTACGCTCGATACAGTGCTCGATATCCGTAGCGAGGGGCACCAAGCCGCGCCCCATATTTCGTGCCTGGGCAGTTCGCGTGCGCGTTTGCGTGAAATTCTTGCCGAATACCGCGCCCATGGTATCGACCGGCTAGTCGCTTTGCGAGGTGATTTGCCAAGCGGGTATGGCGCAATGGATGCCGCCTCCGGAGAATTCCGCTACGCCAGCGAGCTTGTTGAATTTATCCGCGCCGAATCGGGCGACTGGTTTCATGTTGAAGTGGCGGCCTACCCGGAAATGCATCCGCAGGCGCGCTCGCCGTCGGATGACCTGCAGCATTTTGCAAGCAAGGTAAAAGCGGGTGCCGATGCGGCAATCACCCAGTATTTCTACAATGCCGACGCGTATTTCCGGTTCGTTGACGACGCGCGCAAGCTCGGCGTGGATGTGCCAATCGTCGCTGGCATCATGCCGATCACGAACTACATGCAGCTGATGCGGTTTTCGGACATGTGTGGTGCCGAGATCCCGCGCTGGATACGACTCGCGCTGGCCAGTTATGGCGATGACGCGGAATCCATCCGTGCGTTCGGCCTGGACGTGGTGACGGCAATGTGCGAGCGCTTGCTGGCAGGCGGTGCACCCGGCCTGCATTTCTATTCGCTCAACCAGGCTGCCCCGACGATAGCGATTTGCCAGCGGCTGCAGCCGTCGCGGGTCTGATTTCTACGGATGGTCTAAAAACATCTGGTGCTGATAGTAATTTCCTGAATTGACTTTTGCTTGTTGCGCTCGCTGCAACAGGTCGCTACCCTGAATAGGCTGCCAGCGCTTCCGACTTCGTAAGCCGCGGCTGGTGTGGTCAACAATCCACCGGTAAAGGGCTTTCATGACTATTCTCAGCAGAAATAATGTCCGGGTCAGTGGCCATGGCCAGCAACCGATGGTCTTTGCGCACGGCTTCGGATGTGATCAGGTGATGTGGCGCTTCGTCAGTCCGGCGTTCGAGCCGGATTATCAGGTCGTACTGTTCGATTATGTCGGTGCCGGTCACTCCGATCTGGATGCCTATGATCCGCAACGGTATGCCACGCTGGACGGCTATGCGCGCGATGTTGTCGATATTTGTGAAGCGCTCGACTTGCGTGATGTGATTCTGGTCGGGCATTCGGTGAGCAGCATGATTGGTCTGCTCGCGGCCAGGACAATGTCCGAGCGAATTTCCCAGCTGGTCATGATTTGCCCGTCGCCGCGCTACATCAATGATCCGCCTGACTATTACGGCGGTTTCGAGCAGGCTGACATTGAGGGTCTGCTTGACATGATCGAGCGCAACCAGACCGGCTGGACCAGTCAGCTGGCAGGTATGGTTGCAAGCAATCCGGATCGTCCCGAACTGGCAGACGAACTTGACGCCAGTTTTTGTGCGATGGACCCGCTGGTAGCACGCCGCTTCGCTGCCGCGACTTTTCTGGCCGATAACCGCAGTGATCTTGTCGATGTCAGCCAGCCGGTATTGATTCTGCAATGCACGCAGGATATCGTCGCACCGCTGGCGGTCGGCGCGTACACGCACCGCCACCTGTCGAACAGTACGCTAGTGCAATTGGATGCATTCGGCCATTGTCCGCAACTCAGCCATCCCAAAGAAACCATCGCGTTGATGCGCGACTACCTCGCGCGTTCCCGCTGAGTGAGCCAGCCTACCGACATCAGGGCGCTGGCCGGATTTGACCTGCAGCGGGCGCCGTGCGGCCTGTTTTTGTTCAGTGATTCGCTGGTACTGCTTTCCTCGAATAAAACCTTCGCCGACATGCTGGGGGTTAACCAGGAAGCGCTCGCTGGCAAGCCACTGGACCAGTTGTGGTCGTCAGCAATGCGCCTGGAATTTCACATGCGCGTGATGACGCTGTTGCACATGCACGGACACGTCGAAGAAATTGCCTTGATGATGCTGGCGGCCGATGGCGTCGAGCTACCGGTCCTGTTTAACGCCGTGCGCCGGGTTCACGACGGTATCGCCGTCACGCAATGTGTGGTTATCCGGATGCGCGAACGCAAGCGGCTTGAAGATGAGCTGTTTCGCGTAAAAAAAGCCACCGAGCAAATTCCCGGTGCGATTTACCAGTTCATTCTTGATACGGACGGCACGTCGCGTTTTCCGTACGCCAGTGAAGGAATCCGGCAAATTTACGAGGTCAGCCCGATACAGTTGCAGCGTGATGCTGCGCTGGCGTTTGCACGAATCCACACGGATGATCTCGCACGCATCCATGAGGGCGTCCGGATATCGGCGCAGACATCCGGTCTCTGGCACCAGCAATACCGCGTCAACTTGCCGCGACAAGGCCTGCGGTGGATCGAGGGCAGCGCCATACCCGAGTCCCGCGCCGATGGCAGCGTGTTATGGCACGGCTATCTAGTCGATATCACCGAGCGCAAGACGCTGGAAGATATCCTGACCATAGAACACGAGCGCACCCGCGTGACCTTGCGCTCGATTGGCGACGCCGTCATCACCACCGACCGTTTTGGCCTGGTCGAGTATCTCAATCCCGTGGCCGAATCATTGACAGGCTGGCGTTGCAATGAAGCGGTCGGCCAGCCAGTGGATCAGGTCTTTCGCATCGTACACCAGCACGACCGCGCCCCGGCCGGTAATCCGGTCACGCGCTGTCTGGCAGAAGGCGCGGTCATCGGCGCAACCGCAGATGCACTCCTGATTGCCCGGCACGGTGTCGAGTATGCGGTCGAGGATTCTGCTGCACCGATATTCGGCGCGGATCGACTTGTCAGTGGTGTGGTGATGGTATTTCGGGATGTCACGTACCAGCGCGGGCAACACAAGGAAGTTGAACATCGTTCCCGCCACGACCATTTGACCGGCCTGGCGAACCGGCTGGAATTTGATCGTTTGCTGGCGGAACTGTTTGCGTCCGCCCGTAACGGGGACGTCGTGCACGTACTCTGCCTGATCGATCTGGATCGCTTCAAGGCGGTCAACGATAGTTGTGGTCATGCGGCAGGGGACCTGCTGCTGCGGAAAGTGTCGGACCTGTTATGTCAGTGTGTGCGAACTACCGACAAGGTGGCGCGCCTGGGGGGCGATGAATTCGCCGTACTGCTGCAAAATTGCGATTTGCCGACCGCACAGCGCATTGGACAGACTATCTGCGATCGCATGGCCGACCTGTGCTTCGTGTTTGATGGCAAGCAGTTCGATGTCGGTGCCAGTATCGGCCTGGCTTTGCTGGATCGGCATTGGGAGAGCGCGCTGGAGTTGCAGCAGGCGGCTGATCAGGCCTGTTTTTCTGCCAAGGCGGCGGGTCGCGGCCGCGTCCATGTCGGGCTCGGCTCCGGTCATCAACTATTTGCGGGGCAACAACCTCGGCCCTGGGGTGTCGTCCTGCAACACGCCATCGACAATGATCGCTTCGTGCTGTTTGCCCAACCGGTTCTCGCATTGACTGATCATCCCGGCCAGCATGTTGAAGTCCTGTTGCGCCTCAGGGACGATAGTCAGACGCTAGTGTTGCCTGACGCCTTCCTGCCGGCGGCAAAGCGGTGCGGTCTGGCCGTGATCATCGATCGCTGGGTCGTGACAAAGACTTTCCAATGGCTGCTGACCGAATCGGGGCAGGCCGTCACCAGTGTGGGTATCAATATTTCCGGCGCGTCAGTCATTGACCTTGCTTTTCATCAGTTCGTCGTTGACATGCTGGCCCGGATACCAGCCAACAAAGTATTTTTCGAGATCACTGAATCCGTGGCAATGGAACACGCGACCGAAGCGCGGGTCTTTTTTGATGCAATGCATCTTGGCGGCGCGCAGGTCGGTCTCGACGATGTCGGCCGCGGCCTGACGTCGATGGCGTATCTCAAACGCATGCCGGTGGATTACCTGAAGATCGATGGCAATGTCGTTACCAGCATGGCTGACGATGCAGTGAACGGCGCGATGGTACGCAGCATCAATGAAATTGGCCATTTGCTGGGCATGAAGACCGTCGCCGAGGGAGTCGAAAGTGACGCGGTCGTGCAGTTGCTGCGCGCAATGGGTGTCGATTACGCGCAGGGATATCACACCGGCGCGCCACAGGCGATCGGCTAAGTGCCTTCTTCGTACCCGCTTTCGGTAATCAGCGCCTGCAACCGGACATCGTGCGGTGCGGCAGCAAAATCGCTCCTCGCACAATCGAAGGCAATACCAATGGTCCGGACCGTTGGCAGCAACGCTAATGTGCGGTCATACATGCCGCCGCCGTAACCAAGACGGTAGCGCTGCGCATTGATGCCGACGCACGGAATGGCGATCGCGTCCGGGATCAGCGGCGTTGACAGGCCGGCCGGGACCGGCACACCGAACCTGTCCGGCACCATTGGCTGGCCGGGAGTCCACGCCGTAAAGGTCAGCGGCGCGCTTGGTCCGGAGACGACCGGCAAGGCTAGTTGCACACCACGCTGTGCCAGTTGCCGATAAGCGTCGGTCAGATCCGGTTCACCGCGAATCGGCCAGTACACGGCCAGCGTCATGACCTTGCTGTCAGCTTGCCAGTCCAGCAAATGCCGGCCGATGGACTGGCAGGCTGCAGCGCGCAGATCGACTGCCAGTGCGTTGCGCTCGCCCAGCAACTGCGCACGCAACGCCGTTTTAGTGCGGGCGAGGTCGGCTTCAGAGCTGCTGGCCCCCCATGCTATGCTTGGTTCCGTTCGGTTCATGGCAAGTCAAATTTGTGAGTGAGGTTGCAGAGGTATGATTCAATTGAAAAGGATCGCCGGCGTGGTACTCGCCGTTGCATCAAGCGTCATCATCGTGCCGGTCGCACAGGCAAAAAGTCGCGTGGCCAGTTTCGTCAATGATGACGATGTCTTCATGGCGCTGCGCGACGCCGCCCGCAGTGATGATGCCGGCAAGGCCGCCGA
>CAILRJ010000039.1 GCA_903836575.1 uncultured Burkholderiales bacterium
CCGCACGACAGCGTGATGTAGATCGACAGCGCCAGCATCGCATTGACGCCGATGCTGAAGATGACGGTGTTGTAAGTCGACCAGAAAGCCTGCCACCATTCCATCATGTCAGGCCTTCCTTTCCAGCACTTTGCCGAACATACCGGATGGCCGTACCAGCAGAATTACGAACAGCAAACCGAAGGCAACGGCATCGCGGAAATCGCTCGACAGGTAAGCCACGCTCATGACTTCGGCAAAGCCGAGGAACAGGCCGCCAATCATCGCGCCACGGATATCACCCATGCCGCCCAAAATAATGACGGCGATGCCTTTATGCAGCATCGGTTGTCCCATGAAGGGCGAGATCGCGTTGAATGACAAACCGACGAGTACGCCGGCGACACCGCCGAGTGCCGCCGCGGTGAACGAAGTCAGCAGGAACAAACCTTCGACATTGATGCCCAGCAGCGCGGCGGCTTTCGGTGATTCGGCAATCGCGCGCAGTGCGCGACCTAGTTGCGTGCGGCGCATCACGACCAGCAACACGATCATCAGCAGAAATGAAATCGCGACGATGCCGATCTGGACCGCGGTCACATGGACGCTGCCGAAGGTGATGCTTTGTTCGGGGATGGTGCCGACCGGAAAGCGATTGTTCTCGGCACCGAACAGGCCCTGCGCCAGACTGGTCAGCATGATGGCCACACCGATCGAGGCAATCATCGGGGATAAGTGCGGTGCGTTGCGCTTGCGCAGTGGTCGCAGCACCAGATAGTCGACCAGCAAACCAATCAGGCCGGCCACCAGCATCGCGGCCAGCAGTGCCAGCCAGAGCGGAAACGCCATCTTCTCGACCAGCAGCAGGGCCGAGTAACTGCCCAGCATGAAGATCGCCCCATGCGATAAATTGATGACGCCAAGCACGCCAAAAACCAGCGTGAAGCCGAGCGCGAACAGCGCATACACGCTGCCCAGCGACAGGGCATTAATCAGTTGTTGTTCGAGCATAGTCCCTGCATAAAATGAAGTTGCGGCATGGCCGGTGTGAACCGGAAATGCCGCAGGTAAAACTGTCTTGACGAAAATTGAACGCGTGATTTATTTCAGCAGCACGAACTTGCCACCTTTGGCGATATTGACGATGGCATCCTGATTCGCATCGTAACCGGCCGGCTTGCCATCCTTGCCGGTTGCGCGACGGAACTCGAACGCACCGGTGGCACCGTTGAGCTTGACAGCCGGCAACGCATTGGCCAGCGCCAGCCTATCCTTGTCGAGTGCGCCGGTCAGTTTCACTTTCTTGAGTGCGTCGGCGACGATGTAAATTGCATCATAGGCCTGGGCTGCAAATTGATCCGGCTCGGCACTGAACCTGGTCTTGTAGGCGGCGATGAAGGCCTTGTTGGCGGGCGTCATGTTCTCGGACGACCATGGGCTGCCCATGATGGTGTTGTCAGCCGCATCCTTGGCGATCTCGAACAGCTTGGGCGAATTGAAGCCGTTGCCGCCGATGAATGGTTGCTTCATACCCAGCGTGCGGGTTTGCAAAATGATGTTGGCGGCTTCTTCGGCCAGGCAGGAGCAGACAATGGCGTCCGGATTGGTGGCCTTGATTTTAGTCAGCTGGGCCTTGAAATCGACATCGCCCTTGGCATAGGTTTCGGTCGTGGTGATCTCGATTTTTTGTGCATCGAGGGTGGTCTTGAAGACGTCGTAGCCGCTCTTGGTAAAGGCGTCATCGTTGCCATAGACCACAGCAACTTTTTTCAGACCGAAATGCTTGACGGCAGCGGCGGTGGTGACCGGCAACACATCGGCTTCCATGACCGAATTGCGGAACACGGTCTGGCCCATCGAGCTGATGCCATCGGCGGTATTGCTGGTGCCGAAGACGACCACTTTGGTGGCGACCGCGATCGGGTCAGCGGCGAACGCCGAATTCGATAGGGTCGGTCCGAAAACCATCAGGACCTTGTCCTGAAAAATCAGTTTCTTGAAGACGTTGATGGCTTCTTCTTTTTTGCCTTGCTCGTCTTCGATGATCAGCACCAGCTTGTTGCCGTCAACGCCGCCCTTGGCGTTGATTTCGTCAGCGGCCAGCGTCAGGCCATTCTTGATGGCGCTGCCGTATTTGGCAGCCGGGCCGGTCAGGGCTTCGGCGGCACCGAGCTTGATGTCGGCGGCGAAGGCCGAACAACCGATGCCGGCAGCGATCAGCGCCAGGGTCATTTTCTTGATGGTCAACGTGGTGTGCATGCAATCTCCGGGAAGTGGCGGGTCTCTGGTGTTATCGATCACCGCTTCGTTGCGCGCGGTGTTTTTGTAACGAACGGTCGTGAGGGTAGCAGGGTCTGCGTGCGGTATCAACTGCGACGAACCAAACTCACGCAGGAGCGTCAATTTGAGGCAAAAATACATAAAAAAAACCGTCTGCCGGTTCTTCTGAACGGGCAGACGGTGGGGGCACTGTCGATACTGCAGGGTCGGATTACTTGACCGGTGCGGGAGTCGTGTCTTCCGGCGAGGTGGTACTGATACTGTCGATCTCACGCGCTTGGGTATCTTCCGGCGCAGTGCTGACCAGGTTAGTGATGAAGGTAATGAAGCCATCGACAAACGTGGTGCCGGCCGGTGGCGTGACCACTTCCGATCCGCCGCCGCTGCCACCGCCGCAGGCTGACAGCGAAACCGCTGCTGCCATGGCGCATAAAAGTAAGATTTTTCTCATGGTGCTCTCCTGATAAATTGCCTTGAAGGTTGGCTGGTTTTAATGCTTCAACGAGCCAGCGAGGGGCGTTTTCAGGTACGGGAACGCATTGTCGAAGAACGTGTAGTCGACGAAAGCACCGTCGGTAAAGTCGATATCACCGGAAGGGGCATCACCCGGAACGCAACCGATACTGAGCTTGCACAAGCGACCCATGACGACGCGCAGAGCGATGTCAACGACGTCATCGCCAGGGCGACGGCCGTTCGGGAAACCGGCGTTATCGCCACCGATGACACCAAGGCGCTTTTGAGCGGCAGGTGCGGTTGCGGCGATCGAGGTATTGAGTCGCAGCATTTCCGAACCGACCACATTGGCTGGCTGGTTGACACCCTGGACACCGGTCAGGAAGGCAGCGACCAGATCGTTACGCGGGAAGTTGGTCGGTGCTTTGACGCCAGCTGAACCGAACAGGATTTCTACCAGGGCTGGCAAGGTCGGGTTGGTGACGTAATCGATGAACTGACCATCGCCGCTTGGCATGCTGTGGTTGAACTGGTCCTTGTCTTTCAGACCGATCACGACTTCATTGACCAGTGGTGCACCAAGACGCGATACCTGGGTCCAGGCGCCGCCTTGTTTTGATGCTTTGCCGGAGTTAGGAGTCGGGTTGATCAAACGACCCTGACGCACGCTGGCTGTGGTCCACGCGCCGATCACCGGCTCGGTTCCGTTGGTCAGGCAGACAGTCGGGATTTCGAGTTCGATCGAGGTGACGTTTTTATCGGCCAGATCATCATGGGCGGCGCGTTCGGCATTCGGATCAAACGCCGTTGCTGGTGCCTTGATGTTGATCAAGTCAAACGTTTCGCCAAGGTTGACGACGAAAGGATCTTTACGCTGGCCAACAAACATTTTGCCGGGCATCGCACAGCCGGGAATGTTGATCGAGACGACGTGCTGTGCGGCATAGGCGGCGTAGTCGGGGATCGACTTGTTACCGATGTTGTCGAGTGGCTTCTCAAACGTGGCTGAACCACCGGCTGCATTGGTGACAGCAGCTTTGGTACCAGTGCGACGATCGCCGGTGACCAGTGTGACGGTATAGGTTTCACGGACGTTGGCACCGGCAGCGTTCGGTGCATTGATTGCGCCGCCATTGATGACCAGCGGGATCGAGACTTTTTTGCCGCCGACGGTGAGTTGGGTGTCTTTGTTGGTGTTATTGAAGCGGAACTGGTACGTCAGTTGTTCCTTGCCGTTACCGTTGTTGTTGATGTGGATTTCGTACAGCGCATCGCCATCCATCGCAAAGTAGTTCGGGCCGCCGTAGGCATCTTGCAGTGGCGCGTAGTTGGCGATCAGCGTGGTGTACGCAGCGCGGTTGGCTTCATAACTGCGGAACATGTAGAGATCCGTGCCATCGACCTTCGGCATACTGGTAATGAATGGCGCCTCGCGATGGCTGGACGCCAGGGCGGGCACCGCAAACATGGTGGCAAGTGCACTGGCAACAAGCGCTGCACAGCAGGTGGTTTTGGCGATCGATGACTTCATTGCGGTCTCCTTCAAAAGGGTTTTGCCCGGTTGGGCCTGAGTTACCAAACACTTTACGAAGGAGAATTCAGATCGGATTCAACTATTTGAAAAAGTTCGCATTTATTTTGAATCAGTCTGTGTCGAGATGTCTTGACTGTCTCATCCGGCCAGTTGTGTGCGCACCCGGGCAATCGCCAGACGAACCTGGCGTGGTGCCGTGCCGCCGACATGGTCACGTGCTGCGACCGAGCCTTCGAGCGTGAGCACTGCGTAGATATCGTCCTCAATCAGTGCTGAAAACGCCTTGAGCTGTGTCAGTGTCAGGTCAGCCAGATCGCATTCCTTGTCAACGCAAATGCGCACTGCATGCGCCACTGCTTCGTGGGCATCGCGAAACGGCAAGCCTTTCTTGACCAGATAATCAGCCAGGTCAGTCGCCGTGGCATACCCCTGCAATGCCGCCGCACGCATGGCTTCCGGCTTGACGGTGATACCGCGCGCCATGTCGGCGAAGATGCGCAGCGTGTCGGTGAGGGTGTCGACGGTGTCGAACAGCGGCTCCTTGTCTTCCTGATTGTCCTTGTTGTAGGCCAGCGGCTGGCCCTTCATCAAGGTCAGCAGGCACATCAGATGGCCGGTGACGCGGCCGGTCTTGCCACGTGCCAGTTCCGGTACGTCAGGATTTTTCTTTTGCGGCATGATCGACGAGCCGGTGCAGAAGCGGTCGGCGATGTCGATGAAGCCGACGCGCGGACTCATCCAGATCACCAGCTCTTCCGACATGCGCGAAATGTGGGTCATCACCAGTGCCGCTGCCGCGCAGAATTCAATCGCGAAATCGCGATCCGAGACGGCATCCAGAGAGTTGTAGCAGACTTCATCGAAGCCCAGCAATTGTGCGACCAGCTCACGGTCAATCGGGAAGGTCGTGCCGGCCAGTGCGGCGGCGCCGAGCGGCAGGCGATTAACGCGTTTGCGACAATCGGCAAGGCGCTCGGTATCCCGGCCGAACATCTCGACATAGGCCAGCAAGTGGTGGCCGAAGGTGACCGGTTGGGCGACTTGCATGTGGGTAAAGCCGGGCAGGATGGTGTCGGCGTGCTGCTCGGCCAGATCCACCAGTGCCAGACGCAACTCGCCCAGCAGAATGGTCAGATCGTCGATCGCGCCGCGCAAGTACAAACGGATGTCAGTGGCGACCTGATCGTTGCGTGACCGCCCTGTATGCAGCCGCTTGCCGGCGTCGCCGACCAGTTCGGTCAGGCGCTTTTCAATATTCAGATGGACATCTTCCAGATCCAGCAACCACTCGAAACTGCCTTCGGCAATTTCGTTGCCGATTTGCTGCAGGCCACCGCGGATCGCCGAGAGGTCTTCGCTGCTGATGATTTTTTGCTGCGCCAGCATCTGGGCATGGGCCAGCGAGCCCTGAATGTCCACTTCGGCAAGGCGCTTGTCGAAAAAAACCGACGCGGTGTAGCGTTTTACCAGATCGGAAACCGGTTCTGAAAAACGGGCCGACCAGGCTTCGCTTTTTTTGGAGAATTGTGCTGTCATAATTGGATTTCCGGAAAGTTGGTGTCTGAACCGGCCGATTATAAAACAAGCCCCTCCCTGATTTTCAGAATAGAGCTATTGACGCCTATCGTGCCAGCCCGGGTGCCAGCCAAGATGCCAGTCAAAACCGCCTGGTCTGCCGGGATCGTGATTCCGGATTACTGCAATACCGGCGTCATCCTGCGCGTGCTTTCCATCGTCAATCTGGTAATGCTGCTGGCTATCGTGCTGCAGGCCGATACGCGCAGCGCGGGTTTGCTGGCTTTTATCGAATGGGCGTTGCCGCTGGAACTGATCTGCATGTTGTCGCTGGTATGCCTGTGCGGTGTGCGTCGTCATCTTCCCATCGCGCTGCTGGCGCATTGGCAGCAGCGCCTGCTGTGTGCTCTGGTGCCAGCACTGGTGAGTATTCCGGTGCTGCGGATCCTGCTGCAGCTGGAATGGTTTCGTCATAGTTTTCCAAACTTGTCGCTGCCGGTTGGCGTACTGCTGGCGGCCGTCTTCGGGGCGGCGCTGCAGCACTATCTGGAATTGCGTGCACGTGCCTTTTCGCCGGCGTTGGGCGAAGCGCAGTTACAGGCTTTGCAGGCGCGTATCCGTCCGCATTTTTTGTTCAACAGCCTCAATGCGGTCCTGGCGCTGATCCGCAGTGATCCGCAGCGCGCCGAAACCACACTCGAAGATATGGCTGACCTGTTCCGGGTGTTGATGCGTGATGGCCGCGACCTGACCTCGCTGGCCGATGAAATTCGTTTGTGCGAGCAATATCTGTCGATTGAAAAAGTCCGTCTTGGCGAACGCTTGCAGGTGCACTGGGAAACCAGCGCGATCCATGCCGATGTATTGCGGCAGGCGCAGATTCCCTCGCTGTTGTTGCAGCCGCTGTTCGAAAACGCCGTGCACTACGGCGTCGAACAAAGTACCGCACCGGCGCTGATCCGGGTCGAGTTGCGGCGGGTGCGCGACAGCATCAGCGTCGTGATCAGCAATCCGTGGCCGGGTAAAAATCCGGTTGCGCGCAGCAATCACATGACACTCGAGAACATCCGTGGTCGACTGCGTTTGCTGTATGACCTCGAATCGAGCCTGAGTGCCCGTGTCATTGGTGGCAATTTTGAAGTCCGGCTGTTCATCCCCTATAAAAAGGTCCCGAAATGAGCCTGCGTCTTTTTATTGTCGACGATGAAGCGCCAGCCCGTGCCCGGCTGCGTGATGTGTTGTCCGACATCGCGGTGCAGTGCCCGCATCAGGTGGTGGGTGAGGCTGCTGATGCCCAGTCGGCTCTCGATGGTCTTGGTGCACTGGCCGTCGAGCAATTTCCGGATATCGTGCTGCTCGATGTGCAGATGCCGGGCATGTCGGGGATCGAACTGGCGGCGCTGATGGGAAAGCAGTGGGTAGTCGTGCCAGTGATTATTTTCATCAGTGCGTTTGATGATTTTGCGCTCAAGGCGTTTGAAGTACGTGCGCTGGACTACCTGCTCAAGCCGGTGCGCGCGGCGCGTCTGGCTGAAGCGCTCTTGCGTGTCGGCCGCCTGCACGGCCATCAGCAAGAAACCATTACCGCCGTGGCGCGTGAACTCCATGCGACGCGCCGGCATTTTCCGGTACACGAGCTTGGCCGGCTGTTGCTGGTGCCTGTGGCCGAGGTGATTTATCTGCGGGCGGAAACCAAGTACGTGACGCTGCGCACGGGTACGCGTGAATACCTGATCGAAGAATCACTGCTCTCGATTGAGCAAGAACTTGCCAGCGTATTTGTGCGGGTGCATCGCAATGCGCTGGTTGCCCGTGCGGCGATCACCGGTGTCGAGCGGTGTCTCGATACCTGGCAAGTCATCCTGTCCGGTACCGCGCATCGCTTGCCGATCTCACGGCGGCAGTGGAGCATTATCAAGGGACTTGTCAGGTAGGTCCTGGTACTTGCTAGCAAGGAGGTCGGGCTGCAGTGAGGGCGTGTTTATAATCAGACCCCGGTTGTTTAACTGATTCCGATAGGATCCCATGTCTCGATTACCCACCGTTGCCCTCGTAATGATCCTCTCAGTTCAGATCGCTCCCGTTCTGGCGGAGACTGCGCCACGTCGCGATGAATTTTTCTGGCTTGGTGAAATGAACAAGGCTACAGCCGTTATCAATACCGACGAGGGATTGCTCGATAAAGCGATGGTGCCGCGTGTTGCCGGCGGACTCGCGAAAGTGCTGTTCGACGGTAGCCGGCCAGGTGCAAAGCGGCCGTCGACGGTCATCACGTTCGAGCCGTTGCTCATTGCAGCGGCCGGGCCGGAGGTCACTCTGTTGCATGCCGGAAGGTCAAGCCAGGACATGCATGCAACCTACCGTGCGGCGATTCTGCGCGAGGACCTGCTCAATCTGGCTGATCAACTGAACCGGACCTCCGCCTCGATGGTCAGGCTGGCTGCAAAGCACCGCGCCACGATCGTGCCCAATTACACCAATGGCGTCGCGGCCCAGCCCAACAGCTTCGGCCATTACCTGCTCGGGCATGCTGCAGGTCTTGAGCGCGATGCGCAACGCATCCGCGAAACCTACGGCCGGATCGACCGCAGTGCAATGGGGACTACCGTGCTCAACGGCACCAGTTGGCCGCTCAATCGTTTGCGTATGGCGAGCTACCTTGGCTTTGCGGCGATCGTCGACAATGCCTACGACGCGGCGCAGATATCGTCGACCGAGGAGCCGGTCGAGGTCGGTGCAGTCGTTACCAGCATCGCTCTGCACGCAGGTAATTTCATTGAAGACTTGATGACGCAGTACGCCCAGCCGCGACCATGGATCCTGCTGCAGGAAGGGGGCGGCAACACCTATGTGTCGAGTGCCATGCCGCAAAAGCGCAACCCGGGTTTGCTCAATGCGACCCGCCGTGACGCGTCGACTGCCATATCACTGGCGATGGGGACGATTATTCAGGCCCACAACATTACGCCGGGGATGGGCGACGCCAAGGAAGTCAGTGCCAACAGTGCGATGGTCAATAGCGCGATCGTCTTTCTTAAAGGATGGGACAAGATTCTCAACGCATTGGTCGTTGATCCGCAGCGCTCGCTGGAAGAATTGAATAGCGATTGGACTGCGTCGCAGGAACTGGCTGATGTACTGATGCGCAAATACAAACTGCCGTTCCGGCTCGGCCACCATTTTGCGTCGGAGGTTGTCGACTTCGCCAAAGAACACAATATCAAACCACGCGACTTTCCCTACGATCAGGCGCAGCGGATTTATCGGGATGCGGTGGCAAATTATGGCGGTGGAGAATTGCCAATGAGTGAATCGGAATTCCGTTCAACCCTCGATCCTGTCGCCATCATCAACAACCGCGCCACGACGGGTGGTCCGCAACCGAACGAGATGGAGCGCATGCTCAAGCGCGCCGAAGCCTCGCTGGCGCAGCAAGATGCATGGGTCAAGGAACGCCGGGTTCGGATTGATGCCGCCTTGACCCGTCTTGACAATGATTTTGATCGTCTGTTGAATGCGGCCCGCTGAGGATTTTTGGTAGCAATGACTACTGTAGAGTCGCACCGGTTGGTTTTACCAGCGGTCGTAAATCCCCATCAGCCGCAAGCAGGGTCAGAGTTTTTTTTCGCGGCTTCATCGCGAAAATTACTCTGAGATAACCCTGCTTGCGGATTCGGAGCGCTTGCCATCCAATTTCCAAGCTGAGGTTGTTGATTCAGTATTTGCTCCGCCACGACCAAGCCGGGAGCGGCCCGGCAGGCGGTCCCTTCTTTTTGTTTCCAAGCCCGGCGATGAGAGGAGCCACGATACTGAAGACCTTGCCGGACCTCGACGCGCTATCGTCGTTCAGTCGGTCTGCTGTGAACATCGACAATGCGTACTCCGAATCGCTGTTCCGGACCTTGAAGTACCGTCCGGAACGCTGGAGTAGACCTGCGCGTAATCGGGCACCGGTGGATAGGATGTACTTGAATCCCGATCCGCAATGCGCCAATGACAGAGCTTGATTGATGCCAAAGATAGGAATAAAAGTAGCTGCCTGAAAAACAACTCGAGTGACAACTTGCTTGACGCCTGCCGCTGTCTCAAATAACTTGGTGATAAAAGCGAGTTTCCTATGCGAGTCGTTGCCTTCGTTGTTGTTGCTCTGTGTGCTGTATTTTCGCTGCGGTGTTCCGCCGAAAAAGCTGTCGATATTGATTATTTCGTTGAGCGTATGGATTGTCACAACGCGCCATTTGGCCTGCGCTTGCCAGCAACATTCCAGGAATTGCTTGCCATGTCCCCCGTCCTGTCGCGCCAGATTTACAACGTGACGCACGTAGAAGGCCTTGACTACACGTATTTGGAGGAAGTTGTTTATTTCAAGGGCTTGACCCTGGACGTGACTACGTTTTCCAATGACCCGAAGCGCTATATGATTGCCACCGCAGAGATACGTGATCCGGCATGGTCACACATTTCACCATTCCACATTGGCCAAAACGCCGCGACAGTTCACGCACTGTTTGGCGGTATTGGTAACGCCAGCTTAGCCCTTCGGGCGGACTATTTTGGTGAGGCCGGTTCAGGTATTTATTTTGAAAGCCAAGCCGATCGCGTCACCGCAGTCAAGTACCACTGTTACACCGGATAACCCGGGTTTTGCGGTGCACACAGCGACTCACTGCACCCCATGTGCAGGGGCAATAACATAAAGCTTATGACCCATTTCCATGCCCGGTACCGTCGACGGTAGCGTGGAATCTACCGCACAAGTCACTGCCGGTTGTGCGGCCGGTTTGACAGAATACCCTCGTAGTCGCTGGTCGCCTCACCAATTTGCAGATCATCGCCGACGATATCGAAGAAACGGATCTTCTTGCTGTGCGCGCTGCCCCGCACCTTGACGACCGACATCACGCGCTTGAATTCGCCGCCGATTTCGACGTAACGCTGCATCACGATGGCATCGGCCAGGAAGGCATTGCCATAGGCACTGAAGCGCAGGAAATCGTAATGGTCTTCCAGTTCAGCCGTCATCATCACTGTCACGCCCATGCCAGTCAGAACCGCGACCATCCGGTACAACGCTTCGCGGAAGTCTTCGCGAAAGACCGATGCCAGCGCCAGTTCAAACCCCGACAAGGAATCGATGACCACCCGTTTGGCTTGCATGCGCGTGATCATGCTGACCAGATCATGCAGGATTTCATCGAGCGACAAGTCCAGCGTACGGGTGTTGATGTAGCCGATTTCACCGCGCTCGACCATCAAGTTGAGCTGATGGCTGAGCAACTGGTTCGGACTTTTTTCGAAGGCCGCAACGACGCCAGGCTCGCCCTTGCGGACGCCTTCGGCAAGAAATTGCGTGGCCAGAATAGTCTTGCCGGAACCGGACGGACCCACCACCAGGCATGAGTAACCGGCGGGCAGGCCGCCCCCCATCATCTGGTCAAGTTCGGCAACGCCGGTCGACAGGCGCCGGTCCCCGGTAATCACGACGTTGCCAGGTAAATTGGTCTTGACCATTGCCCGCGGAAAAACTTCTACACCGTCATCGTTGATGCGGAAGGTATGCACGCCGGGGCTCTGGGCCTGGCCGCGCATTTTGACAACCTGAATCTTGCGGATCATGGCATCGCGGTGCACTAGTTGCGACATCCATAAAATACCGTCGGCAACGGTAAAAACCGGGCTCGACTCTGCTTCCGGTGCCAGGTATTCACCAATCAGGAAGGTGGTTGCCTGCCAGCTGGTCATCTGCATACCCAATTGCTGGACGAAATGTTGCAGATTGATCGCACCGGCTTCCATCGTCTTGGCCGATTGCACCACCGAGCGGAACGAGTCGACGAACACCAGGCTAGGGGAAAATTTCTGGACCTCTTCATCGATGCGCGCCAGTACCCGGTCAAAATTACCGCCGATCAGATCGGCAGCCAGGTTGACGAACTTGATCGAATGGTTGATTTTATCGATATCGAAAAACGGAAACTGCTGCTGATAGCGCAGCATCTTCAGCGGTGGCTCACCCAGCACGGTGAAAAACATCGCGCGCCGGTTCGGATTGGCCAATGAAAACATGATCTGGTGGGCCAGCGTGGTCTTGCCACTGCCGGGGGTGCCGGCAACCAGGTTGAAGGAAAATTCAGGTAGTCCGCCGCCGAGCAGATCGTCGAGCCCGGGTACGCCCGTGGGAAGACGCCTGATGATCACTTTATTATTCATTCTTGCAGTTCCTTGCCGGCACTATCGTGCGCGTCGTTAATCCACACAGTGCATAAGATTCGGGTCATTAAAATATCGCCTATTAGTAGGGCGATTATATCGACCAGCGTTGTCAGCAACAGGATATTTGCTGCGCTGGCAACCTCAATGTCACATCCTGCGAGACTGTTTTGCAGTCCTGCAAATCGTTTTTCCGAGCGTTGTGCCGGATTACCTTCGACGATCCATGGGTAGGTGGCACGGGTCAGGTGCACGCTGCGAACATAAAGCGAGTGAAAGCCATTTTCGCCAACAAGCGAAATCAGTTCGGTCGCGAGTCGCTCCCATAAATGAACGGTAACATTGAGGAAGTCGTCGGGTCGCTGCATGACGACGCGCCGGATCATCTCGTTTCGTTCAACGTTGGTTGTTGCCATAGTTAATGCCTGATCGCGATGCAACAAAAATAAAAAAAGTCCGGTTTCCAATCTGAACGGGCGGCGTTGCATGTGCCTGCGTGAAACGAGCTATGCGATAAGGTCATCATCAATGTGCCATGGTCGAGGCGATCAGGTCGAGCAGCACGTCAATCGACGCCGGCTTGGCCAGGAAATGATCGAATCCGGCATCAATCGCCCGTTGCCTGTCCTGAGTCTGGTTGTAACCACTCAGCGCAATGAAGCAGGGCCAGCGCGCTAGTACTTTGCGTAAGGAGGCGATGATTTCGTAGCCATCCATCGTCGGTAATCCGATGTCGCAAATGATGATGTCGTAGGGTTGCGCACAGGCCATCAGCATGCCGCCATGACCGTCGAGTGCCGAGTCAACGAGATAGCCTTCGAGCGTCAACAGACTGGTCAGCATGTCGTTGGCATCGACATTGTCTTCGATTAGCAGAATGCGGCCATGACACGCGCCGGGAGCCAGCGTAGCAGTAGTGGGATTGGTCGGCACGACTGCTGTACATGTCGGCAGGATGACCGTAAATTCGCTACCGAGACCGAGACCGGCGCTGTGAACGCTGGTGCTGCCGCCGTGCATGTCGACGATGGAGCGCACCAGTGACAGGCCGATGCCGAGACCGCCCTGCGCCCGGTCCAGTGTTTTCGGACCCTGTTTGAACAGGTCGAAAATGAATGGCTGCAACGCCGCTTCAATTCCGGCGCCGTTGTCTTTGACGATAATCTTTACCGCCTCTGCCTGGTTACGGATGCTGATTTCAATGACGCTGTCGTTGGCCGAAAATTTGGCGGCATTGATCAACAGGTTCGAAAATACCTGGGCCAGCCGGATGCTGTCACCGTCGAGCATGATCTTCTCTGGTGGCATGTCGAGATGCAGTTGCTGATTGCGCGAGGTCAGTACCGGTTGGCTGGTCTCGATCGCGCTTTCGATGATTTCGGATAGCACGACCGGTTCGCGCTGCAACGTGATTTTGCCGCTGTTGATGCGGGATGCATCGAGCAGATCTTCGACCAGTCGTTTCAGATGCAATGATTGGCGGTCGATGATGCCATGCAGCTTGGGTAACATCGGATGGGCGCTAAGCAGTTTGCCGATCAGTGCATTGGCCATCACGATCGGTGCCAGAGGATTGCGCAATTCATGGGCCAGCATTGACAGGAACTCTTCCTTCGCATGGTTATCGGCTTCGGCACTGGCCTGCAAATCTTGCGCACCGAACGTGGCGAGTAGCAGGTTCTGGTTGGCTTCGCGCAGTTGTTCGATCTTGTCGTCGCGGGCTTGGTTATCAGGCACGATGGCCTTTAGCCGCGTGATCTCAGCTTGCAACATCGCAATCTGCTGGTGCAGTGCCGACGTATCGGATTGCTGCATCGCCATCGCGTCGACATTGTCGATCGAGTCGGTCGGGTCGAGGGCAGAAGTCATGGCACTGGATTGGGCATGCGGGACATTGCAGTATTCCCGCAAAGGAGTTCTGTCGGCATCCATTTCAGCCGCGGCGCACGGAGCGGCAACGTCGCGCCTATCCGGCTCCGGCATGGAATTATGTAGTCTCCTGGGTGGAACATGCTTGATCAAAAGTTAGTCATTTAAGTTGCATCAACTTGCTGTTGTGCGGATTATGCGCCAAGTTTGTACGGTGTAAATTTAAGACTTTGTTCGGTTGGAATAACTATTTTTGGTATCTATCATTCATTAAATGGCTAGCCTGCTGGGTTTCCACTATGCGGCTCAGCCAGATCAAGTCAAGACCGCGTTGGTGACGCAACAAGATGAAATTGATCCGCGTCAAAAATAGCGCAATCTGTTGCAGCCGGGCCTGCAGCAGGCCCGGCAACCGGCGTGTTTGTATCAGCGTCAGCCGGTGTTACGCAATCCTGCGGCGATACCGTTGATCGACAGGTGGATGCCGCGCCGGACCCGTTCGTCCAGTTGTTGCTCGCCTTCGGTTGCAGCGCGGTGGCGCTTGATCAACTCAACTTGCAAATGATTGAGCGGATCGAGGTAGGCAAAGCGATTCTTGATTGAGCGCGCCAGTAACGGGTTGCTCGCTAGTCGTTCACTGGCACCGGTAATTTCTGACAGGCAGGCAATGGTGCGACGGTGCTCGTCGGTGATCCGCTTGAAAATGCTGGTGCGCAGTTTTTTGTCGATCACCAGTTCGGCGTAGCGGGAGGCCAGCGCCAGATCGGTCTTCGACAACACCATGTCCATGTTCGACAACAGCGTGGCAAAAAATGGCCAGTCGCGTTCCATCGCCCGTAGCGTGGTCAGTTTTGCAGTCCGGCTTTTTCCTGTTGCGGGGTCATCGAGCCAGTCCGAAACGGCGCTGCCAAAGCCGTACCAGCCGGGTAGCAGCAAGCGGCATTGTCCCCACGAGAAGCCCCACGGAATGGCGCGCAAGTCTTCGATGCGGCGGGTTGCCTTGCGCGAGGCCGGGCGGGAGCCGATGTTGAGTTCGGCAATTTCGGCGATCGGCGTGGCTTCGAAGAAGTAGTCCGTGAAGCCCGGTGTTTCATAGACGAGGTGGCGATAGGCGCGGTAAGCCCGTTCCGACAATTGCTCCATGACGGCTTCGAAACCAGCGCTTTTTTTGGCGCGCTTCGGGTCAGTGACCTGCGGCATCAGACTCGCTTCCAGGGTGGCTGCGACCAGTAGTTCGAGGTTGCGCCGGCCGATTTCCGGATTGGAAAATTTCGACGCAATGATTTCGCCTTGCTCGGTGAGCCGGATCTGGCCATTCACGGTCCCGGCGGGTTGCGCCAGAATCGCTTCGTAGCTCGGGCCGCCGCCGCGACCCACGGTGCCGCCGCGACCGTGAAACAGGCGCAGCTTGACGCCGGCCCGGTCGAACACTTGCACCAGCTGGGTTTCGGTCTTGTACAGCTCCCAGGTCGAGGTCAGGAAGCCGCCGTCCTTGTTGGAGTCGGAGTAGCCCAGCATGACTTCCTGAATCTGGTGCTGACGGGCAATCAGCGTGGTCATGATGGGTAGCGCCATCCACTGTTCCATGATGCTGGCAGCCAGGCGCAGGTCGGGGATGGTTTCAAACAGCGGGATGACCATCAGGTCGAGTTCGGTCCCGTCGATGCCATCTGCACCACCAGCGCCGATTCGCAGCAAGCCGGTTTCTTTTTGCAGCAACAGTAGCTCCAGCAAGTCGGAGACGGTTTCCGTGTGGGAGATGATGTAATTGCGGATGGCGCGTGCGCCATAGCGTGCACGGATCGAGCGGGCCGTGCACAGGATGGTCAGTTCCGAGCTGGTTTCGGCCGAGTAGGTCTGGTACGGCGAAGTCAGCAGGCGGGGTTGTGCCAGTTCGGCCAGTAGCAGGGCGATTTTCTGAACTTCATCGAGCGCGGTGTAGTCGACTTCGACGCCGGCGCAGGTGAATAATTCGGCCAGTACCCGTTCATGGACATCCGAACTTTGGCGCATATCGAGCGTGGCCAGATGAAAGCCAAAAATATCGGCGGCGCGTTTCAGGACAGCCAGGCGCGGTTTGATCAGGAATGCGCCATGGTGACCCGCCAGTGAATCGGCCAGTACCTGCAGGTCGGCGACGAACTCACCGGCTGCTCCGTAGGGGATGGCCTGGGCCACTTCCTTGCGCAGGATATTGGTCGCGCCGAGCGCGCGGGCGGTGGCGGCCAGGCGCGCGTAAATGCCGACCAGTGCGCGCCGGTACGGCTCGTCGGTGCGATGGACCGAGCGATCCGGCGACGCATCGGCAAGTGCTTGCAGGGCCGGACTGACATCGACCAGCAAAGTCGAGATCGACAGCTCGGCACCCAGGGCATGGGCTTCTTCAAGGTAAAAATCGAGGATGGTGGTGGACTGGCGTTTGAGCGCGTGTTCCATTGTGCCGGCGTTGACGTTCGGATTGCCGTCGCGGTCACCACC
>CAILRJ010000040.1 GCA_903836575.1 uncultured Burkholderiales bacterium
GTCGCGTGCGTAGAGCAAGGTGTTTTCGAGCTCGCCGCGAAAATACGCCATGCGTGCGCTGCGCGTCGGCGTATCCGGATAATCGAAGGCCAGCGTCGTAATCGCATCCATGACGCGGAAGTTGCCGGTATAACGACCGTACAGAGTCTCCACGCCAATGATTGCAACGATGATTTCGGCAGGCACGCCAAATTGCGATTCCGCGCGCGCCAGCGCATCGGCATTCTCATTCCAGAAACGCACGCCACCATTGATCCGAACCGGTTCGACGAAACGGGCCCGATAGGCATTCCAGTTTTTTGGCCGGCCTGCCGGTGCCGGTTTCATCAATTGGATGGTCCGCTCGATGTAGGCGGTCTGACTGAACAGAGTCTCCAGGGCCGCGCGCTCGAATGCATGGCGGGTCACCATCAGGTCGATAAAATCGATGACGTCCTTTCGCTGTGAAAAATCAGCAAATTCGCCCAACCGGGTACTGCCAGGGCGAGCCGGTTCTGCAGTCGAGGTGCTGGCCAAACCCAGCGTGAGAGAAAGCGCGAGGGCAGTGTTACGTAGTGCGTGTTGGGAGAGTACAAGAAAGGTCATCGACAGGCGGCCAGTAAAGTGTGTAATTGGGACAGCGCAGCACGGCGCTGGCGGGGTTCCACCGTACCATACTGCAGCGCTTCATAGCCGTTCAGAAAACGTAGCGCGGCCGCTTTTGTGTGCTGCGGCAGCAGCGTACTGGCAGCCACCGCAATCATGAAAGTGCGCGGACCGTCATGTGGCGCACGGAAAACGCCAAAGCGCGCCATGCGCCGGCAGAATGCCGCATACAGCTTGCCGGCCGGATCGGGTCTGGCGCGATTCATCAGCAGCGGCAGCATCATGATGGCCATCACCAGACTGCCCGCGCCCAGCATCAGCGCGGTCAGTACCGGCCAGTCGACCTGGTCGATGCCGAGCCGGGCGAGCAGATTTTTTTGCTGTTCGGAGGAATAGTTCAGGACGCGCTGGTTCCACGCATTCGAGAGGGCATCCCAGTTGAAGCGGGTCATTGCCAGCCATGAATCGCGTGCCGGAGACAGTGTTACCAGTCCTCCAAACAAGCGGCGGTCCGATTGGCTGGCGACACTGCGCTGGATGCGTTCCGGAGCGACCGCCCCGGTCGGGTCGACCCGGATCCAGCCACGTTGTTCGATCCACACTTCGGCCCAGGCGTGGGCATCGCTCTGGCGCACTTCCATGTAGCCATCGCTCGGGTTGATTTCGCCACCCTGGTAACCCGTGACGACACGCGCCGGGATGCCCAGTTCACGCATGAGCACCACAAAGGCGGACGCATAATGTTCGCAAAAACCGGCGCGGCTCGAAAACAGAAATTCGTCGACGGAATTGCGGCCAAGCAGTGGCGGTTCAAGCGTGTAGCTGAAGGGTTCGCGGCGGAAATATTGCAGCACGAGTGCGACCAGTTCGGCGCTATCGCTGGATCGCGCCAGCAAGCTGCGGGCGAAGCCGATAGTGGCCGGGTTGAAGCCCGGCACGCGTTGCAATCCGTCGTTGAGTTCATCGGGTACGCTGTCGGCCTGTAACGAAAACTGCGTCCACGAGGTGACGTCGTAGCGCAGCCGTGCACCGATTCGCTCTCTGGCAAGCAGTTGGAAATCGTTGGCGAGATAAGCGCTGTTGTCATGCAGTTGGGGTGGTTCGAGCGGCGTCTCCAGCGCGAACAGCCAACGCCGGCCATGCGGCTCCATCGTAACCTGGTAGCGCGTGGACAAACTGCCCGCCAAGGCTTTCACGCTACCGGCTTTCATTGGTCTCTGCGGTTGTGCCGTCCACGTCCGGCCATCGAAATGCGAGAGCACGCTGGCGCGCCAATACAGACTGGCCTGGGGCGGCACCGGATCAATAAATTTGACCCGGAAGGCGATGTCATCGGATAACGCGAGCGAAGAAATCATTCCCGGTGTCATGGAGTCGGACAGTCCGGTGCGAGCGCCGCTGGCATCGCCAGGCAAGCCCCACAGCGGCCCCTGAATACGCGGAAACAGCAGGAACAGGACCAGCATCAACGGCGTCGCCAAGCCGACAATCAACGTGGCAAGGCGCAGCTTTTTTTTCAGGGGTGGCACGGTGCCGGTGAACTGGAACGACAGTTGTGCGGTGAGCAGCGCCAGCACGGCGATGACCATCAACAGAGCGGTAGGGATGGTCTGTGAGTAAAAAAAGTTGGTCAGCAGCAGGAAAAAACTCAGGAACAGCACCACGAACAAATCCCGTTTCGCATGCATCTCCAGCAGCTTGAGGATCAGTAGCAGCGCCAGCATTGCGACCCCGGCGTCGCGCCCGAGCAGCGTCCGGTAGGCGAGGTAAATGCCGGCCATCGCCAGTATTGCGACCGGCAGCAACAGCCAGCGTGGCGGCAATCGTTTGCCGGTCAAGGTGATCCAGCTGCGCCAGCCCAGCAGCGTCACGACAGCAGCCGAAATCCACGGCGGCAAATGGAAAAAATGCGGTAGCAGGACCAGCAGACAGGCCACCAGCAAGGTCAGCATGTCGGCCTTGTCGCGGGCGATCGGTGCGTGCAGTTTGCGCGGCGGTAACGAGGTGCTGGTCATGTCAGTGCAAACTCGGCCAGCGCCTGCAGGCAGGTCGCTTGTTGTGCCGGTCCGTGCGCCGGTGGCAGGTTCAGCGCGCCGAGCCGGAACGCATACGGCAAGCGCGCCGCTTCTGCGTCAAGGACCCAGCGTGTCATGCGCGAGAGCTTCAGTTCCAGATCCATCATGCGCGGAAAGGCAGCAAAATCGAGTACCAGTTCGCTCGCGGCACCACCCTCGAATTGCTTGGTCAGCAGCAGGCCGCCGAGGGCCGGATCGACCCGGGCGATCTGGCGCCATGCCAGTTGCTGCATTGGATCGCCTGGCCGATAGGCGCGGATGCCGGCGAAGTCGTCGTTACCTGCCATTCCGCGACCATGTGCGGTACTGGTGGTCACCAGTGGTAGCGGTGGTGCACCCTGTTCCGGGTGTGGGTACACCAGGACGCGCAGGTCGGGCTGCCAGTAACTCCAGGCCCGTAACAACCCCAGCGGAAAGCGCGTGACCAGCCGTATGCGCGGCGCTGGCAGCCAGCCTCGTGTGGCACTTGCCACGCCTAGCGTGACTTTGCTGGTGCCCAGCGCCGCGACATCGACCGCCTGTGCGACGGCGTTTGCATGACCGTGAAAATCCATCCAGATCGCATACCGGTCATGCTTGCGCCGGTTGATCACCTGTAACTCGAACAACGCCATGTCGCCGCAAAAAATTGCCGCAGCACGGCCGGGTGCCAGATGGAGGTAGGCCAGATTGCGAAAGGTCAGATGCATGTCGACCACGGCACACGCGGCGATCAGGAAGGTGAAGGCAAAGCCGAGGTTCAGGTTGTAGTTGACTGAGCCGGTGAACAGCAGCACCAGCATGGCGGCGAAGCCCCAGCCGGCAGCGGTCGGGACGATGAAGACGCGTCGTTGGCCGAGCACGATTTCACCCGTTTCCGGACCCGCCAGCCGGTACAGCCAGCGATCGACCAAGCTGCCGATCCGGTTACGCTCGACATTCATTGGCGCAACGTCAGAGGACGACCGACTTGATCATCAGCGCGATCAGGTCGCGGCTTGCGAGTGCCGATCCGCCGGTCGATTTCAAGGGCCGCAAGCGATGTGCGGCAACCGGCGCGAGGACTGCCTGTACATCCTCGGGAATGACGTGATTGCGTCCCTCGAGCGCAGCCCAGGCCCGTGCGGCCTGCACCAGCGCGATCGCGGCACGCGGACTCAAGCCCTCCTGGAACAGGCCATTCTGGCGCGACGCCAGTACCAGCGCATGCACATAGTCGATCAGTTTGTCGGAGGTATGGATGGCCGCCAGTCCCGCGCGTGCTGCCAGCAAATCGGCTGGTTGCATGGACGCACCCAGCGCCTGCAACATGCTGCGCCGGTCTTCTCCCATGAGTAGCGCGCGTTCGGCAGCGACATCCGGATAACCGAGCGACAGGCACATCAGGAAGCGGTCAAGCTGGGACTCCGGCAGCGGGAATGTACCAATCTGATGGGCTGGATTTTGTGTGGCGATCACGAAAAATGGTTGTGGTAGCGCACGCGTGACGCCATCGGCGGTGACCTGCCGCTCTTCCATTGCTTCGAGCAGCGCCGACTGGGTCTTGGGCGTGGCACGGTTGATCTCGTCGCCCAGCATCAGTTGCGTAAAGATTGGTCCCGGGTGAAATACGAAACGGCTGGTTTCACGGTCGAAAATCGAGACGCCCACCACATCGGCCGGCATCAGATCGCTGGTAAATTGCACGCGATTAAATTGCATGCCCAGCGAAATCGCCAGCGCATGCGCCAGCGTGGTTTTGCCGACACCGGGCACGTCCTCGATCAGCAAATGCCCGCCGGCCAGCAGGCAGACCAGCGCCTGACGTACCTGGAGTTCCTTGCCAACCACGATCTGGTTGATCTGTTTTGCTGCCGCGTGAACTGGTGAGTACATGAGTAGTGTCAGAGAATAGTCGGTGGGGGGCACTTGTGCACTGCAATCTTGGTTACACTTGTTCGATTCTATGCGAGAACGCTAGGTATTGCCCGGTGGAATATTTCTGCCGTCGGCATGCCAATAACCGTCAAGGTCCCATGAGTACTGGCTTTTTTACCCATTCCGATTGCAGGCGTCATGATATGGGATCGTGGCATCCCGAAGCGCCGGCGCGCCTGCAAGCCATCGATGACCAGCTGATCGCCAGTCGTATTAGTTGTCTGTTGCAGCATTTTGAAGCGCCCCTGGCGACCATCGACATGTTGTCCAGTGTGCACACGGCCGAAGCGATTGCAATGGTGGTCGATCATGTTCCTGCCGATGACCCTGACGTCGATCCTTACTATCCGATAGATCCCGATACCTCCCTCAATGCCCACAGCATGACCGCGGCATTGCGTGCGGCGGGCGCGGCGGTTGCGGCAACCGACGCCGTGATGGCCGGCGAGCTTGATAACGCGTTCTGCTCGATTCGTCCGCCCGGCCATCACGCCACGCCGGGCGCGCCGATGGGTTTCTGCCTGTTCAACAATGTCGCGATTGCCGCGCGCCGGGCGATCGAATTTCATGGTTTGCAACGCATCGCGATTATCGACTTCGATGTCCATCATGGTAATGGTACCCATGACACGTTCCGTGACGATCCGCGCGTGCTGATGACGAGTTTTTTTCAGGAAGCGCTGTATCCGTTTGTCGAGGATTCGGGCAGCAAGCCGGGCTTGCACAACATGGTCAATGTCGGCGTGCCGCCTTTCAGTGGTGGTGACATCGTGCGTCAGGTAGTCACCGATAAATGGCTGCCGGCGTTACATGCGCACCAACCGCAAATGATCTTTATCTCGGCCGGTTTCGATGCCCATCGTGAAGATGATCTCGGCCAGATGGGCTTGCTCGAAGACGACTATGCGTGGATCACGAAACAGGTGATGCTGATCGCTCAGCAGTACGCGCAAGGTCGCATCGTCAGCTGCCTTGAAGGTGGCTACAACCTGTCGGCGCTTGGACGCAGCGTGGTCGCCCA
>CAILRJ010000041.1 GCA_903836575.1 uncultured Burkholderiales bacterium
CGAAAAGTGCTGTAAGTTGTCTGGAAACTGCGATTGAGCAGCTGGTCCATGCTGTGACGCATTTGCCTGTTCAGCGCTATTTCGCTCTCACGCAACAGACCATACGCGCCCAGCAGGCGGCGCTGATCGATTGCTGAAAACGTGGTTTCCGCAGTGCGTAACAGGGTTGCAGCGGTACGTGCTGAAGCCCTGTCAATTGCCAGCATGAATGCACGCAGGAACTCTTCGCGGGTCGTCGTCAGCAGTGCATCGCGATCCATGGCTTCTCTGGTTGTTGTTAAACGATCAGTCCGGTCGTTGGTGCAATCGAATCATCAATGGAAATGTGGCGTGCTTTGTGGCGCATCTTCCGGCATTTCGGCATGAACCAGTTCTCCTTCCGGATCCGGGAACAGCGGCGCACCGCAGTCATCGCAGAACTCCAGCGGAAAGCGGTCGGGATGTTCAATGATGCGTGTTACACCGGCTTCGCGTAACAATGCGGTGATTTCTTCCAGCGGCGTCGGATGCGGCACCTCACCGGCGGCCAGGCGCTGCAAAGGTAACTCGGCAGGATCGCCCATGTCCTCTTCGTCCTCTTCGCCATACAGCGGCCAGACGACGCCATAGACCACCTCGCCATCGCTGCTGCCACTGAAGCCGATCCGGTATTCGTCCGCGCGGCCATTGATCGTGTCTTCGCCGAAGCTGCCGATGCTGGCTTGCAGGTCGCGTGTTTCGATGGCCAGCGTGTGATGCAGAAAATGCACGGCGGCGCTGATCGAGGCCGGGCGGATTTGCCGGTCGCCCTCGCGGCAGGCGACGTAATACGCTTCGGGTAACAGCAACTCGATGCCACAGCCCGGCAGTAGTCGCGTCACGTTCGGTAATGCCTGAGCCTGCCATCGGGTCAGCGCGAGGTCGCGGTCGGCCAGGTCCAGCGATGCTTGCCAGCGCATTAGTGGCGCACCTGCCGGCACGACGACGACGACCAGCAGATAGCGTGTATCGGCCAGGAACGGGGCAGTTTCCGGCACGCCCGTGGGGGTACGCAAGACGGTATTCTTGAGTGCGGCCTGGGCCAGTCGATGCGTCACGGTCCAGGTTTCGACATGTGAACGTGGCAGCTGGTCGATCGCAAATAGCGTTGGTGCCATTACCATCCTGACGTCCGGCGCCAGTACATGTGCCTGCAAGTGGGCGCTCAATGTCAGGACTACATCGGCAGGAATCGGGCCGGAAGCAATCGAAAACCGTGTCCAGGCCAGTACCGGAACAGCCAGTAGCAATGCGTCGTAGAGCTGATCATCGTGCTCCAGTACCGCTGATTCGCTATTGGCTTCTGCCGCTTCCATCAGTACGTCATACGCCATCGCATCAGACTGGAACAGCAGGTCTAGTGCGCCATCGATGACGTCCTGGTGATCGGCTTTCAGCAGTTTTTGTAACAAGGCATCGAGCTGGCTTTCCCAGCCGCGTTCTTCGATACGGCTCGATGACAGCACGATAGCCGAGGCAAAAGTCGCCAGGCGCTGGCTGTCGGCAGAAAGTTTGTGGGAACCGGTTTTGTTTTGACGACGCATGAGGGGTAGGTGTGGTGACTGAAACGCAATCCTGCATTGTAGAGGATTCAAGGGGCTGATAGGGAGCCCCGAGCAGATCGGTTTATACGGTTTCTTGCGGATGGTTTTTTGCTCGACGAAAAAAAACGCCGGACGAATCCGGCGTTTTGCATTGCATGAACCTGAACCGGATTACGCAGCCAGCAACTGGCGCAACACGAATGGCAGGATACCGCCATGCTTGTAGTAGTCGACTTCGATCGGGGTGTCGATACGCAACAGTACTTTGACGTCTTGCGAGCTGCCATCGGCGCGATGAATCACCAGCGTGGCTTCCTGTTGCGGCTTGATGTCGCTTTCGATCCCTTTCAGGTCGAAAGTTTCACTACCGGTGATGCCCAGCGTAACGGTGCTGTCGTTGCCCAGGAATTGCAGTGGCAAGACGCCCATGCCGACCAGGTTCGAGCGATGGATACGCTCGAACGAACGGGCGAACACGGCTTTCACGCCAAGCAGTTGCGTCCCTTTGGCAGCCCAGTCACGTGACGAACCGGTGCCGTATTCTTCACCGGCAAATACCATCGTCGGTGTGCCGGCTTCAACATACGCCATCGCTGCATCGTAGATCGACATTTCTTCGCCGGTTGGCTGGAAGCGCGTGATGCCGCCTTCGACCAGTGAGCCGTCGGCCTTGGCAGGGATCATCAGGTTCTTGATCCGCACGTTGGCGAAGGTGCCACGCATCATGATTTCATGATTGCCGCGACGCGAACCGTACGAGTTGAAGTCCGCCAGCAAGACGCCGTTGGCCTTGAGCCATTTACCGGCCGGGCTTGATTCCTTGATCGCACCGGCTGGCGAAATATGGTCGGTGGTGATCGAGTCGCCAAAGACGCCCAGTGCCCGCGCGCCGGTGATGCCGGTGGCAGCGGCTTTCGGCTCCATCGTGAAGTCGGCGAAGAACGGCGGCTCGGCGATGTAGGTCGATTTTGGCCAGTTGTAGACTTCACCCTTGGCAGCATCCTTGATGTCTTCCCACAGCTTGCCCGGCGCGCCCTTGACGGCAGCGTAGTTCTCCTTGAAGGTCTTCGCATTCATCGCGTGCTTCATCAGCTTGGCGATCTCTTTCGAGGTCGGCCAGATGTCGCCCAGGAAAATATCCTTGCCGTTGACCGTGCCAACCGGCTCGGTCATCAGGTCGCGCGTCATGTTGCCGGCGATCGCGTAAGCGACGACCAGCGGTGGTGAGGCGAGGAAGTTCGAACGGATGTTCGGATGGATCCGGGCTTCGAAGTTACGGTTGCCCGACAGGATCGCGGAAGCGACCACGTCATGCTTGGTAATGGCTTCGTTCATTGCGGGCGTCAGGTCGCCGGCATTGCCGATACAGGTGGTGCAGCCGTAGGCAGTGACGCCGAAGCCGAGCTTTTCGAGGTACGGCAACAAGCCGGCTGCTTCGAGGTACTTGGTAACGACGCGCGAGCCGGGAGCCAGCGACGTCTTGATGTGCGGCGAGACGACCAGACCTGCTTCGACCGCTTTCTTGGCCAGCAGGCCGGCGGCAATCATCACGCTCGGGTTCGAGGTGTTGGTGCAGGAGGTGATTGCAGCGATCAGCACGTCGCCGTTCATCAGTTTCACGCCATCGGTGTTGGTGTATTCAGCGTCGAGGTCAGCGGCCTTCTTGTTGAAACCGTTGTCCGAGACCGACTTCGAGAACAGGTCGGCGAAGGTCGACTTGACTGCGCCGATTTCGATGCGGTCTTGCGGGCGCTTCGGGCCGGCCAATGATGGCGCGACCTTGCCGAGGTCCAGGCTGACGACGTTGGTGTAATCGATGTCGCCGTCTTTCGGAATGCCGAACAGGCCTTGGGCACGGAAATACGCTTCGAACGATTCGATCTCGGACTTGCTGCGACCGGTACCCTTGAAGTACTCGATAGTTTGGTCATCGACCGGGAAGAAGCCCATCGTGGCGCCGTATTCCGGTGCCATGTTAGCGATGGTGGCGCGATCGGTCAGCGACAGCGTTTCGGTGCCTTCACCAAAGAACTCGACGAACTTGCCGACGACTTTTTCCTTGCGCAGCATTTCGGTGATGGTCAGGACCAGATCGGTCGCGGTGACGCCTTCACGCAGCATGCCGGTCAGGTTCACGCCAACCACGTCAGGCGTCAGGAAATAGAC
>CAILRJ010000042.1 GCA_903836575.1 uncultured Burkholderiales bacterium
CGCTCAACGTCTTTACACGCACTGCCACACAACCGCCGGTCGACTCTCACGCGGCAACGGTCAAGCCGTCGCATCATCGGCGCAACTGACCGTCGCAGCATTCTGCCGGATCAGGGTCTCAACCGTCTTCCTGCTGGCAACGAGGTCGCTTCGGTCCCGCTGTAATCGTTGCATGCTTTCTCTTGCCAACTGCTGTCTGGTAGCAAGAGCACTTTTGCCACCACGGTGCGCTGCGAACGCATCATCACCATCGGCGCCGGCATCCAGTTGACCGATATTCTGATGCAAGTATGCAATTGCCTCGTTCAATGCTTTCAATTGCTGCGTGGAATCAGCATAAATTTTTTTCATTTCATTAATGTCCATTGGGCATCCTTTCGATGAATTAGTAGTTATAATCATTGGAAGTTTTTTTATTTTAATTTGATTATTTATAAATTGCATTAAACTCTTTTTCAAGTCCGTCAAACGCAATCTTCGATTCAGAAAGATTTCTCTTTAGAGTAGCATTTTGCTCCTGGCGCTCAAAAACACTTCCAACAGCCTTATTCAAATAAAATTCCTCCTTCACTAAATTATCAATTTTCGAAGGAGCTGATTTTTGGAATTCTATTTTTTTGCGTATGGTCTCTAACGCCTCTTTCTTGAACATTTTTTTAGCCAACTCTTGATTATTTATTGCTGCCAGGATAAATGGCGCAGCCAGATCGTTTTCAATATGATTTTTTAAATCCACAGCAAATTTAATAACTTTCTGTTGGAACTCATCCATTTTATTGATTAATTCTGCTCTTTCGTTAGCAACTATTTCTTTGACCTTATTTTCATTTTCTTGCAATTTTTTGATGGAATCCAATAATGTACTTTCTTTGATATTATCTTCTATTGCCAGCTTTAACGTCATATTGCTTGCAACGTCGTTTGTATTTATTTCATAGGACTTTAGTGCAATACTTTCTTTTATTAAATAATTAACATCAAGAACTGTCTCCTTGCTCTCACTACGGAGAAATTTGTTTTCTGTTGACGTGTAATTAGCATCATTTATTCTTCTAAAATGCTCACCAGCAAGACTAGCAGAGGCTCTCAGCATATCCAAACGCAGACCACGGACCGCACGATCACTCTCAGTGGCATGTTCGTCTAAATCCACAAGTGCTTTAACTTCATTGATCCGCGCACGCAACTCATCCTTAAGCCCACTCAGATTATTTTTCAATACAAGATCAAATTTATTTTTTTCTTTTATTTTATTTGAAATAATATTCAATTCATCGATAACTACTTTTTTTTGTGATTGAAGCTCCTGATTATTTGAAATAATATATTCATCGCCACTACCAGATAAATTAATTTTCTCCTCAGATTTAAAATTACTTGCTATTACTTTGCTCTCCGGCCCAGGAACTAAAGAAGAATAAGCAATGTCTTCATTGTCAGGAATCACCACCTTAATATTTGAGGAAACATTTTGACTGCGAGTGTCATTAAATGGACTTACTCTTCCCAGATCGGGAAAATTAGATGGAGAATGAACACTAATACTTGATGGAATAGATTCTGATTCTGAGTGCTCCGATTCAAAATTACTTTCCCAATCAGCCACGAATAATCCCGGCGATGGTGACGCCTGTATAGGCTCAGATGAATCAGTTCTATTTTTTATAGAAGAGCTTTCAAATTCCGGATCGGAAAATGAACCATGATCAAAAAAGGAAATTTCATCAGCCCCTGAATGAACCGAATCGTTGTCTTTTGACCCGGAAACTGATCCAGACCGAATAGAAGCAAGATCAGTATTAACTACTGGTGTTTCCAAAGACCTGAATTGATTCTGCGTTTGCAGTCGATTCGATGCGCTATGCGCGGAAGATATCGACGATTCGCTATAAATACTTTTTACATCACTCGCTACACTTTCCTCGTCACTGCTTCCCTCAACAGAAGCAGCGGGAGCTGCAACTGCGGGGACAACCACTGCAGGAGCTGCAACTGCGGGGGCTGCAACTGCAGCGGCTGCAGCAGGACTAGAAGTGCGAGCTCTGATAATCGCTCTTAATGTCTGGCCGGCAACACGCATTTTATTGACGGGTTCTAAGGTGTACGTTTCTTCTACTTGTGCATCGGTTAAGATATGTGTTGGCGACCCGGGTGAGTTTTTAAATTGACTGGTCGCTGACATGGCCAGAAGCTCACCGATGGCCCATTTCCCACCGGATCGTATTCTCATGAATGGCTTTTGACTCACCATCGAAAATAATCTGCAAAAAGTTTGCATATCGTGATTTTGAGAATTATTTGGATCGTCACAATAATTGTTGTAATCACGACTTAAATTTAAACTATTGTTAGAAAAATTTTTAACTTCAGATGACTTATGCTTTTTCAAGCCATCGATATCCGCCAGGAATTTATCGTTGCTGTCTGCCGTATAATTTTTGAACCCTCTAATTACCGCAGCAACAGAGACTTCATCAGAATTTTGACGGTTCAGCATGGGACGATGCGTCCGTATCGAACTTCTATTAAATATGTTCTTCATATCAACCTAAATGAAATTCCGCCAATGCCACAATGCATCGATCTGGAGATGAACTTATGTGGCCATTGCGTCAGCGCAGTTCCACTAATACCGTCTTTTAATAACAGCGTTGGAACTTGGCTGTTCTGGATAAAGTGATGCATGAATAAAATCAGACGTGCGACAAATCGGACGAACCTCTGTCGCGGCAAAGGTCTGCGGGCAGTCGAAGCGTTAGCGCTTCACCAGCAGGTCAGACTGCCTGCACGGACAAAATCTTGCCATTGCAGCGAGCAAACACGGTCACTCACTGGAACTCGTGCTGGAAAACTCTTCGGCACCAGGGCGACGAGGTAAAGACGCGGGCGGTATCGAAGCGGCAGCAGCAGCAGCGGTGGCGGCGTTCAGATTGACTTGAGGCGGGTCATACCGCTCACGTCGCGGTTGAAGTACGAAGGCCGGACCCGGCTCGCTACCAAGAGAAGGCATAAAAGGAAGCTGCCGCGTCGTTGCTGCAGGTGCCACAGCGAGACCAGGAAACAGGCCTCCATACGTCCTGTTCATTGCCGGCGGGATCAACGGCCTGTTCAATTCAGCAGCAAGGCGATCGTTCGGGACGTCGTCGGTGCCTCCGGACCTGCGCCCCGAAGAATTCCGCCATGCAAGCTCACTTGACTTACTTGATGGCTCGTTTTGATGATGATGTGAAAGGCCAACTGAATCGCTGCTGCGAGAGACCGAATCATCCTCAGCAAGATCGTTTTTGGGTCGACCTATCCTGGCACCGGTCGCAGCAACCGGCGGTGGCTTTCTTTTAGCCAGAGCCGCGACACCAATTGGGGGCAAGCCTGGAAATGGCGACGGCATCTCATTTGAACTTGAACTTGAACTGGAAAGAGAGAACCTGGTGGAACTCGAGCTCAATAGAGTAGGCCCCTGCGTATCTTGCACGCCCAAAAGTGGCAACGCCTCGGTGTGTTGAGGGGACCTGAACGTGAAGATGGTTAGCGGCACGCCTCCTTGCCCCGTTGCGCCCGGTACAGGCACCGTGCGGTCGTCGCGCCCCGAAAGACTCAAAGTCGGCATGTCGACAAGTAATTCACCTGCAGTTGGTGCGTCGCTGGCCCTGCCAGTCGTCGACGTCTCTGCCAGCGGTAGCTCACCGCCAAGCTGGTCTTCAAGTTCCCGGCGCCGGGCATCTTCTCTCGATGTTGCTGCAGACAATACAGATTGCGCCGAACCGCCTCTGGCAGGCAAAACTTCCGGAGAAGTCGGAGGCCGCTCCGGAGTGCGCCAGCAACACAGTGCTTTGGCAGTCTGCTTAATACGATCCATGTGAACCTCGATAAAAACCGTCAGCGCCCCATGACGCCGAACCGTAGATGCACTTATGTGAGGGTTAATGCGAACTAGTTCCACCGATGCGGACCAAGGATTAACGGATAACCGGATGACAACCTCACATCTGGCGAGACCGGAAAAAATAAAAAGTGACACACCACCGCACCCTATGAACCCCAACGCCAAAACTCGCTCGCTCGACCCGCGGTTGCGGTCGTGGCTGTCAGCGGCAAATCCAAGGGGCAGCGCAGGCAGGCATGGCGCACCCGGGAGACGGTGCTTCATGCGTGGACCAGCTCCAACCGTCACTTATTTGAACCGGTACTGGTACTGGTACTGGCACTGGCACTGGTACTGCTACTGCCACTGGCACTGCTACTGCCACTGGTATTGGTACTGGCACTGGATAATCCTTCGCCCTCGTTGCTACGAGGTAGAGCAGCGGGCGCAACAGGAGCAGACGGCCAATGTCCTTGCTCGAAGCTGAGAAAATGCGGTGTATCGTCCTCATCCGGCATGTGTTGCCGTCGCAGCATCGCAAGGGGTCGCGATGCACGGTCTGTGTCCCGAAGGAGGGGCATTAAAGGCAACGTGACTGCGTCTTCCTGATCCGTCGCACCATATCCCGGCGAGGCACTCGCCACGTTGGCTTCAGGGATAGTAAGAGCGATGCCGCCCTGAGGCACAGTGGATGCAGGTGGGTGATGGCTACCTGCATACTCGGTGTGTTCGGGAATCTCTTCGAAAAGATTCAACCAAGTCACCACACCGGAATGACCCGGCGGCACATATTGACCCAGCCTCACCGCTGTTACAGCTGCAGAGGACCGACTCAATTCCGTGAGGATAGAATTGCCGGCGACATCCTCCATCAGCCCAACACGATGGTCGCCGCGATTGAACGGCGCAAACGCGGAACGCTGACTGACTGGCAGGTAGCGACCAGATAAGGAGGATGCCGCTGAAGTTGGCGGCTCAATCAGACGTAAACCACGCAATTGCGACCTCAAGTCATTGGAGCTTAAACTTGCATTAGAGAATTCTGAATAGGCCAGACTCGAAGGGGTCGATTCATGTGTGCCTGGTTGCGGTTGCGGCGCCACGTTTGACCGGGCCGTTTCTTCCGGACTGAGTGCAAACAGGACTGAGAGTACATCGTGATGTGCGGCACTTTGTCTGATCGTCGCAGCAAAAGATGCCGGGCGGTCTTCACTTTCTCGCGAGTTCGACTGCGGGATATTAACGGCGGCTAAAACAACCTCGCCTGTAGTCGCTGTCGGCAATTCAGCACCCCGATTTTCTATAATTTGTTGGCGTCGGACACGTCCACTCGCCGTCGAAGCCGGGGCCGGCAGGAGGGTGGTCGATGAAAGTAATGGCGCGGCGCTACCGCGCCCTGAAGACGAGTCCGATGAAGCAGAAGGGGGTGCGACGGTGCCCCAGCAACAAAGTGCTTTGGCAGTCTGTCTAATACGATCCATATGAACCTCTGTAAAAAACCGTCAATGCCCGATGGCACCGATCCGGAGTTGTTCCTATGTGACGGCTGCTCCGGGATAGTTCCACCAGCAGCGACCAAGCCGCTTGCTGCAACAGTGAAAAAGGAGTGGGATTGACGGAAAGGAAAGAGAGGAAGTGAGAGAGGCGGTAAAAACGGAAGTGAAAACGGGAATAACGCAGCAGTCCGGACGCCACCTGGCCTGACTAATTCGACAACCGGCGGCAGGAGTGGCGGCCCGCAATCGGACTGATTGCCTCAGTCAGGCGCGAGAATACCCGTCTGGCGCAGGTCTTCGATAATTTGCGTGGTGCGGCAATCAATGAGCTGCCGGACAAGGTCGGCATCCTTGCTGCGGGCGGTTTGAAAATCAGCCGATTGCTGCTCGCGCTGAACCAGCAATGGTCCGAGCTTGGCTTGCTGACTGGCAGCCTGGCTGGCAATGTCACGCACCACCACCAGCTTGGCTGCATCAACCCGCTGCAAGCCCTCCAGTGCATCCGCCAGGGCATCCATGCAGTCGAACTCGAATTCGACACTCCTCAGGATCTGGCCGGACAATGCGGCGCGCTGCAGCGTCTGCTCCGGACAATCCGCACTAGTGGATTCGGGAAGCGTCCGATAACGCGTCAGCAACTCCCGGGTGGCGGCGATCGCCACGCGCAGCGTGATGCTGGCATCGGTAGCGACTTCGCTCAAGGCAGACTCAACCGGGCGAGTCTGGCTTGCTTGCTGAAATTTTTTGAAAGCATGGCTGCTTTTCCTGAGCGCTTGTTCAGTGCGGGCGGCTGCGCCGTCCTTCCTGATGACAGCGAGAGAGCTGATCCGCTCAGGGATTGGCTGGGTTGTAGCGCCAGGTTCGGTACGAACCATAACCGGCGACAGGGCCCAGGGACGTTTCGATACAGTATCAAAGTATTTAGGCATGGTTGTCAGCGGCAACTTGCAGGAACATTCCAAATTGCAACTTTAAAAGTAGGGTATGGATTTGAGTGGCGTGATGGCGTCATCGGTTCCAGTGCACTGACCTTTTTTTTTGCCCGGCCGGCAACGGCGCAACCGGCGCCAGCCGTCAATTTGTCAGCGGACGTTGCCACGGCCTATCGAAGCCGCGCTGCCGCAATGGCGTTGCCGGCCCGGCTCACTGCCTTGCGCCCGAGGTGCTGCGAGATGAACTGCCCGGCATCGACGACCGCATCGAGATCAATGCCGGTAGTGATACCCAGTCCCTGCATCAGGTACAGCACGTCTTCGGTGGCGACATTGCCGGTCGCGCCCTTGGCATACGGACAGCCGCCCAAGCCGGCCACCGACGCGTGAAAGATCGCCACACCCACTTCCAGGCTGGCGTAAATATTGGCCAGCGCCTGCCCGTACGTGTCATGGAAATGTCCCGATAATTGCGCCAGCGGAAATTCCTGTGCTGCGCGCTGCATGACGGCCTGCACCTGATGCGGGGTGCCCACGCCGATGGTGTCGGCAATGTCGATCTCATCGCAGCCCAGTGCCTGCAGCCGCGCCACCACGTCGGCCACGCTATCAAGCGACACCGTGCCCTGATACGGACAACCCATCGCGCAACTGATGCTGCCGCGCAAGCGCATGCCGTTATGTTTGGCCGCCGCAGCGACCGCACGGAACCGGTCGATCGATTCGGCAATCGAGCAGTTGATGTTTTTTTGCGAGAAGGCTTCGGAGGCCGAGCCAAAGATCACGACTTCATCGGCCCGCGCCAGCAACGCGGCATCGAATCCCTGCATGTTCGGTGTCAGCACCGAATACACCACGCCGTCGCCGCGCACAATCTGCGCCATCACGTCGGCCGAGGTGGCCATCTGCGGCACCCATTTCGGCGAGACAAACGAGGCGGCTTCGATGTTGCGAAACCCGGCTTTAGTGAGCCGGTCGACCAAGGCAATCTTGATCTCGGCAGGGATGGTCCGGGCTTCGTTCTGCAGACCGTCGCGCGGGCCGACTTCAACAAGTTTGACGTGGGTGGGCAGGCTCATCTCAATATCCTTTCGTGCGATCGACCAGACCGGCAACCGGCTGGCCACGCTCCATCTGTTTGATCTTGGTAGCGATCTGCCGCACGCTGTCGCCGCGCAGGGTCAGCGCGGAAATATGCGGCGTGATTGTGATGCGTGGCTGGTTCCAGAACGGATGATCGGACGGCAGCGGCTCTTCGCGGAACACATCGAGCGTCGCGCCACCCAGATGACCTTCATCAAGCAAATCCAGCAAATCCTGTTCGACCAGGTGCGCACCGCGCGCGACATTGATCAGGTACGCACCCTTGGGCAGCCTGGCCAAGGTCTCGCGATTGAGGATGCCGGTGGTCTGCGGCGTGAGCGGCAACACGCACACCAGTACCTGCGACTGCGCGAGGAAATCGTCGAGCTCGCCGGGACCTGCATGCGACTGCACACCGGCGATCTCCTTGCGGCTGCGACTCCAGCCGTGCACCGGAAATCCCAACGCCAGCAAGGCCCCGGCGACGCGCGCGCCAAGCACGCCCATGCCCAGAATGCCAACCGAAAAATCTTCCTTGCGACGCGGCTTCAAAAAACGCCATTGATGGTCGCGCGCCTGCGTCTCGAACTCGTCGAAACGGCGGAAATAACGCAGTACCGCATGGCTGACGTACTCGGCCATCTGCATCGCCATGCCGGCATCATCGAGCCGCACCACCGGCACGCCGGCCGGCAGCGCGTCACCGAGTTGCA
>CAILRJ010000043.1 GCA_903836575.1 uncultured Burkholderiales bacterium
CGGCGGTAGGCACCGGCATGCAGTGTTGCATCGGCACGCACATCGAGTCGTCCTTCGGCCGCTGCACGGGTGAGCAATTCGGTGTCGGCGATGGTGGTCTGCACGGCGCTCTGGATTGCCCGTATCGACGTCGCCAGCACGCCCATTTCATCCCGGCTGCGGATATCGAGCTGGAAATCGAGGTCGCCAACGCTCATCTTGTTGGCGGCATCGACGACCTTGCTGGTCGGTCCGGTGATGCTGCGTGTTACCAGTACACCAAAAATACTGGCCAGTAGCGTGCCGAGCAGGGCGCCGATCAGCAGCGTGTTCTGGGTCGTATCGCTCAATGCATGCATGTCTTTTTCACGCGACTCCAGCAAGGTCTCCTGCGCGGTGGTGATCTCGGCGACCAGTTTGCGCAAGTAATCCATTTCGGTTTTTCCGCGCGCCGTGATGGCGATCACTTCCGCTTGGCGGCTCATGTCGGTGCCGATGGCACGACGCGTCGCCAGGCTGGGTTCCACTGCTTCTTTCATCCACAGCGCGTAATGGGTTTTCAGGCGTGCCAGTTGCTCTTGCAGGATCGGATTGTCGCTGGTCAGTTTTTTTGCGCCATCAAGATCTTCCTGAAACTGCCGTTTTCCACTCACCGTCGACTCCAGATAATCTTCGCTGCCGGCGACCAGAAAGCCGCGTTGGCCGGTCTCGATATTGACCAGCGATTCCATCGCACCATCCATGAACCCGACGACTTTGTGGGTTTGGATATTCAAGTCATTGGCCAGCGTGTAGCGGGCCAGATTCCAGTAACCCATGCCGATCACGCTCAGCAGGATCAGGACGACGATGGCAATAGCGCCACCAAGACGAAGACCGATTTTTAGATTATTCATTTTTTTCTTTCGGGCGGGGTAAGTCGACGGGGCATTGCGCGTTATGGCTTGCGGTAAATCGAGGGCGACAAGGTATCGACGGCGGTAGTGATGTCGTTCAGGCTTTCCGAATGGCCGATGCAAAAGTGGCCGCCCGGTTTGAGTTTGGAGAGCACCCGCGCCACGACCTCGCGCTTGGTGTCATCGTTGAAATAGATCATCACGTTGCGCAGGAAAATCACGTCAAACAGGCCTATTTCCGGCAGCCGGTCGTTCAGGTTGACTTGCGCGAAGCGCACCTTGTTGCGGATGGCGCGGTCAATGAGCAAAGATCCTGCGTGGTCGCCGCCGCCCTTGAGGCAATAGCGCGTTAGATAGGCGGGTGGAATATGGTCGGTGCGGTTCATCGAGTAGTGGCCGCTGCGCGCGCCGACCAGCACGCTGCTGCTGATGTCGGAGCCGAACACTTCCCACGGCGTGCTACCGAGGGTATCGGCCAGCACCATCGCAATGCTGTAAGCCTCTTCGCCGGTCGAGCTGGCGGCACTCCAGACCCGGAATGGCTGACCGCGACCGACCGCCTCCAGTGCGCGCGCGCGCAAAAAATCGAAATGCGCCGGTTCGCGAAAAAAATAGGTTTCGTTGGTCGTCAGCAGATCGATCGCGATCTGTACTTCATCGGACTTGTCGCGACTGCCGAGCAGACGAAAATAGGCGCTGTAACTGTCGAGCTGATGATGCACCAGTCGCTTGGCCAGACGACCGCTGACCAGCGCTTTTTTCGAGCCCGACAGCGTGATGCCGGCCGCGTCAAAAATGAAGCGCTGGAACTGGCCGAATTCCTGATCAGTGATGAGTGGTGGAGCCATCGTCACTCAGGAAATCAAAGCAGGTGGCGACTCACTGAGTTGCGCCAGCGCACCAAGTTCCTGAATCGACAGTACCCGGCTGATATTGAGCAGGATCACGAACTTGCCGTTGACCTTGCCCATACCCGCGATGAAGTCGGTACGGATGCGCGCCCCGAAGGCCGGTGCCGGCTCGATATCGGCATCCGGAATATCAAGTACCGCATTGACCGCATCAACGACCAACCCCATATCGTGAGTCTGGTCCTGTCGCTCGCCATCGGTGGCTTCCACTTCGACGATGACGGTGCAAGTGCGTTTGGTAATGACCGTTGGCGGCTTGCCGAAGCGTGCGGCCAGGTCCATTACCGGCACCACGGCACCGCGCAAATTGATCACGCCGAGTATGCATTCGGGCATCATCGGCACGCGCGTCAGGCCGTCGTATTCGATGATTTCCTTGATGCCGAGGATACCGATGGCGAACATTTCGCCACCGAGCAGAAAGGTCAGATACTGCTTGGGTCCAGTGGCTACCGGTGTATTTTTCGCGATGACCAGTGCCTTATTGTCGGCCTGTACAAGTGCGTTCATGGTGCCTTCTCTCAGAAACGGGTGAATTGGGATTCGTCCAGATCACCGACGCTGGCTCTGGCCAATGCGGGAGTCGGGACGGTATTAGCGGCTCTGTTGCCACCCTTGCTGCTGCCGCCATAGATGCGCGTCTGTGGGGGTTGCACGGTGCCGCGGGAAATACCGTCGAGCTTGAAGAACGACATCGTGGCTTGCAGTTGCTCGGCCTGGCTGCTCATTTCTTCAGCGGTCGCTGCCAACTCTTCCGAGCTGGAGGCATTTTGTTGCGTGGTCTGGCTCAATTGCATGACAGCGGAATTGATCTGGCTGACGCCGGACGATTGCTCGCTCGATGCGGCGGCAATTTCCTGCACCAGGTCCGACGTCTTGCGAATACTCGGGACCATTTCATCGAGCAGCTTGCCGGCTTTTTCGGCCAGATCGACGCTGCTGGTGGCGAGCTCGCCGATTTCTTGCGCGGCGATCTGGCTGCGTTCAGCCAGCTTGCGCACTTCGGCGGCAACCACCGCAAAACCCTTGCCGTGTTCGCCGGCACGGGCGGCTTCGATGGCAGCGTTGAGCGCCAGCAAATTGGTCTGGTAAGCGATGTCGTCGATGATGCCGATCTTGCGGGCGATTTGCTTCATCGCTGCGACGGTGGCGTTGACCGACACACCACCTTCGGCTGCTTCACGCGCTGCCTTGCTGGCCATGCCATCGGTGACCTTGGCGTTCTCGGTGTTCTGGGCAATCGAGGACGACATCTGTTCGATCGAGGCGCTGGTTTCTTCGACGCTGGCAGCTTGCTCGCTGGAGGCTTGTGACAGCGACAGCGAGGTGGCGCTAACTTCTTCGGAGGCGCTGGCCAGTGCCTGGGCACCGCTGTTGACGTCCGAGACCACTTGCGACAACTTGGCAATCATCAACTGCATAGCACGCAGCATCTGGCCGGTTTCATCAGTCGCAGTGGACTCGATCCGTACGGTCAGATCGCCTTCGGCCAACCGGTTGGCGGCATCGCGGGCTTTGTTCAGCGGCATCGTCACACTGCGGCTGATGAGAACACCAAGGGCGATACCCAGCAAGACACCGATAGCAATCGCTGTCAGCATCAACATGCGGCTGTTTTCGTAGATCGTGGTGGTTTCGACTGAGGCTTCCTTGGCGCGAGTTTCCTTGATCACGGTCAATTCGGTCATCAGGTCATCGATCACATTGGCTTTCGCGCGTGACTCAGCCATGATTTTCGTCAACGATTCACTGCGCTGTTGCAATTGTTCGGTATTGGCCAGCGTCAGCACTTGCTGCAAGTCGCGCTGATATTCTTCCCAGCTCTTGTCGAAGGTAGTAAAGATTTCCTTTGCGCGAGTAGAGGTGAACAGCGGTCGCGACTTGATCAGCAAATCCTTGACCGCCGTGCTGCTTTTAGTGATCGATGCAAGATTGCTGGCGCGCTCTTCCTGTGTCGTCGACAGCAAGTAATTCGCGCGTGCGCGGCCGATATAGATCAGGTTGATGTTGGCTTCCTTGACCAGCGAGATGCCCATCAGTTCTTGCTGGTACATCGAATCAGCCATGTCGTTGATCCGGTTGGCGCTGTTGATACCAATCCCGCCCACCACGATGCTGATGGCAGCCACCAGGATAAAGCCGACTAGCAGTCGTACGCCGATTTTGATATTGGAAAACATGATGAGTCCTGTGGGTGAAGTGAGCGAACGCGTGGTGGGTTAAAAAATTATCCGGGGATCGGATTACTACGGGTGAGACTGGCTTGCCGGACGAGCGCGGGTACATCGAGGATCAGCGCGACATCGCCGCTGCCCAGAATGGTGGAACCACTGATGCAATCAACCTGGCTGAACAACTGGCCAAGCGGCTTGATGACAGTCTGGAATTCGCCCAGCAAGGTGTCGACCACGAGGCCGGCACGTTGTCCGGCATGTTTGAGAACGACGATATTTTCGCGCCGGGCCGGCACACCGCCGACATCGAACAAATCGCGCAACCGGATGAATGGCAGCACGCTGCCGCGCAGGTCGGTGTAATCGTGACCGGGTTCGGCGCTGTATTCGATGCATTCCTCGATCATGTCGAGCGGAATCGCAAATACCGATTTGCCGATCTCGACCATGAAGCCATCGATGATGGCCAGTGTCAGTGGCAGGCGCACCGTGACGGTGGTGCCGACACCTTCGCTACTGGCGACGCTGACGCTGCCGCGCAGTGCGGTGATGTTGCGCTTGACGACATCCATGCCGACACCGCGACCGGACAGGTTGGTCACTTCAGCCGCGGTCGAAAAACCGGGTTCGAAGATCAGGTCGTAGATTTCACCATCGCTCATTTCGCGCCCGGCATCGACCAGTCCGCGCTCAATTGCCTTGGCCAGAATGCGCTCGCGCTTGAGACCACCGCCGTCGTCGCTGACGGTGATGACGATGGCACCGGAATCATGGCAGGCGTCCAGCGTGACGCACCCACGTGCCGGTTTGCCGCTGGCCAGCCTGACGGCGGCCGATTCGATGCCGTGGTCGATCGCATTGCGCACCAGATGCAACAGCGGGTCACCGATTTTTTCGACCACAGTCGTGTCGAGTTCGGTGTCTTCGCCGTGGATGTCGAGCGCGATGTCCTTGCCGATTTCGCGCGAGACATCGTGCACCACACGCTGGAAACGGTTGAAGGTC
>CAILRJ010000044.1 GCA_903836575.1 uncultured Burkholderiales bacterium
CCGGCATTATCGAACGACTTATCGAAGTTCCCACTGCAATCGATTTGTCCTTGCCACAAAAAATTGATGAAGAAGAAGTTTTAAGGGAGCTTGCACAAATGGCCGGTGTGGTTAATGAGCACTTTGAAGAAAATTATGCATTCGATTGTACTGGCGCTAGAGCGGCTGCAGGAGACGATGAGCAGAGTCTGGACAGAATCGCAGTTGAAGCTACGATCAGCGACTTAAAGAGAGATATGTTCCTTGAGAAGGCGCGCATTGAATTAGTCGTGCTGAGAAATATTGATTCAAACTTTATCATGACGACTGCAGACAAGGTATTTCCGAAGGGGGCAATTCTTTAATCAATGATAAAAATATCGCAAACCAATCAATCGAATTGATCGAGATGCAGACTGAAGCGACATCTTTGCCACATTAAGTGACATTTTGTTAATCGACGTCTATTTACCATAGCTGCAATGTCGATTGCGCAAATCGGCAATCCGTAGTTGCTCTACAGCAGCGACTTAATTTGTGCCTCTGTCTAATGGAAAAGTGATTTTCGTACACCGTGCGCAGCACGTCAGACAAGCAGGTATTCGCGGCTCGATTCAATGCCAACAAACTTTGAGACAACAATTTTATTGGAGTAATTTATGTCGCGCCCACCAAGAATAGTGCGTTCTTTCAGCGACTCGCTTCACCGTGTACCCCCCCGGTTTGCCGCTACGCGGCCGAATGAAAATAGAGTCGTAGCCATGTGGAACGCGCTCATTGATAAAGCGAGAGCACAGTGCCGAATACGACCGCCGTCTCGCATGTTCAGCAAGACCGAGGTAATGCCAAACGAAACGGGTGTTTGCTGCCTCGACAATGAACATGTCGTGCGGATCGACACGGGCATGCCACGCAACAAGGGCAAACCAATTCATGCTCACCGTATTCGGCCACAATCTCCGGACATTGGGCCTGTCAACGTGGTCTACGCCGCCGGGCAATCGCCGCACGCGGAGAGTTTCAAAGACTTCATGGTGCAGGCACTGGTATCGAAGCAGGGCATATTTGAGATCGTGTCGCGTAAAGCGCATTATGACGCGGAGCAGTCCACCCAAAAATCGATCATCGATTTGTTAAAAACGGAGATTGCAAAGCCGCGTGACAGCAATGGTGCACTCAAGTTTGGTAATCGCTACCAGTACCAAAGCTTGAATCAGATCGCTGGAAAAGGACACGCTAAAGATGCGGAAGACTTTGTACGTTATGAATTGACCGTGATCGATCCCGATAACATCACGATCAAGATTCCACTGACTCAGGCTGGATTGAAATTTACCGATAGGGTGCTGCTGCCGGTAGAGATCCGACGAGCCGATGCGTTATTGGATGCGCATCAGGTTGCCGTTGAATCGGGCGGAGACGTTGACCAGACTGATTCGCCCACAGTACAGCTCATTCTTAGTCGAGCAGGAGCGGGGCGCAATGCTACGCTGATCAGCTATCATAAAATAGCTCGTCTCATTGAATGCGGGCGGGTGACTGAAGCGACATTGGACGACGCGCTGGAAGAGGAAATCCACGCGGGGAGGATGCAACGTGGACCTGGCTACGTGCATTCGATCGAACAGCTTGCGTCGTTGCGAACAGCGCTACAGGAAAAAATAGCTTCGATGCCACCACTGACTGCGCCTGGTATGACTGCGTCATTACGGCGTCATTCGGCACCGGCTTGGTTGAACCAAACAGTAAGCAATGCCCAACCTGTATTACCGCTGCATCAGATGACATCGATGCAAACGCCCGCCAGCCTGCATGCCGTGACGTCGTTACCGGTGCAGAATAACGGGCGACATGATGTGGCAATCACAGAGCCAAACCAAGGCCAGGTGCATCAAGTTTTACCCAATAGCGCTTCAGCAAACTTCGTTGATCCCGTTGAAGTGCAACAACACCATCAACCCGAACAG
>CAILRJ010000045.1 GCA_903836575.1 uncultured Burkholderiales bacterium
AGCATCGACGATCCGATCTTCCAGCCGGCCTGGTCGCCCGCCGGAGACCTGCATTTCGTGTCCGAACAAAGCGGCTGGTGGACCCTGCACCGTTTGCGCGGCGATACGGTGCAGGCGCTGTGCCCGATGGCGGCAGAATTCGGTCGGCCACTCTGGAATGTCGGCATCTCGACCTACGGCTTTGATGGCAATGGCCGGATTGTCTGCACCTATGTCCAGGAGGGCGACTGGCACCTGGCAACACTCGACGCTGACACTTGCGTGTTAAGCGAGATCGCCACGCCGTTTCGCAAGATCAGCGACCTGCAGGTCGGCCCCGATTTTGTGGTCTTCATCGGCGGTGCGCCCGACCGTTCGGATGCTATCGTGCGCCTTGATCTGGGCACCGGCCACTACCAGATTCTCAAGAAGGCAATTTCGCTCGCCGTCGATCCCGGTTACCTGTCGGTGCCGCGCGCGATCACGTTTCCGACCACTGACGACCGCAGCGCCCATGCGTTTTATTACGCACCAGCCAACCGCGATTTCGCCGCCCCGATGGGAGAGAAACCACCGCTGCTGGTGTTCAACCACGGCGGCCCGACTTCCGCCGCCGGCGCAACGCTGAACCTCGCGATCCAGTTCTGGACCAGTCGCGGTTTCGCCGTGGTCGATGTCAATTACGGCGGCAGCACCGGCTATGGCCGCGCCTACCGCCACCGGCTCAATGGCAACTGGGGCGTGGTCGATGTCGACGACGCCCTCAATGCGGCGCGCTTCCTGGTCGCCGAAGGGGCCGCCAACGACCAGCAACTAGCGATACGCGGCGGCAGCGCCGGCGGCTACACCGCACTGGCAGCACTCACCTTTCATACTGTCTTCAAGGCCGGTGCCAGCTATTACGGCGTCAGCGACCTCGAGACGCTGGCGCGCGATTGCCATAAATTCGAATCGCGTTATCTCGATAGCCTGGTCGGTCCGTATCCGGCACGTCAGGATATTTATGTGGCGCGCTCGCCTATCCATTTCACCGACCGGTTGACCAGTCCGCTGATTTTGTTTCAGGGTATGGAAGACCGCGTGGTACCACCGGCGCAAGCGCAACTGATGTTCGATGCCGTGCGCGAAAAAGGCTTGCCGGTTGCCTACATCCGTTTCGAAGGTGAGGCGCATGGTTTCCGGCGCGCCGAAAATATCCGCCGCGCACTCGAAGCGGAATTGTATTTTTATGGCCGCCTGTTCGGCTTCGTACCGGCTGATGATCTTGCTCCGGTAGCCATTGATAACTTGCCCGACTGACCTCCACAAAAAAGGATCCCATGACTATCGCTTACTGGTGTGTATTGATTGCCGGATTGATGCCGCTGCTGACAACGGCCATCGCAAAAGTCGGCCTGCGCGGCTATGACAATGCGGAGCCGCGTGCCTTCATGGACAAGCAGACCGGTTTTCACCGCCGCGCCGATTACGCGCACCGCAACCACTTCGAAGCGTTTCCGTTTTTTGCCGTCGCGGTGCTGATCGCCACCCAGCTCGGTGCTAATCCGCTCTATATCAATTACCTGGCTATGGCCTTCATTGCTGCGCGCGTTCTTTACACTGCGCTCTACCTGGCCAACATACCGACTGCCCGTTCGCTGGCCTGGATTGCCGGCTATGGCTGCGTGATCGCCTTGTTCGTTATCGCGGCCTGACCCCTCACGTTTTTGGAACCAAGATGCAAAAAATTGATTTCGAGCTCAACGACGAATTCGTCGAACTCAACCAGCTGCTGAAACTGGTCGGCATTTGCGACAGCGGCGGTGCCGGCAAGATGGTCGTCGCCGGCGGCAATGTCTCGGTCGATGGTCAACAGGAACTGCGCAAGACCTGCAAGATCCGGGCCGGTCAGGTCGTCAGCCTCAACGGCGTGCGTATCCACGTCAAGTCTGGCTGACTACGATGAGCGATCTGTTTGCACAAGCCAATCCCGGCCTTGAGCAACTGCCGTTGCCGGATGCGGATGTGCGCTTCCAGCGTGAGGTCTATCCGGCCGCGCAGTGCCACACGGTGCTGCATCAGTTGATGGACGAGACGCATTGGCGGCGCGAACAAATCACGCTGTTTGGCAAGCAGCACTGGCAACCGCGACTGGTCGCTGCGCACGGTGATGACGGACTGGCGTACACGTATTCGGGCCTGACCTTGCCGATGCAGCCGTGGACTCCGCTGCTGTCCCGACTCAAGCAAGACGTCGAGCACATCGCCGGCGTGATCTTTAACAGCGTGCTGCTGAACTGGTATCGCGACGAGCAGGACAGCATGGGCTGGCACAGCGATGACGAAGCCAGCCTCGGCACGGCACCGGTGATCGCGTCGTTGAGCCTGGGTGCGACGCGGGTCTTCAAGTTACGGCACAAAACGCGAGCGGACCTGCCGACCACGATGCTGGCACTCACCAATGGCAGCCTGCTGCTGATGGCCGGTCTGACGCAACGGCACTGGAAACATGCGGTCGACAAATCACGCAACGCATGCGACGCGCGCATCAACCTGACATTCCGGCGCATTATTCAGACGGTCTGAGCAACCCTGCACGGGCTACCAACACAACACATGGCAGGAGAATGTCGACATGAAATGGGACGGCAATCGCGAGAGCGACAATGTGGAAGACCGCCGCGGTGACGGCGGCGGCGGCGGCGGCGGCGGCGGCTTCGGTTTCGGTGGCCGCTCGGTCGGCATCGGCACGATCGCCGTGGCGCTGCTGGCATCTTATTTTTTCGGTATTAATCCGATGACGGTCATCAGTCTGCTCAGTGGTGGCGGTGGTGGCGGCATCACACCGACCCAGCAAGCTCCCGTCAAAGGGCCTCCTGCGAACGACGCAGCAACACGTTTTGTGCGCGTCGTCCTGGCTGACACCGAAGACGTCTGGACTGCCCGGTTCCGTGCCGAGGGTGGCAACTATGTGAAACCCAAACTGGTTCTTTTCAGTGGCCGGACCTCGACCCGCTGCGGCCAGGGTGAGAGCGCTACCGGTCCGTTTTATTGCCCCGCCGACCAGAAGATTTACATCGACCTGAGCTTTTACCAATTGATGCGCGAACGCTTCAAGGTCGAGGGCGAATTTGCTCAAGCCTATGTCATCGCTCATGAAGTAGGTCACCACGTACAAAACCTGATGGGCATTTCCGCCAAGGTCGACACCGCCCGTCGCAGCGCGAACCAGACCCGCGCTAATGCGCTGTCGGTGCGCATGGAGTTGCAGGCCGACTGCTTCGCCGGCGTCTGGGCGTTCCATGCCAACGAGGCCCGCGCCATCCTTGAACGCGGTGACGTCGAGACCGCGCTCAATGCCGCCAGCGCCATCGGTGACGATGCACTGCAACGCCAGGCACAAGGACAAGTTATCCCGGACTCCTTCACGCACGGCACTTCAGCCCAGCGGGTGCGCTGGTTCAAACGCGGCATTGCCACCGGCCTTGTGACCGATTGCGATACGTTCAAAGCGCGCCAGTTGTAAGTTCACGCCCGGCATACCGCCCCACCGCACAGCGGGATGCCGGATGAATCAGTCAAGCCGGCATCGCGCCGGCAAAATAACTGATCGCGCCACCGAACCAACGCGGCCTTTGCACCACCTAAACGTGCAACCAGTATTTACGACCCGAATCCAACCTTTCCACATTTGCACATTGCGCATTATCAAAATACGTCCTGCGTAAATTACTTATAAATAACATACCGTTATCGTTGAAGTGAAAATGGATTCACGTTCCACGCCATACCGGCGTTGTCGTCACTGGAAGCGCAATCATGGTGTCGCGCGCCACTTTCTTAGACGGTTAGGCAGCGATCCTTTTCTTTATTTTTTCGATGGGAATGTCATGTCAATCAAGGTCGGTGAAGACACTGATTCTTCAAACAGCAAGGCACGTGTGGTTGTCTCGGCACGTGAAGGAATCATAGAAATCGAAGGTAGCGAATTGTTCGTTGCAGACCAGCTCAATCGGCTCAAAACAGTCATTTGCCAGGTAGTCGCCAGCAGTGCAAAGTGGCGCAGCGCTCAGGAAAGTGTCGCGACAGCAAAGCCGGCAAATAGCACGCTGGCACCGCAGGCGCTGGAAAAATTCGCCAATCTGTACACGCAGGCAGATGGCAAATTGCAGCTGCTAAAGGACCTTCCTGGCAATAACATGGCCAACAAGACCGTCAACGCCGCGCTCCTGGTGGCTCATGCGAATGCGCTGATGGGCGCCGAGCACACCACGCTCGATACCATTCGCGCCGTCTGCAAGGAACAAGCCTGCCATGACTCGAACAATTTTTCGGCCACGTTAAAACGTGAAAAAACATTATTTGTCCATAGCGGCAGTCTGCACATCACGCTCAGCCCGGCCGGTCGGGAGCGCGCCGCTTCGCTGGCGAACCAGCTCAATACCAGCAACTAGACACGGGCAGCAATTAGCCATTGTAGTTTCAAAAATGTCTCCTAAAATGACTCATCGAAGCCACCTTTATGGAGTCATTGATGAGCCCTGAATCAGCCAGGAAATCTGATACCGAACTCGAAGAATTAAACGAAAAATTGCGCCGGGATGTGATGCGTTCGCGCGAACCTTATGGTGCACAACCGCTGTCAGCATTGGCGGAAATGTCCGATGCAGACCGCACCAAATGGCTGTTCTGGAACCTGCACGAAAACCTCGATGCGGTCCGTGCGTACGAACCTTCGCTGGTAGGCCAGATTATTCGCACTCAGTTAACAGTCAGTGACGGCCTGTCCATGTGGAGCGAAAAAAACAGTCTCGAAAAGCGCGCCGGGTTCAGCTGTAAATGGCAACTGCTGCTCAAGCCATCGAGCTACGAAAGCCAACAGACCTACTCGATCAACGATGGCTGGATCGATCTGTCGATCGGTGACGGCCCGCCGCCTCACCCGGCATTGCAGCCGGGCCAGAAAGGCTATCTGGATTCGGACAGCGCGCTGTATCCGAACCAGTTGTTTCTGTACGGCTGGATCGGCGAAGCGGTCTGGCAGGAAATCAAGCCGCAGTTGTATAACGCCAGCGCGAACTGCCACACTGACATTTACCTGCGCGATAATTTCCTGTTCCCGGTCAAGCCCTGCCTTGGTTTTCTGACCGGTCCGGCCGGTGCGCTCGGCATCACCAATCTCGAATTCCGTACCTCAACTCAGCCGCGCCTGACCTCGTGGGTCAGGTCCTGATACGAGCTTCCAGCCAGGCATCGACAGAGGCCTTGCCTGGACCATAAGCAACCAGTATCAGCAACAGTGCGCCCCAAAAAGCGTGGTCATTGACGGCGGCAGGACACTCGAACATGAACAGCTGCGGATAAGACACAACGGCCATCAGATTGACGACGAACAGGCCGATGGCCGCCGGCCTGGAAAACAGACCAAGCAGCAATAACACCGGAAAAAACAACTCGCCCCCCGCCCCCATCACAGCGGCCAGTTCGGGTGGCAGTAGCGGCACCTGGTACTCATCGCGAAACAGCGACAGCGTTGCGCCCCAGTCACTGATCTTCACCAATCCGGATTTGAAAAACTGCCAGCCGACATACAGGCGGATTGCCAACGCGACCAGTGATCCACCCATCGCCACAAGAACCTGGTCAAAGCACGCGACACGACGATGCAACCGCAAGAAACTTTCCATGATTCATGACTCCAGTGAAAGAAAATTAAGGATCGATCGCACCCAGCACCGACTGTTGCAGCCATTGTTGCAAGTGCAACCCCAGATCAAAGCCCGCATCGATTGACAGCGCCGCATCCACCGCGGCGCCTAGCGTTGCTCCTTGCTGCAGCAGGTCGAGCGCGGCATGCGCAGCCTGACTGATCGGCAGCAAACTAACGCGCCACTGCGGCCGCACGACCAGCGCAAAACAGGGCACTTCCAGCACATCCGGAAATGCCGTAGCGCTGTCAGGCTGATGTGCCAGCCACAGTTCGGCAATGGCCCAGCGCGACGCCAGTAATTGCGTGGCAGGATGCAGGCGGCAATGCGCCTGATCTAACTGGTCAGGTGTCCATGTTGCTAACGGCGCAGGATCGAACGGTGTCGCCGTGGCGGCGTAATGCGCCCGATGTATCGCCCACTCGCAGCGCGCCATGTCAGGAAAATACGGGTACTCGGCAACGTGCGCAAAACCCGACAGAAAGTCAGCAAAACCTTCACCGTACTGATTCAGGTCGCCGCTAGTTGACGGCTGCTGCTTGCCGAAAGCACGCGCCAGCGCAGAAAAAAATTCCTCGCCGACCAGCGCTTGCAAGACCGGATAAGCCGCGGCGAGTGCCTTGTCGCCGGTGGCGACGAGATTGCCGCGATACAGCGCAAGGCGCTGGCTCACCCGTTGCGCATCACCGTTGAACAAGCCGATGGCGCCGGCTTCGGCAGCGCGATCGAACAATGCGGCCGCCATCTGGTGTTGGCTTCGGGCCAGTATTTCGTCCTGCGGCGACGTGACGATTGTTGCGACGATGTCGCTTGCGCGCCGAGCCTCATCAAGCAGCACGGCAATATCGGGAATGTCGGTATCCCATTCGATCAGCGTTGCGATCGGTCCGAAGCGCCGCAACGCTGCGCGGTACAACTCCCAGACCGGCGCGGCAACCCGGTCGCCATGATTGTCGATGACCGCATCCGCTGTTACCAGATGCCCGGCCAGATGGAATTCGCCAATGCATGTGCCGGACAAAGTAGCGAGTGCGCTCAGCGCATCTTCGCCGTGGTTGCACTGATTGACGTAAAGATTATTCAGGTCCAGCAAGATGCCGCAGCCGGTGCGACGCGACAGGGCCGCGAGAAATTCAGCTTCACTCATCGTATCCGCCCGAAAACGCAGATAGGTCGAGACATTTTCGATCAGCATACGTCGCCCCAGCGCTTGCTGAATCCGGTCGACCCGCTCAGCCACCAGTTGCAATGCCGCTGCCGTCAGCGGCATCGGCAGCAAGTCATTAAGGTGACGCTCGTCGACGGCACCCCAACACAAATGTTCGGACACCAGTACCGGATCAACGCGGCGCACAGTGTCGCAGACACGCTGCAAATGCTGCTCCGAAAAACCCGTCGCAGAACCGATCCCCAAGCCGACGCCGTGCAGACTGATCGGATAATCCTGCCGTAACTGGTCCAGCACATGTGCGTCCCAGCTACCGGCATTCAGGTAATTTTCGGTGTGGACTTCAAGCCAGTCGACCTTGGGACGCTGGTCCAGAAAGTCACGATAGTGCGGTGCCCGCAGTCCGATTCCGACACCGGGTTGCGCAAACATCGGCTGGCCCGGCGCAGGAAAGGAGAGCATAAGGTCGGGAGATTACTTCGGCGCAGCCATTTTGCCACCGGCCTTTGCGCAGGTACCCTTGGCGACATATTTCCATTCGCTGGCATCCATGTCTTTCTTGGCCTGGCCTGCGCAAGAATGGGTACCGGTGACAGACGCGCAATCATTTTGGCCGGCTTTAGAGATACCGAAACATTTTTCCTTGTCCGCATTAGCATCAGCAGCATGGGCTGTAGCGATACCAGCGACACAGAAAGCGGACAGGGCAGTGGCGAACAACGCTTGACGTGCATTCATAATTATTTCCTTTAAAAGTGGACGGAGGCTTTACTTGGCTTACGGTGAAACTGGAGTGTAGTCGCAAACTCAGACCAACTACTTACACCCAAAGAGACGCATTTTTCAGGCAAGTCCATACTAGCTGACCCCATGTCTGAAAATCAACCGCAGACAACCGCCGTCTCACCGACAAACAACAAACTCGGCGTCGGGTTAATCTGTGTCAAATTATGTCGCCGCAACATGCACCATCCCTTACACTTCGCTGACCTTCACTTTTGAAAGAGCATGGCGATGCCCAACCTCATTTATATCGCTGATCCGATGTGCTCCTGGTGTTACGGGTTCGGCCCGGAACTGACTGCCCTGCTAGACGGTCTACCCGGACTTCCGGTCGAGATCGTTCTCGGCGGGCTGCGCGCCTACAACAGTGAACGCATGGATGAGTCCATGAAAGCCGAACTAATGACGCACTGGGAAAAAGTCCACGAGACCAGCGGCTTGCCGTTTTCCGATCATGCGATCGAGCAACCCGGCTTTATCTACAATACGGAACCTGCTTGCCGCGCCGTCGTCGCCGCCCGCACACTGGCACCTCAGGCAACGCTCGCCGTGTTCAATGCAATCCAGCAGGCGTTTTATGTCGATGGCCGCGACGTCACCCGCAGTACCGTGCTCGCCGATATCGCCAGCGCAGCACTGACCGCCGCGGGCATCCCGACCGGGGCAGGGGCTTTCGAAACACTGTGGGCATCAGAAAAAATCGTGCTCGCCACGCACGCTGATTTCGTTCAGACCAAAGCCTGGAAAATCAGTGGCTTTCCGATGTTGGTATTGGAACGCAATGGCCATCTCGATATGGTCACCTCAGGCTATTTACGCATGCCGGCACTGGTCGAGCAATTGCAGGCACTGGTAGACAGCGGCCCTCGGGATTAACCTGAAGCATAAAAAAAAGGCGTCACCCCGACTACGAGGTGACGCCTTTTTTGTTTGCAGCCAGCGATCAGCTCATGTGCTGTCCGCCGTTAATCGCGATGTTGGCCCCCGTGAGGAATGCGGCTTCATCGGACGCCAGATAAGCCACCAGGCCGGCAACTTCTTCCGGCTTGCCCAAACGTGCCATCGGGATTTGCGGAATGATCTTGCTGTCGAGGACTTCCTGTGGAATAGCCATCACCATCTTGGTACCGATGTAACCTGGCGAGATCGTGTTGACGGTGACACCCTTGCGCGCCACTTCAAGCGCCAGCGCCTTCGTAAAACCATGCATGCCGGCCTTGGCGGCCGAGTAGTTGGTCTGGCCGAACGCACCTTTCTGTCCATTGACCGACGAGATATTGATGATACGACCCCAGCCGCGATCGACCATCCCGTCACACACTGGTTTGGTCATGTTGAAAACGGAATCAAGGTTGGTTCCGATCACCGCATCCCAGTTTGGTTTGTCCATTTTCTTGAACGTCATGTCACGTGTGATGCCGGCATTGTTGACCAGCACATCGATCGGACCAATTTCGGCCGTCACTTTAGATACACACGCCGCCGCCGAATCGTAATCGGCCACATCACAGGAATAGGCGCGGAAGTTGTAACCCAGCTTTTCCATTTCAGCCAGCCATGCTTCCGACTTGGTGTTCCCGGGTGAATAGGTCGTCACGACCTGATAACCGAGTGCTGCGAGTTTGATGCAAACGGCTTCGCCCAACCCGCCCATACCGCCAGTAACCAGTGCTACACGTGCCATTTTTTTGTCTCCTGTTATTTATAATTACAACCATTAGGTTCGACATTGTAACCAGTTGCATAGGCTACTGACCGGAATCTTAACGCTCGATTGCCAGTGCCACACCCATGCCGCCGCCGATACACAAACTCGCCAGACCGCGCTTGGCGTCACGCCGGATCATTTCGTGGATCAGCGTCACCAGAATGCGGCAACCTGACGCGCCGATCGGGTGACCCAGCGCAATGGCGCCGCCGTTGACATTGATCTTGCTGGTATCCCAGCCCATCTGTTTGTTGACCGCGATGGCCTGCGCAGCGAAGGCTTCATTGATTTCCATCAGATCGAGGTCAGCATGTGTCCAGCCCGCTTTTTTCAGACACAGCTGCGCGGCAGGAACCGGACCCATACCCATGATGCTCGGATCCACACCAGCCGACGAATAGGCCTTGATACGTGCCAGCGGAGTCAGGCCAAGTTCCTTGGCCTTGGCCGCCGACATCATCATCACCGCAGCCGCGCCATCATTGAGACCGGACGCATTGCCGGCCGTGACGGTGCCGTCCTTGGCGAAGGCCGGCCGCAAACCGGCAAGCGACTCGAGCGTGGTGCCGGCCTTGATGTATTCATCCGCGTCGAACTGGAAATTACCTTTTTTGCTGACGATTTCGAGGGCGAGAATTTCATCCTTGAACTTGCCGGCTTTTTGCGCGGCTTCGGCCTTGTTTTGCGAAGCGGTGGCAAAGGCGTCCTGCTCGGCACGGGAAATCTCGAATTTCTTGGCGACGTTCTCGGCCGTCGTTCCCATATGGTATTGGTTGAAGGCATCCCACAAACCATCGACGATCATGGTGTCGACCAGCTTCGCATCACCCATGCGGAAACCATCGCGTGAGCCATTGAGTACGTGCGGCGAGGCGCTCATGTTTTCCTGACCGCCCGCGATGATGATGTCGGCGTCGCCGCAGAGGATGGCCTGCGTGGCCAGGTGGGTCGCCTTGAGGCCGCTGCCGCACACCTTGTTGATGGTCATACCCGGCACCATGTCAGGCAGACCGGCGTGGATCAGCGCCTGACGTGCCGGATTCTGTCCGCACCCGGCGGTCAGCACTTGTCCCATGATGACTTCGCTGATCAGTCGCGGATCAATACCGGTCTGGGCCAGCAAGCCCTTGATGACATGCGAACCAAGATCTACCGCAGGAATTTTAGCCAGCGTGCCGCCGAATTTACCGACTGCTGTTCTGAGGGCTGCGACGATGACGACTTCATTCATTGAGTTCTCCAAAAATTGTGATGGTGGCAATCCCTGCTGACTGGCCGCAAATTCTGGCTCAGCCCGAAACTTGCCTTTATTTTCGCAAACGTCTCGAGTATTGCGCATTTTATAATCCGCGGCTAGAGCAATGGCATTGACGCAGCAGAAGATTGCGCGCGATTCTTTTGACTGCAATCAAGTGCGACGCAATATATTTTTGGCGAGACAAAAAATACCCGTTGTAATGACAGGCATCCCGGCATGCCGCAGCGCACAATCTGCCATCGCGACGACGCCCGTCAGAAAATATTCGGCAGCCGATCGTCATGCCGGAATGCAACCCTATTGGTGGCATCGTTTGTGGCAGAATAGGCGGGTTCGAAAAGTTGCCCCGCTAGCGCGGGTGGTCGGACAGGCTGATGAAGTGACTCCCGCCGAACCCGGAGCGGGCAATTATTGCAGATCGACTTTCAATGGAGTCTTTGAATTGAACAATCTCAATAAGAACAACTACACCAATACGGCGCAGCTCAAGGAAATCATGACTGCGCCGCCGATGACCGCAGAGCAGCATGCCATCATCATCCGCAAACGCATCAAGGATCGCCGCATGATTGAAGAAGCGCGCGAACGGAAAACCGACGAGGACGACCTGTTCGGCGGCTGAACCTGATTCGTGGTCGTATGTGGTGACTAATTAATTTCGGCAACCCGATGGCACGCCACAAGGCGACCATCGAACGACACCAGCGCGGGCTCTTCGACGCGGCAGCGCTCTTGCACAAACGGACAACGGGTATTGAATGCGCAGCCGGGCGGCGGCGCTATCGGCGACGGCAACTCCCCTGTGAGAATGATTTTTTCCTGACGCTGCGCCGGATCGATGCGCGGAGTACTGGCCAGCAATGCCCGCGTGTACGGATGCAGAGGACGGCTAAAAATCTGCGCCTTGCTGCCATGCTCGACGGCCTTCCCCAGATACATCACCATCACATCGTCGGCGATATGCTCGACCACCGCCAGATTGTGCGAAATGAACAGGTAAGCGACGCCGCTGACCTGCTGCAAATCCATCAGCAAGTTCAGTACCTGCGCCTGAATCGAGACATCCAGCGCCGACACCGGCTCGTCGGCAACAATCACTTTCGGGTCCAGCATCAAGGCCCGCGCAATCGCAATGCGCTGGCGCTGACCACCGGAAAACATGTGCGGATACCGGCTGATATGTTCGGGTCGCAAACCGACCTGCTGCATCATTGCCAGCGCCTTGGCGGTGCGTTCTGTTTTGTTCAGGGTGGTGTTGATCTCGAGCGGCTCACTGAGCATCGCACCAACTTTCTTGCGCGGGTTCAGGCTGGCATACGGATTCTGGAACACCATTTGCACCAGCGGACGCACACGCTTGAGCGTGGCACGATCGGCCGTGGCGACATTGGCACCGTTCATCCATAATTCGCCCGCGCTGGGTGGTTCGATCATCGTGACCTGGCGCGCCAGCGTCGACTTGCCGCAACCGGACTCGCCGACGACGGCCAGCGTTTTTCCGGCTTCCAGTGTGAACGAGACGCCATCGAGAGCGCGGGCCCAGACTTTGGGGCGCAGCAAACCCTGCGATACCGGGTAATGCCGGGTCAGATTTTTAGCTTCGAGCAATGCCACGGCGTCTGTCATGGTGCGACCTCTTCCTGGTGCCAGTTGTTGGTGGGCTGACCGCTGGCGTCGAGCGGAAAATGGCAGCGCACTTGCGCGTCGACCGGACCGCTCAGCGCCGGCCGCTCGGTACGGCACAACGCCGTGGCGTAGGCGCAGCGCGGGCTGAGCAGGCAGCCTTGGGAGCGATCGTACTGACCCGGCACGACGCCGGGGAGGGTCTGCAAGCGCGCGCGTCCGATGTTGTGTTCGGGCAGCGCCGCCAGCAAGGCTTGCGTGTACGGATGGCGTGGCGCATTAAAAATG
>CAILRJ010000046.1 GCA_903836575.1 uncultured Burkholderiales bacterium
ATCAGGCAGGCCGCGACACTGACCAGCAGACAAGCTTGCCAGCTGACGTCGCCCAGCATCGCCAGCGCACCGGCGACAATCAGGATCGGATAGGCCGGGATCGGCAAACCCATCTGTTCGAGCAGGACGTTGGCAAACACCAGCAGCAAGCCATATTGCTGTAGCAGTAGGGTGAAGTTGGACATGGGGAGGAGGGCGACCGGACGGGAACGGGAGCGGACTATACCAAAATCTGACGGAACACGAGCGCTGCCTACGATGCCATCGCCACTTCCGGAGCTTGTTCGCGCAACTGCTGCATCAGCCAGCGTGTGGCCTGGCCGGGCGGATTGTCGGCGCGGTGGATCAGGTAGAGCGGATAAATGGGCGGATGCATTTCGGCCAGTTCCAGCCGCACCAGCTGGCCGCTGGCGAGATCGGCCTCGACCATCGCTTCGGGCATATGGCCCCAACCCAGCCCGCCGCGCAGCAGCGCATGTTTGGCACCGAGATCGCCCAGACGCCAGTCGCGCATCGCGAAGACGCCGAAATCCTGGCCGGCGGTCAGTGCACTGCGGTCGGTCAGCACCAGTTGCGTGTGCTCACGGGCCAGCGCGGTCGGGATCGGCGCGCTTGCTTGCGCCAGCGGATGGCCGGGCGCGACGACCGCAATAAGTCGCACGCTGCCCAGTGCATGGCGTTCGATTGCATCGGGCGAGCCGACCATCCAGCCCGACACACCCAGCCGCGTGACCCCATCAAGTACCAGTTGCGTGACCGCCCCCAGTGCTTCTATGCGCAAGCGCAACGCAACCGTCGGGAAGTGGGATTGAAAGCACTCAAGGATGCGCACCAGCGTGACGGTCGGAAACATCACGTCGACCGCCAGTGACACTTCGCCTTCCAGCCCTTCGGACAGGGTCTTGGCGCGCGCCCGCATCGCATCGACCTTCAGCGCTACGCTGCGCGCGTCGGCCAGCAGCAACTGACCGGCTTCGGTCAGGTCCGGTTTGCGTTTGCTGCGATCAAACAGCGCGCAATTCAATTGCGCTTCCAGATTGGCGATCGTGTAGCTGATCACTGACTGGGTGCGGTGCAGTTCAATGGCAGCACGGGAAAAACTGCCGGCGTCGATGATGGCGACGAAGACGCGCAATTGATCCAGAGTCGGGGAGCCGGGTTCGCGCATGGTGATTTTATCGATGCTAAAGATGCATATTATCGGGGTTTCGTCGATAGGTGTTCCTGCCTATGATGAAGGCCAGTTCAATTTGACAGGAAAGCTCCATGTCTACCGTACTTCGTAAAGTCAGCCGTATCACCCAGGCCCAGCACGTCATCGAAGGCGCCGGATTTGAAGTCCGGCGTGCGATCCCGGCGGCTGATCTCGATGCCATCGGCCCGTTCATTTTCGTCGACCATTTCGGCCCGGTCGAGTACGCCCCCGGCAAAGCCATGGGCGCACCGGACCATCCGCATGCCGGGATCGAAACACTGACCTATTTTTTTGGCGGCGGTGGCATGCGTCATCGCGACAGTCTGGGCAATGTCAGCACGCTGCAGGCCGGTGGCGCGCAATGGATGCGCGCCGGTCGCGGCATCGTCCATGACGAAAGTCCGGACGAAGCGCTGTTGCGCGACGGCGGTCTGGTTCACGGTACGCAGTTATGGATCAATTTGCCGGCCGGGCACAAGATGGACGAGCCGCAATACAAGGCCTTCGATGCAGCGCAGATTCCGAGCTGGTCGGAGCCGGATGGCAGCGTGCACTACCGGCTCATTGCCGGCGTACTTGGCGAGCGTACCGGACCGGTTGCCAGCTTCGGCAATCCGTGGCTGATGCATCTGACCTTGCAAGCGGGTGCGCGCTGCGAAGTTGCACTCGATGGCGTTGCGGAAGCTGCTGCGTATGTGGTGAGCGGCACCGGTGTGTTTGGCCGCGAGCGGCGGGCCGGTGCGCCTGGTCAGCTGCTGCAGTTCGATGCGACTGGCAAGGCCTTGCTCGAAGCCGGCGACGGCGACCTCGATGTGCTGTTGCTGGGTGGCGATCCGCTGGATGCCCCTATCGTACGTTACGGTCCGTTCGTGATGAACACGCAGCGCCAGTTACAGCAGGCGATGCAGGATTACCAGCAGGGCCGCATGGGCCGCATTGCGCACTGATGACCTGCAGTCTCCATTTATTTCACTTAAAGGAAAATTCTGATGACGACCATTCTTCATATCAATAGCAGCGCCCGTACCACCGGTTCGATTTCACGCGATGTCACGGCCCAATACATTACCCGCTTGCAAGCCGCCGAGCCGGCCGCCATCGTGGTCGAGCGCGATGTCGCCAGTTCGCCATTGCCCCATCTGACCGCCGAAGTCATAGGCGCATTTTTTACCCCGGACGCCGGGCGCAGCGCGCAGCAAATCGCCGATGCCAGTTTGTCGGATACGTTGGTGGCGGAGCTGAAAGCGGCGGATGTGATTGTCATCGGCGCACCGATGTACAACTTTTCGGTGACCTCGTCACTCAAGGCCTGGATCGATCATGTCGCCCGCGCCGGTCAGACCTTCCAGTACACCGACAAAGGTCCGGTAGGTTTATTGACGGGCAAGAAAGTGACGGTATTCACTGCGCGCGGCGGCGTCTACACCAGTGGTCCGGGCCAGGCGATGGATTTTCATGAAACCTATTTGCGCGCCGTGCTCGGTTTCATGGGACTGGACGACATCACCTTCGTGCATAGCGAAGGGTTGGCCATGGGCGACGAAGCGGTGGCCACGGCATTAACGCAGACACGTCGCACGATCGAGGAACTGGTTCCTGCCTGATCGGCCAGTACGGCCAGCACGACCACTACTCTTAGCAGTATCTGCGCCAGCGGCAGCGACGAATCGGATTCGTCGCTGCCGCTTTTTTGTTCCTGGAACAGGCATAAAAAATACTTATTTTTGGTAGGTAATGTTGTCATCTTGCGGTAACAAGCGGTGGCTATGCTCCGCGCTAATGTTTCCATCTGCCTGAAAATGGGAGGTGGAAATAAAGCTCCCCGACGTTGCTTGCAACGACCTGATGCATTATTTCTACGAGAGAATACCGTGGCTCATTCCTTCCGTTTCAAACCACTGACCCTGATGGTCCTGCAAGCATTGGCCCTGTCGGCCCATGCACAAGTAGCCGCTCCGGCTCCTGAAGTCGTTACCGTATTCGGCCAGGGTCAAACCCGCCAATTGCAAAAGCTGACCAGCGCCGATCTGGCCCAGGCTCTTCCGGGCACGAGCCCGCTCAAGACCCTGGAAAAATTGCCAGGCGTGAGCTTCCAGTCCGCGGATCCGTTCGGTGCTTACGAGTGGTCGACCCGCTTCAGCGTGCGCGGTTTCAACCAGAACCAGATGGGCTTTACGCTTGACGGCATTCCGCTGGGCGACATGAGCTACGGTAACAACAACGGCTTGCATATCAGCCGCGCGATCTCGTCGGAAAACATCCGCACCGTCAACCTGTCACAAGGTTCGGGCGCAGTCGGTACAGCCTCCACCAGCAACCTTGGCGGTACCGTGCAGTTCCTGTCGATGGATCCAAGTGACACCATGGGCGGCACTTTCGCCCAGACTTTTGGCAGCGACAGCACCTACCGCACTTTTGCCCGTTTCGATACCGGCATGCTGCCATCGGACACCAAGATTGCTGTCAGCGTCACGCGCCATCGTTCGGACAAATGGAAAGGTCAGGGCTCGCAAGATCTCGACCAGTTCAACAGCAAACTGGTGCAGCGTTTTGGCGATAACAAGCTGTCGGTTTTCTACAATCACTCGGACCGCAAAGAAATCGACTATCAGGACATGTCGCTTGAAATGACCAAGCGTCTGGGCTACAAGTGGGACAACTACGCACCTAACTTCCAGCAGGCAGTCAATGCCGCACGCGGTATCTACAAAGCCGGCGAAACCAGTATCGACGACGCCTACTACCAGGCCAGCGGCTTGCGTAAGGATGACCTCGCCGGTGCCACACTGGACGTAAAATTGTCCGAGTCGACCGTCCTCAAGACCACGCTCTATCATCACCACAATGTCGGCCAGGGCCACTGGTACACGCCGTACACCCCGACCTCGGCGGCAATGCCGATTTCGATCCGCACCACCGAGTATTCGATCGGCCGCGACGGTGTGATCAGCGACCTGACCTGGGACTTCGGCCAGCACACCATCAACGGTGGTTTCTGGGCCGAGCGCAGCTTGCATGACGTGACCCGTAATTTTTACGCAGTGGTCGATAACCGTGACACGAATTCGTATCTGACGAATCCGTTCTTCACGCAATTCAAGCAAAACTACGTCACCACCACGACCCAGTTCTACGCCCAGGACACAGTCTCGATGATGGACGACAAGCTCAAGCTGAACTTCGGCTTCAAGTCACCGAAAGTGGCGATTAACTCCGCCTCGGTCGTCGGTACCCGCGCGGCCGGTACGGTCGTCGCTGAAAAAACCTTCCTGCCGCAAATCGGTCTGAACTATGCGCTGACCCGCGATGATGAACTGTTCACTTCGCTGGCTGAAAACATGCGTGCGTTCTCACCAGGTATCGGTGGCGTGTTCTCGCAATCGCAGTCCTCGTTCGACGCCACCAGTGCGTCATTGAAGCCGGAAACCTCGACCTCGTTCGAAGCCGGTTACCGCTTCAAGCGCGCCCAGCTCAGTGGTTCGATCGCTGCTTACCATACCGAGTTCAAGGATCGTCAGCTGGGAATTCAGAACTGCCCGGCGATCGTCGGTTGCGCATCCACCTTTGCCAACGTCGGCAAGGTTGTCACGAACGGGTTTGAAGCCGCTGCCGATCTGAAGCTGGCACCGCAATGGTCGCTGTTCAATTCGTTGACGTACAACGATTCGAAGTACAAGTCGGACTACTTGAACAACGGCGTCGTGGCGACCAACGGCAAGCAAGTCGTTGATGCACCGCGCCTGATGTTCAACACCGAACTGTCGTACGAGAACGAGCACTGGTTTGCCCGCACCAACGCCAAGTTCACTGACAAGCGTTATTACACCTACCTCAATGACGCCTCGGTGCCGCATTTCTGGCTGATGAATCTGTCGGCTGGCTACAAGCTGAAATCGGTTGGTGCTGTCAAGGATGTGACGATTCAGTTCAACGTTGATAATCTGCTCAACAAGGACTATTTCAGCACGATCGGCAGCAATGGCTTCTCGAATTCCGATCCGAAAGGCACCAGTCAGACCTTGCTGGTCGGCGCTCCACGTCAAATGTTCCTGACGATTGGCGGCAAGATCTAAGTTGTCCATTCGCCCCGGAGCGGTAACGTTCCGGCAGGCTTGATTGATCAGGGGAGCACGTCATCCGCATCGCGGGGGACGCGGCTCCCCGCAGTGTTTTCCGAAGGTGTTCTGATGAAATTGACCGTACCGGCTTTATTGCTCTGCGCGCTGGGTTATCCCGCCGCAGTGCTCGCACAAACCACGACCCCGATCGAACACGTGATTGTGCTGGTCGGTGAAAACCGCACCTTCGACAACATGTTCGGTGCTTACCAACCAAAGCGCGGCCAGACTATTGCCAACCTGCTGTCGAAAGGCATCATCAAGGCTGATGGCTCGCCGGGCCCGCACTACGCCGATGCCGCACAAAAAACCGCCGAGAATTTTGGCGCCTACACGCCGACACCAAAAACCGTCGGCACCTATCCGACGCTGCCGCAACCGTACGCCCTCGGTGCGTTCGGGCAGCGCCATGACGTACCGGACGCGCGCTTTCCGGCAGCGATGCCGAACGGCCCGTTCCAGATCACCAAACATACCGGCTACGGTGCCCATACCGGCGACCCGATCCATCGTTTTTATCAGATGTGGCAGCAGACCAATGGCGGCAAGAACGACCTGTTCGTCTGGGTCGCCGAAACCACCGGTCTCGGCCCGAGTAATCCGTGGCTGCCGCTGGGTCCGGGCAAGCCGACCTTTCAGGGCGGCGTGGCGATGGGTTTTTACAATATGTCGACCGGCGACGCACCGTATTTCAAGCACCTGGCTGACACCTATGCGATTGCCGATAATTACCATCAGCCGATCATGGGTGGTACCACCGTCAATTATCTGGCGCTGGCCACTGGCGATGTCTCGTTCTTCACTGCCGATGGCAAGCCTGCGATGCCGGCGGCCAAGCTGATCGAAAACCCCGATGCCCAGCCCGGCACTAATAACTGGTACACCGAAGACGGCTATCGCGGCGGCACCTACATTCGCTGCGACGATAACGCGCTGCCCGGCGTGGCCGGTATCCGCAATCATCTGAAAGCCTTGCCTTACAAGGCCTTCAACGATGGCAATTGCGCACCGGAGACCTACTACATGGTCAACAACATGGATCCGGCCTATTCGCCAGCCGGTGACCTGCTGCCGGTCGCACCCGACAAGTTCCTGTTGCCGCCGCAAACCATCCCGCATATCGGCGATGGCCTGACCGCCGCCGGCGTGTCCTGGAAATGGTATTCCGGCGGTCGCAACGATGGCATCAAGACCGACAAGGAATATTGTGCGATGTGCGACACGCCGACTTTTTTCACGTCGACGATGACCGGTCCGGACCGCTTCAAGCTGCATGACTTGCAGCAGTTTTATGTCGACGTCAAAGATGCCAAGACCTTCCCGGCGGTGACGTACATTGCGCCGTACGACAGTATTTCCGGTCATCCCGGTTATGCGATGGAAACCAGTTTCGATGCGCTGGCGCAGGACGTCATCACGCGCGTCAAGGCCAACCCGGCGCTGTGGAAAAACACCGTCGTGCTGGTTACCTTCGATGAGGGCGGCGGCTATTACGATTCCGGTTACGTGCAGGCCGTCGACTTTTTCGGTGATGGCACGCGCATCCCGCTGATCGCGGTGTCACCGTTTTCAAAACGCGGCCATGTCGATCACACGTACTATAGCCACGCATCCATCCTCAAGTTCATCGAACGCAACTGGAACATGCCGCCGCTGTCGTCCCGCAGTCGCGACAACTTGCCCAATCCGGTCAGTGATCCGCGCAATCCGTATGTGCCGCTGAACCAGCCGGCGCTGGGCGACCTGATGAACCTGTTCGATTTCACGCGCACGATGCACACTGCGCGCAAGGATAAATGACATGAAACCTTCGTTACGATCAATGCTGGTCGCTACTGCTTTGCTGGTCGCAGCCGGCACTGCAGCGGCCCAGCAATCGCTCGATGCACTGATCGCCGCTGCCAAAAAAGAAGGCACCGTCAACAGTGTCGGCATGCCGCCGGACTGGGCCAACTGGAAGCAGTCATGGGCCGCGATGGAGAGCAAATACGGCATCACGCATCAGGATACCGACATGAGTTCGGCACAGGAAATCGCCAAGTTCGAGGCCGAGAAAAGCAATGCTTCGGCTGACATTGGCGATGTCGGTCATTCGTTCGGACCGATCGCACTGGCCAGGGGCGTCACGCAACCGTACAAGCCATCGACCTGGGGTGAGATCCCGGCCTGGGCCAAGGACGTGGATGGCCACTGGATGCTGGCCTACACCGGCACCATGGCCTTCATCAGCAACAACAAGCTGGTAAAAAATCCGCCGAAGAACTGGAAAGATCTGCTGGCCGGGACTTACCGCGTGACGGTCGGTGAAGTCGGCGTCGCCTCGCAAGCCAACAGTGCGGTACTGGCAGCGGCGCTGGCGTTTGGCGGCAATGAAAAAAATCTCGCACCGGCCTACAAGCTGTTTGCCGAACTGGCCCGTCAGGGACGTTTGTCGCTGACCAATCCGAGCATCGCCAACATGGAAAAAGGCGAAGTCGAAGTCGCGTTGCTGTGGGACTTCAATGCGCTCAGTTACCGTGACAAGATCGACGCCAGCCAGTTCACTGTATCGATCCCGCAGGATGGTTCGCTGGTGGCCGGTTACACCACCATCATCAACAAGCATGCCAGGCATCCGAACGCGGCCAAGCTGATGCGTGAATTCATCTTCAGCGACGAAGGCCAGATCAATCTGGCGCGCGGTCATGCCCGGCCTATCCGCAGCAATGTCGTGATGCCGAAAGACGTGCAGGACAAAATGCTGCCGGCGGCGCAATACCAGAATGCCAAACCGATTCAGGACTTCGCCGCATGGGAAAAAACCACCCGCGCCATCCCGCGCCAGTGGCAAGAGCAAGTCATGATGTTCAACAAGTGAGCCCGGCATGAAAAACAAAGTCATCCTCGTCCTCATTGACGGCCTGGCCTGGCAATCGGCCCATGATGGCATGGGCTTTTTGCAGGGCTTGTGCGAAGCCGGACAGGCCAGCCTGTACCGGATGGAATGCGAGCTGCCATCACTATCGCGTCCACTGTACGAATGCATCCTGACCGGCGTGCGGCCGGTCGACAGCGGTGTAGTGCATAACCAGGTCACGCGCCTGTCGCACCACGACAGCATTTTTCATCTGGCGCGCGCCGCCGGTGGCACCACTGCGGCAGCGGCGTATCACTGGATCAGCGAGCTCTACAACCGTTCGCCGTACGACGCGGTGCGCGACCGTTTCACCGATGACGACAGCCTGCCTATCCAGCACGGTGTGTTCTATCACGCCGACAGCTATCCGGATGATCACCTGCTGCTCGATGCCGAGATCCTGCGCCGCCGGCATGATCCCGATTTCCTGCTGATTCATCCGATGAATACCGATGATGCCGGTCATCGCCACGGCGGCGACAGCGGCCAGTACCGCAATGCGGCGCGCAGTTTCGACAATGCGTTATCGACGCAATTGCCGGGCTGGCTGGCCGCCGGGTATCAGGTCATCGTCACCAGCGACCACGGCATGAACCGCGACCATACCCATCGCGGCGTGCTGCCGGAAGAACGGCAAGTGCCGCTGTTCGTGATGGGCAGCGGCTTCAGTCACAACCCGCTGGCGCAACCACGGCAGGTCGAGTTGTGCGGTGTGCTGGCCGACCTGCTCGGTGCGGCGCATGACAAGTCACGCAATCCGTCGTTGCTGGCTGCATGATTGTTTCCGGCTGGAGTAAGCACTGGCGCGCCACGTTGCTGCTGTTACCGTTGCTGCTGGTGTCCGGCTTGTTTTCGCTGGCACCGGCCGGCTGGGTACTGTTCAACAGCGTGCGGGTCGACGATGCCTGGTCGCCGGGCAATTTCATCGAGATTCTCGGCGCGAGCTTTTACCGGCAAGCGTTCGGCAACAGCTTGTGGATTGCCACCGGTGCCAGTCTGGCCGGCTTGCTGATCGGGCTGGTCGGTGCCGCCTCGATCCGGCGTGTCGACGGCAGCGTGCGCGACATCACGGTGGCCTTTACCAACATGGCCAGCAACCTCAGCGGCGTGCCGCTGGCGTTCGCTTTCATCATCATCCTCGGTGCCAATGGCGCGGCCACGCTGCTGCTGCGCGAGTGGGGCTGGCTGGGTGAATTCAGCCTGTACTCGCGCGCCGGACTCACTTTGATTTATACCTACTTCCAGATTCCGCTGGCGATCCTGTTGCTCTATCCGGCCTTCGATGCGCTCGATGACGACTGGCAAGCCAGTGCCGCACTGCTCGGTGCGTCCCGGCTGCGCTACTGGCAACTGATCGGCTTGCCGGTACTGTTGCCGTCGGTGCTGGGCACCTTCATCCTGCTGTTTGCCAATGCGATGGGCGCGTATGCCAGCGCGTATGCACTGATGACGTCGAACTACAACCTGGTGACGATCCGCATTGCCAGTCTGGTAGCCGGCGATATTTTTCTCGAACCGAATCTGGCGGCGGCGCTGGCGGTGCTACTCATTGCGCTGATGGTGCTGATGGTCAGCGTCAATCAGTGGCTACTGAAACGGAGTCACCATGCGCGCTAGCACCTACCACCGCACGGTCGTGGCGAGCCTGGTCACCCTGCTTGGCATTCCGATTCTGGCGACGCTACTGTATTCGCTGTCGCAGCGCTGGGGCGCGACCGTGCTGCCCGATGGCCTGACGTTTGACTGGTATCTGGCGCTACTGCGCGAGCCACGGTTTCTGGTCGCGTTCGGCCACTCGCTGCTGGTATCGGTGGCCACGCTGGTACTGGCGACTGTGCTGATCGTGCCGGCGGCCTTCGTCGTGTTTTATTATTTTCCGCACCTCGACCGCTGGATGAACCTGCTGATCCTGCTGCAATTTGCGGTGCCGCCGGTGGTCTCGTCGGTCGGCCTGCTGCAGTTGTATGCCGACGGGCCATTGCCGCTGATCGGCACACCGTGGGTACTGGTCGGTTGCTACTTCACGATCGTGCTGCCGTTTATTTACCGGGCGCTGGCCAGTAGCCTGCAGGGACTCAATGTACGCGACCTGATGGATGCCGCTCACTTGCTCGGCGCGAGCACGCCGCAGGCATTCTTGCGCGTCGTGCTGCCCAATATCCGTAAGGGATTGATGGCAGCGCTGTTCCTGTCGTTTTCGTTTTTGTTGGGCGAATTCGTGTTTGCCAACATCCTCGTTGGCGGCCGTTTCGAGACCCTCAATGTGTATCTGTACACGATGCGTTCGACCAGCGGGCATTTCACCAGCGCAGTCGTGATGACGTATTTCCTGTTCACGCTGGTCGTGACCTGGATTGCCACCCGGCTTGGCCGATAGGAGTTGTAGTGGATTATTTACGTGTCACCGGACTGTCGAAAACCTTTGGCAAGACCACTGTGCTGGACCACATCGACCTCGCTGTCGGCGAAGGCGAACTGGTCACCTTGCTCGGTCCCAGCGGTTGCGGCAAATCGACGCTGCTGCGTTGCATCGCCGGACTGACCGCACCTGATCATGGTCAGATTCATGTGGCCGGCAGCGACATCACGAGCGTTGCGCCACAACGGCGCGGCATCGGCATGGTGTTCCAGAGCTATGCGCTATTCCCGAATCTGACGGTGCTGGGCAACATCGCTTTTGGTCTGAAAATGCAGCGCCTGCCGGCCGGGCAGATCACCGAGCGGGTCGAGGCCATCATTGCGCTGGTCGAACTCGGTGGCCATGAACACAAGCTGGTGCACCAGTTGTCCGGTGGCCAGCGCCAGCGCGTGGCGCTGGCCCGTGCGCTGGTCGTGCGCCCGCGCATTTTGCTGCTCGACGAACCGCTGTCGGCACTCGACGCGCGCATCCGCAAGATGCTGCAGGAAGAAATCCGCCGCATCCAGCAGCAACTGAAACTGACCACGGTGTTTGTCACGCATGACCAGGAAGAGGCGCTGATCCTGTCGGACCGCATCGTCGTCATGGATGGCGGGCGCATTGTCCAGCAGGGCGCGGCCGACACCATTTATGCGCGACCGGCAACGGCCTTCGTCGCGCGCTTCATCGGCAACGTCAACCTGCTCGACGTCGCCCAGGCGCACGCCGTGCTGGGCTTGCAGATCGCGGGTCATCTGGCGATCCGGCCCGAATCGATTGTGCTCGATGGGGCCGGCAGCGGTGGCTGTCCTGCCATCGTGCGGCATCACCAGTTGCTCGGCAACGTGATCCGCTATCACGTCACCGCACGCGGTTGCGCACTGATGGTCGATACCCTCAACCGCAACCCGGCCAGCGTGCTGCCAGCCGGCAGTGCCATCGATTTGCGCTTCGATCATGAACAGTTTCAAGAGGTCCATTAAGCCGGGCTGCAACAATCCGGCGCTGGCCTGATATCCTTGCGGGTTGTTAAGTAACCGGTGCGACCCGAAACGGCCGCCGGCTACCTTTGCTTTTTGATTGAAGTTGCCCTCCCGTGAGAAGTGCCATGTCGCAAAATCAGTTCGACCAGTCCACCGCCGCCTTGCCACACGCCGTGCTGGAATACGCCACCACCTGCGACCTGCCAACCCCCTGGGCAACGTTTCGCTTGCATGCCTTCACCGAAGCCGCCACCGGCAAGGAACATCTGGCGATGACGCTGGGTGAAGTCGGCGACGGCGCCCCGGTGCTGGCGCGCATGCATTCGGAATGTCTGACCGGCGATGCGCTATTCAGCCAGCGTTGTGACTGCGGTGCCCAGCTCGAAACCGCGCTGAAAAAAATTGCCGCAGAAGGCCGTGGCGTGCTGTTGTACTTGCGTCAGGAAGGGCGCGGGATCGGCCTCGTCAACAAGTTGCGTGCCTATCATTTGCAGGACGGCGGCGCCGATACGGTCGAAGCCAATCAGGCTTTGGGCTTCTTGCCGGACCAGCGCAATTACAGTCTGGTACTGCCGATGCTGGCCCATCTCGGTATCGCGTCGCTGCGCCTGATGACCAACAATCCGCGCAAGATCAATGCGCTGGCGGTACTTGGTGTCGATGTGGCCGAACGCATCCCGCTGCTGGTCGAACGTACGACTTTCAATACCCGTTACCTCGACACCAAAGCCGCCAAACTCGGTCACCTGATCAAGCCGTAACCGGATGACGACGCTACCGGATAATGCGGCCCGCAAAACTTTTCTGATTGGCCTGGCCATCGCCGTGACCGGTGCGATCCTGTTCTCGACCAAGGCCATCGTGGCCAAGCTGATTTATCGCTACGACGTCGATGCAGTCACGCTGATTGCGTTCCGGATGCTGTTTTCGCTGCCGTTTTTTCTGGTCATCGCATTCTGGAAAATGCGTACCGAGCCGGCGCTATCGAACGTCGAGCGCGGACGTATCGTGGTCCTCGGCCTGCTCGGATATTACCTGTCGAGCTTCCTTGATTTCCTTGGTCTGCAATACATCAGCGCCGGTCTGGAGCGGTTAATCCTGTTCCTGACGCCGTCCTTCGTGCTGCTGATCTCCGCGCTGTTCCTGAAGAAAAAAATTACCCCGCTCGAATGGGGCGCACTGCTGATCTCGTATGTCGGCATGTTGCTGGTGTTCGTTCACGATGCCCGCACCGGTGGAGCCAATGTGCTGCTCGGCGCCTCGCTGGTGCTGGGCGCGGCGGTATCGTACTCGTTGTATTTGCTGAGTTCAGGCGAGATGGTGCGGCGGGTCGGCGTGC
>CAILRJ010000047.1 GCA_903836575.1 uncultured Burkholderiales bacterium
ACGTCCGCACCGAAGCTGAGCTGGAGCAGTATGTGCGCACCCATTCGGATACGATTTACCATCCGGTCGGCACCTGCAAGATGGGCATCGATGCGCTGGCCGTGGTGGACCCGCAATTGCGGGTACATGGCCTGCATCACTTGCGCGTAGTCGATGCCTCGATCATGCCGCGCCTGATCGGCGGCAATACCAATGCGCCGACGATGATGATTGCCGAAAAGGCGGCCGACCTGATGCTGAAAGCTGCGCTCAGTGCTTCTGCGACCACGGCGCAATTTTCGGCAACATCAGCATCCCCGGTATCGTGAGCGCAAAGCACACGAAGAAAAACAGGAACCAGCCGGTTTCGGCGACGATGTAGCCGGCCGATGCGTTGATGAAGGTGCGCGGCACCGCTGCCAGACTGGAAAACAGTGCGTACTGGGTGGCGGTGTAGCGCGGGTCGGTGGCGCGTGACAGGAAGGCGACAAACGCGGCCGAGCCCAGGCCGGTACTGCCGAATGCTTCAAACGCGATCACCGTTCCGAGCACCAGCGGATCAGGGCCGACAAAGGCCAGCCACGCAAAACCGAGCACGGCGACGGCCTGGATCGCACCGAACACCCATAGTCCGCGATTAATACCGAGCTTGAGCATCCAGATACCGCCGACGATGCCGCCGGCCAGACTGGCCCACAGGCCGGTGGTCTTGGCGATGACACCGATCTGGGTCATGCTGAAACCGAGGTCGAGATAGAACTTGGTCGACAAGGCCGTGGCCATGCTGTCACCCAGCTTGAACAGGAAAATGAACGCCAGTATCCACAGCGCATGCCGCCAGCCATCGCGGGCAATGAATTCACGGAACGGCAACGTGACGGCTTGCGCCAGATTTTTCGGCGGTTCGCCGTATTGCGCCGGCTCCTTGACCAGCAGCGTGCACAGCAATCCGGGCAACATGAACGAGGCAGTAATCCAGAACACCGGTTCCCACGGCATCCGGTCGGCCAGAATCAGCGACAGCGCGCCCGGCACCATGCTAGCGACCTTGTAGGCATTGACGTAGACCGCCGCGCCGAGTCCCTGCTGGTTGTCGGGCAGGACTTCGCGCCGGTAGGCATCGACCACGATATCCTGACTGGCCGACAAAAAAGCTACCAGGCTGGCCATCGCCGCCACCAGCGAAATTTGCGTCAGCGGATCAAGCATGCCCATCGTGCCGATCGCCAGAAACAGCGCCGCCTGCGTCAGCGCCATCCAGCCACGGCGCCGACCGAGCGAACCGAACTGGTAGCGGTCCATCAGCGGCGACCAGAGGAATTTCCAGGTGTACGGAAACATCACCAGCGCGAACAGACCGAGCGCCTTGACGTTCAGTCCGGAAGTGGCCAGCCACGCTTGCAGCAGGTACAACAGGATGAACAGCGGCAGGCCGGAACTGAAGCCGAACACCAGGATCGCCAGCATGCGCCGGTTCATGTACTCGCGCCACGGCACGGAAGGACTCGTCATCAGGCGCTGCCGGTTTTCTTGAGGCGGAACACCGCGAGGTTGCCGCGCCAGTTCGGCAGGAAGCGCACCGGACGGCCATCATGCAAGGCCACGCATTCGAGCACGTCGAGACCAACCTGATTGGCCAGTTCCTCGAAATCCTTGATCGTCGCGCAGCGCAGGTTGGGCGTGTCGTACCACTCGTACGGCAGGCTTTTGGAGACCGGCATGCGGCCGCGCAGCAAGGCCAGCCGATGCGGCCAGTAGGCAAAGTTCGGGAACGAAACAATGGCTTCGCGCCCGACCCGGGCGATATCGGTCAGCACGCCTTCAACGTTTTTCATCATCTGCAAGGCCGACAGGCACAGCACCGTGTCAAAAGCGCTATCGGCAAACATCGCCAGACCCGCTTCCATGTCTTGCTGGATCACAGAGACGCCGCGGGCGAGACATTCCGGAATCTTGTCGTCATCGATTTCGACGCCGTAGCCGTGGCAGGCCTTGTCGGTTTGCAGGTAGTCCAGCATGACGCCATCACCGCAGCCGAGGTCGAGTACTTCGGTATCGGCACGCACCCAGTGGGCGATGAAAGCGAGGTCGGGACGCAGGGCGCTGAGTTCATTGAAATTCATGCGCGGCTTTCGGAATCAAGGGACTTCCAGACACTCTGGTAATAGGCACGCACCACATTCATGTAACGCGCGTCTTCCTGCAGGAAGGCATCGTGGCCATGCGGCGCATCGATTTCGGCATAGGTAACACGACGGCGATTATTGACCAGCGCCTGCACCATCTCGCGGCTGCGTTCGGGCGCGAAACGCCAGTCGGTCTGAAACGATACCAGCAGGAATTCGGCGCTGGTGTCGGCCAGGGCTTTGGTAAGGTCGCCGCCATAAGCGCGGGCCGGGTCAAAATAATCGAGTGCCTTCGTGATCAGCAAATAGGTGTTGGCATCGAAGTACAGCGCGAACTTGTCGCCCTGGTAGCGCAAGTAGGACTCGATTTCGAAATCGACACCGAAGCCGAACTGGTATTCGCCGGAACGCAGGTCACGACCGAATTTTTCGGCCATGTCGTCATCCGACAGATAGGTAATGTGGCCGACCATGCGCGCTACCCGCAGGCCGTTTTTCGGTACCACGCCATGGGCGTAAAAATCACCACCATGAAAATCCGGATCGGTCAGGATCGCCTGGCGCGCGACGTCATTGAAGGCGATGTTCTGAGCCGATAATTTCGGTGTCGAGGCGATGATCACGCAATGACGCAGTCGCTGCGGAAACAGCAGGCTCCAGGCCAGCGCCTGCATGCCACCGAGTGATCCGCCCATGACAGCGGCGAATTGTTCGATACCGAGCGCATCGGCCAGACGGGCTTGTGCCTGCACCCAGTCCTCGACGGTGACGACCGGAAAGCTCGCACCATACGGTTTGCCGGTCGCGGGATTGACATGCATCGGTCCGGTCGAGCCGAAGCACGAACCAAGGTTGTTGACGCCAATGACGAAGAAGCGATCGGTATCGACCGGTTTGCCGGGGCCGACCATGTTGTCCCACCAGCCCGGATTGACCGCATCACCAGCGGCGTCGGCATACATGCCGGCCACATGGTGCGAGGCATTGAGTGCGTGGCAGATCAGGACCGCGTTGGAGCGCGCTGCGTTGAGCGTGCCGTAAGTTTCATAGGTCAGTGCATAACCGGCCAGCGACGCGCCGCTTTGCAGCGGCAGCGGGGTCGGGAAATGCATCAATTGCGGCGTGACGATTCCGAGGGATTTCATGATGGGCAGCGCGCGGTTGCCGGGGGCATCCGCCGTGAAACTCCTTGCAGGGCAGTGAACGGGACGGGCGGGGAAGGGATCGTCTGAAGCGCAATAAAAAAGCCCGGCGGGGCTGCTCGGGCTAAGGTGGGCTTGCTGTGCAAGCGCGCTTTAGCCGTATTTTTTACGCGCCCGCAAGCTGATCTCAAATCGGCGCCAAGGGCAAAGAATAACCAAGTCGTCGGGGCGCGTCAAACGCTGCGCCAAGCTTGCCTGCGGGCGTGCTTCAACGGCCCGGTGGAGCGCACACGCGGGCACGGTACGGCTGTGCCCACCCTACCTGAAATTGGCAGGGCCATCGTGCCAATCCCGCAGTGCGCTGGCAAGCGCGGCAATCACTGGCTCCCATTTGCCATCCGAGGCCTGGCGAAACAGCCGCATCTGCTGCGGATACCATGGCGACCCGGTGCCATGGGCCAGCCAGCGCCAGTCGGTCATCCGGTCCGCCAGCATGACCCAGCACGGGATACCGAGACTGCCGGCCAGATGTGCGACGGCGGTGTCGACGCTAATGACCAGATCGAGGCTGGCGATGACGGCAGCGGTGTCGGCAAAATCTGTGAAACGGCTGCCAAGGTCGAGCACGTCGAAGCCCTCTGTCTGTGTGATCTCGTCTTCACCCGGCCCTTTTTGCAAGCTGATGAAATGGACGCCGGCGATCGCAGCGAGCGGTGCCAGCGTGGCCAGTGCCGGCAGCGAGCGGGCGGCATCGTTTTCAAAACGCGGGTTGCCTTTCCAGGCCAGACCGACTTTCAGAGCGCTCGCCGGCAAACGTGCCGACCAGCAGGCGATCCCGGCCGGATCGGCGGCGAGGTACGGAATGGCGGCCGGGACTGTGTCGAGCCGGGTCTGGAAAAAATACGGCAGGCTCATTGGCGGGGTCCAGAAATCCCAGCCCGATGCCGGCACATGCTGATGAAACGACAGCACCTCGTCAACCGTCGTCAGCGACGCCATCAGACGCACCAGAGCCGGATGACAGACCAGCGTAATGCGGGTGGCACCGACCGCCTTGATCTGCGCAGCATAGCGGCAGAATTGAATCATGTCACCATGACCGGCCTCGAATCCGATGACGATGGACTTGCCGGCCAGCGATTCGCCAGCCCAGCGCGGACACGTGAAATGTTCGTCGAGCCGCTGATACCAGTCGCGTGCTTCAAAGCAGTACCAGCCCTCCTCCATGCGCCCCTGCCGCAGCAGCAGATAGGCCAGATTAAAGCGTGCCTTGGCATAGCCGGCATCGCGCGCGAGGGCACTACGAAAGCAGCGTTCGGCGGTCTCGTCCTGATGCAGGATTGTCAGTATTGCTCCCAGATTTGACCAGGCCGAGGGGTCATCCGGTGCCAGTTGCAGTGCCTGCCGGAAACCACGTTCGGTTGCAGCGAGATCGCTGTCCGAGTACAGGCAGCCCGCGAAGGACAGCGCCTCCGGCGCGACCGCCATACCGCTCAGGCCAGCACGGAAATACGGCTGGCTGACGCAGCCCGGCTGGTGGAATCGCTGGTGCTGCTGCCAGCGCTGGTGCTGTCCGTACCGTAGGCCCGCAGCAATTCGAGGATCGTCCTGGCAACATTGCCGTCGCTGTTCGCGGACGCCGTCCCGGCACTGGTCTTGTCGACACTGCGCCCCTCGGTGCCGGTCGCCGCCGACGTCGTCGTTTGCGAATTGCTGCCGCCACTGGCATCGTAGATGGCCTGCTCCTGCGTGCTGACGGAGCCATCGCCATTAAGATCGGCGGCGGCGTTGTAGACCGTACTGCCTGTCACCGGGGTAGAAGCGGATGACGATGCGGCAGCACCGGTGGCCGGTGGGCCACCCGCACCGCCAGCCAGTGGCGGGCCAGCGGGACCACCGCCGGCAGCACCGGCACTGGCGTTCTGCACGCGCGACTGGTCGTACTGGCTATTGAGGGTATCGGCCACCTTGGCCAGCGCGCTCGACAATTCATCCTTGGTGACCTTGCCATCGCCACTGGTGTCGAGCACCTTGAACAGGGCATCGACCTTGGTGGTGTTGGTGGTGTTGGTGATGTCAGTGCTGCTGGTGATGTCAGTGCTGCTGGTGGCGGAAGTCGTCGCGGCACTGCCGGACTTGTCAATCCGGCTCAGTGCCGATTGCAGGTCGCTCTTGTCGAGAAAGCCCTTGTTCCTGGTATCGAGCTTCGAAAATAGGGTGTTCGTTGCTGACAAAAGGGCGCTGCTGCCGAGACTGGAAATCATGATGATTCCTTCTTAAATTGCACTGCCGGAAATGAATTTCTATCTAGACTGTTATTGGCCACGACCCGGTCAGTTTTAGCTACCAACAGGTAAATTGAGGGAAAGGTTCCCGACTACAGCGCGGCCAGACGCTCCACGCCTTCGGCGATTGCACTCGGTTCAATTGCACGCAATATTTTTTTGGTCTGCGGTACCAGCAAGCGCAGATCGCTGTTCAGCACTTCCTGCTTGACCGATAACAGCTGCGACGGATGCATCGAAAACTCGCGTAGTCCCATGCCAAGCAGGAGCCGGGTCAGGCGGGTATCGCCCGCCATTTCGCCGCAGACGGCGACCGGCACGCCGTGCCTGGCACCGATGGCGATGGTGTTTGACAACAGGTACAGAATGGCCGGATGCAACGGGTTGTACAGATGCGCCACTTCGTGATCGACACGGTCGATGGCCAGTGTGTACTGGATCAGGTCGTTGGTCCCGATCGACAGGAAATCGAGGCGCTTGACGAACAGCGGTAGCGTCAATGCGGCAGCAGGAATTTCGATCATCGCGCCTACCTCGATGGCTTCGTCGAATTTTTTGTTCGCGGTGCGTAACTGCGTCTTGGCCTGCCCGATCATTTGCAGCGTCTGGTCGATCTCGAACGCATGCGAGAGCATCGGCACCAGCAAGCGCACTTTACCGAACGCCGAGGCGCGCAAAATGGCGCGCAACTGGATCAGGAACATTTGCGGTTCCGCCAGACAGAAGCGGATCGCACGCAAGCCGAGGGCCGGGTTGAGTGCCGTCTGCTCGGCCATGTCGAGCGGCTTGTCGGCACCGATGTCGAGCGTACGGATCGTCACCGGCCGGCCTTTCATTGCCACTACGGCCTTGCGGTAGGACTCGAATTGCTCGTCCTCGGTGGGCAACTTGTTGTGATAACCGGTGCGTCCCATGAACAGAAATTCGGAGCGGAACAAACCGACCCCGTGCGCGCCGGCATCGAGTGCGGGACCGCAATCCTCGGGTAACTCGATGTTGGCCATCAGCTCGATGCTGATGCCGTCGATGGTGACGGCCGGGGTTTTCTTGAGCTTGGTGAGTTTCTTGCGTTCGCGAATCAGGCGCGCCTGGCGTTCACGGTATTGATCGAGTACTTGCGGCGACGGGTCGACAATCACCACACCGGCATCGCCGTCGATGATGACCCAGTCGTCCTGATCGATCAGTGCCGAGGCATTGAACATGCCGACCGCGGCGGGAATATCGAGGCTGCGCGCGACAATGGCGGTATGCGAATTCTGACCACCGACATCGGTGACGAAGCCGGCAAAGGAGCGGTCGCGGAACTGCATCATGTCGGCCGGTGAAATGTCATGCGCGACGACGATCATGTGCGAGATTTTTTCTTCGCTACCGCTCGGTGTCGGAATCGTCGTGGCGGTACCGGTCAGTACTTTCAGGATGCGTTCGCCGACCTGCTGGATATCAGCCTTGCGCTCGCGCAGGTACGGGTCTTCGACCTCGTCGAACTGCGCCGACAATTCGTCGATCTGCGTGACCAGCGCCCACTCGGCGTTGTAATAACGCTTGCGAATAATGTTGAGCGGCACTTCGGACAGCATCGGGTCCGACAGAATCAGCACGTGGACATCAATGAAGGCGGCCAGCTCGGCCGGCGAGTCCTTGGGCAGTTCGCGCCAGATCGTTTGCAATTCGCCGTGCACGGTCCTGATCGCATCCTTGAGGCGCGCGACTTCGGCTTCCATCTGATCTTGCTCGATCAGGTAATGCTTGACGTCGAGCGTGGCGGGCGTGAGCAAATGTGCGCGCCCGATCGCGATACCGCGCGAAACTGAAATGCCGTGGAGCGTAAAAGAAGCCATCGGGTTCCGTCGTCAGTGAGAGAGTTATTCGCCTTCGCCAAACTTGTTGTCGATCAGCTCCTGCAATGCGGTGAAACAGGCCTGTTCGTCCGGGCCGTCGGTTTCCAGTAACACTTTCGAGCCCTTGCCGGCGGCCAGCATCATGACGCCCATGATGGATTTGGCATTGACCCGACGCTTGTTGCGGGTCAGCCAGACTTCACTCTGGAATTTTGCCGCCAGCTGGGTCAGTTTGGCCGAGGCGCGTGCATGCAGGCCCAGCTTGTTGATGATTTCGAGCTCTTGCTGGATCATGGTCGGGTCTTGTCGGGAGAGTCAATAATAAAAAGAAAGGTTCGCAAGGCGGGTTCGACAGTCAGGTCAATTGGGCGACAACCGGACCCGGTTATCCACCCGGACCACGCCGCTCTGGCCGCCGGCGAGCGCCATCTCGACCACTACGTCAAGCGTGTCGTGACGGTAGGTCAGGGCCCGCAACAGCATCGGCAGACTGATGCCGGCGATGACTTCGACCCGGCCCGGATCGTGCAAGGGCAGCGTGCAATTGGACGGTGTCCCTCCCATGACATCGGTAATGACCAGCACACCGTCGCCGGCATCGAGCCGCTCGATGACGACCTTGGCCAGGCGCTTGACCTCGCAGGGGTCCTGATCGGCACACACGTCAACCGCTTCGAGCTGTTCCGGACGCGCCCGGAATACATGGGAGGCAGCGTCAATAAAAGCTTGTCCGAGCGGAGCGTGCGTCAAGAGGAGAATACCAACCATAAATTATTCCAAGAGCCCATCACAAGATCGGTCGAACACGGACCGACTACGCCTGACGATTCTGTTCCAGCGCATCAACAAACATGCCGGCTACATTGAATCCGGTCTGCTGCCTGATTTCCTGGAAACAGGTCGGACTGGTGACATTAATTTCTGTCATGCACCCGCCTATCACGTCCAATCCTACCAGCAACAGCCCGCGCGCCGCCAGTTTCGGGCCGATGCCATTGGCGATCTCGAGGTCGCGCTCGGACAAAGGCTGCGCCACTCCAACACCACCGGCGGCCAGATTGCCACGGATTTCAGTCCCCTGAGGGATGCGCGCAAGACTATGCGGAACCGCCACGCCGTCGATGAGCAGGATGCGCTTGTCACCCTTGACGATCTCGGGAATGTAGCGCTGGGCCATGATGGTCTGGTGACCGTGGGCAGTGAGCGTTTCAATGATCACGCCGAGATTCATCGCATCGTCCTTGATACGGAACACACCGGCGCCACCCATGCCGTCGAGCGGCTTGAAAATGACGTCACGGTGTTCTTCGTGAAACGCGCGCAGGCGCTTCTCGTCACTCGTCACCAGCGTCGGCGTGGTGTACTGCGGGAACTGCAGAATGGCCAGTTTTTCATTGTGGTCGCGGATCGCAGCGGGCTTGTTGACCACACGTGCGCCCTGATTTTCGGCCAGCTCCAGCAGATACGTGGCGTAGACATATTCCATGTCGAACGGCGGATCCTTGCGCATTACCACGACGTCAAAGTCAGCCAGCGAACGGGTCTCGCGCGGTGCGGCGCGATACCAGTCGAGCGGCTCGCCGGTCAGCGTCAGTTGCGCCGCGCTAGTGGTGACCACGCCGGCGGACACCACCATGTCGCGCGGCTCGAACGCATGGATTTCATGTCCGCGCGAAACGGCTTCGGCCATCATCGCGTAGGTCGAATCCTTGTAGGTCTTGAAGCCGTCCAGCGGATCGGCAATGAAGGCAATTTTCATTAATAGACTTCCGGGTTGGGGTCGGTTTTTTCGAGTTCGATGGAGGCAGCCAGCAGCGCCAGCCGGGCCACTACGCCGTACAGGTAGAACCGGTTTGGCGCGGCCGTGCCCGGCTTGGCATGCATGTCCGGCAACGAGTGCTGCTGCGCAAACGCCAGCGGCACGAAATGTGCGCCGGGTGCGTTCAGGTTTTCATTGATATCGCGGTCGGCATGGACGCGGTAATAACCGCCCACGACGTAGCGGTCGATCATCATGACCACCGGCTCGGCCACCGAATCATTGATCCGTTCGAACGTATGCACACCTTCCTGCAGAATCACGTCGGTCACTTCGAGGCCATCCTTGCCGACCGCCATCCGGCTGCGCTGCTTGCGGTCCATGCTGCGCACTTCGCTGCCTTCCTTGACCGTCATGATGCCCATGCCATAGGTGCCGGCGTCCGCCTTGATGATGACGAACGGCGTCTCCTTGATGCCGTATTCGCGGTATTTCTTGCGGATCTTGGTCAGCAGTGCGTCGACCTGAACAATCAGCGCATCTTCACCGGAATGGTCATTGAAATCGACCTGGCCACACTTGGCAAAATACGGATTGAGCATCCACGGATCAATGTCATTCATCTTGGCGAATTTCTTGACGACTTCGTCGTAGGCAGAAAAATGATTGCTCTTGCGCCGTACTGCCCAACCCGCATGCAGCGGCGGCAGCAGGGTTTGTTCGTTGAGGTTGTCGAAAATGGCCGGGATGCCGGCTGACAGGTCATTGTTCAGCAAAATCGTGCACGGATCAAAATTCTTGAGCCCGAGCCGGCGGCCATTGGCCGAACGTTCCAGTGGCTCCAGCGTCAGCGTGGTGCCGTCGGGCAAGTCGATTGGCGTCGGGCCAGTGACGTCGGGGGAGAACGAACCAAGGCGAACGTTCAAACCGGTCTGGCGGAAAATCTGCATCAGGCGCGCAATGTTTTGCAAGTAGAACGAATTGCGGGTATTGCCTTCCGGGATCAGCAGCAGATTCCTGGCGTCCGGGCAGTATTTTTCGATGGCAGCCATCGCTGCCTGTACTGCCAGCGGCAACATTTCTGGCGCCAGATTATTGAAGCCACCCGGATACAAGTTGGTATCAACAGGAGCCAGCTTGAAGCCGGCATTACGCAAGTCAACCGAGCAATAGAACGGCGGTGTGTGCTCCTGCCATTCGAGGCGGAACCAGCGTTCAATGGCGGGTGTGTTGTTGAGGATTTTCTTTTCGAGGTCGAGAAGCGGACCATTCAGGGCCGTGACGAGGTGCGGAACCATTTAAGCCTTTGACTGTGCGGTGCAGGATGGGCCTGCGAAGTGAGGCAGATTCTAACGGTTATCCTCTTGCAAGGCTTGAGGCAACCGAATTACCCAGTCCCTCTTATATTTGGGTAAGACCATTAATTTAAAGCTCGGCACGAAAAAAAACGCTTCCCGGGAAGCGCTTTCGTGGCGTTGTCTGCCGGCGCAAAAGGCCGGCAGACAACCTGTACTACCAACCCGGATCAGGAATGGTAAGCCGTCTCGCCGTGGCTGGAAATATCCAGCCCTTCGCGCTCGTCTTCTTCCACGACCCGCATGCCGATGATCATGTCAACGAGCTTGTAGGCGATCAGCGATACCACTGCCGACCAGATCACTGTAGTGATCACGCCTTGTGCCTGAATCCAGACCTGGCCGGCGATCGAATAGTCTGGTGACACTTTATTGGCGACGTAGTCATAAATACCTTGACCGCCGAGCGATGGCGCAGCGAACACACCAGTGAGCAACGCACCGAGAATACCGCCAACGCCATGCACACCGAAGACGTCGAGCGAATCATCTGCACCAAGCAAGCGCTTGAGACCACTGACACCCCACAGGCAGACCACACCGGACAGCAAGCCGATCGCCAGGGCACCCATCGGCCCGACAAAACCGCAAGCTGGCGTGATGGCAACCAGACCGGCAACTGCGCCGGAAGCACCACCGAGCATTGATGGCTTGCCCTTGGTCAACCATTCAGCGAATATCCACGATGCAGCAGCAGCAGCTGTTGCCAGCAGGGTGTTGACGAAAGCCAGTGCAGCGACGTCATTGGCTTCAAGTGCCGAACCGGCGTTGAAACCGAACCAGCCTACCCACAACAGCGAAGCACCGATCATGGTCATCGTCAGCGAATGTGGCGCCATCGATTCCTTGCCGTAGCCAACCCGCTTGCCAATCACGTACGCACCGACCAGGCCAGCGACAGCGGCATTGATATGCACCACGGTACCGCCCGCAAAATCGAGCGCACCTTTTTGCCACAACCAGCCCGCCTTGGCCGACTCGGAAGCCAGCGAAGCAGCGTCTTTGATGCCATCCGGACCAGGCCAGAACCAGACCATGTGGGCAATCGGCAAATACGAGAACGTGAACCAGATCACGATGAACATCAGCACAGCGGCGAACTTGGCACGCTCGGCGAAGGCACCGACGATCAGACCGCAGGTAATCGCAGCGAAGGTTGCCTGGAACACCACGAAGACGAACTCGGGAATCACGACACCCTTGCTGAAGGTTGCGGCAGTAGCGAACGTGCCCTTGACCGGATCAAAGATACCGTTGAGGAACAGGCGATCGAATTTTCCGATGAAGGCGCCACCTTCGGTGAACGCCAGCGAGTAGCCATAGATGCACCACAGGACGACGATGACAGCGAAGATCGTGAAGACTTGCATCAGGACCGACAGCATGTTCTTGGAGCGGACCAGACCGCCGTAGAACAAGGCCAGACCAGGAATCGTCATCAGGATAACGAGGCAGGTGGCGACCATCATCCACGCCGTATCACCCTTGTTGGGCACCGGTGCGGCAGCAGCAGGTACTGCCGGCACGGCCAATTCGCCGGCGGCGGGAGTTGCAACTGCAGCGACTGCAGCGGCCGGAGCAGCAGGTGCATCAGCGGCAGGAGCAGCAACAACAGCCGCTTCAGCCTTGGCCGGGGCTACCTCATCGGCGGCCATGGCGGCAGGTGCGAAGCCGACTGCCAGCAAGAGCGCGCCGGCAGCCAGGAAGCTTGCAAACTGTTTTTTCATGAATAACTCCTTAAAGGGCTTCTTTGCCGGTTTCACCGGTACGGATACGCACGACATGCTGCAGATCGTAGACAAAAATCTTGCCGTCACCGATCTTGCCGGTGCGGGCAGCGGTCTCGATTGCCTCGATCGCGCGGTCGACGATGTCGTCATCCACGGCGGCTTCGATTTTTGTCTTTGGCAGGAAATCAACGACGTATTCGGCACCGCGATACAGCTCGGTATGCCCCTTCTGACGACCGAAACCCTTGACTTCGGTCACGGTAATGCCCTGAACGCCGATGGCGGACAACGCCTCGCGGACCTCGTCCAGCTTGAACGGTTTGATGATGGCGGTAATCAGTTTCATGACTGGCCTCGATTAGAAAGTTTTGCTGATGGCGACGACGAGAGCCGTTTTGCCGTTGTCTTTGCCCGAAGGAGTCGAGTAAGCACCTGTTTTTGCATCGGTACCGATCACGGCAAGGCTGCCACTGAGGAAACCGAAGTCTTTTGTCACGCCGACTTTATAATCGGTATAGCTGAAACCTGAATTATTCTTGACCGCCTGATGACCGACATGCAGGTTCAGCACGGTACCTTCGGCGATATCGATGTTGGCACCGATATCGAGGTAACCGCTGTTCTTGCTATTGGCAAAACCAAACAGGTCAGTCACCGAATGCGAATATTTGATATAGCCTGGGCCGTAGCCGACTTGTCCGTAGATTTCAGTCGTGTTGGCGCTAGGGTTAAGATCGTTCGATGGATAGACATAGGTCAGTACGCCAACGTCATACGACACGTCCTTGACGATTTCACCGCGTTTGCCGCCATAGACGTCGAGTTCGATATCGCCATTGCCTTTAGCGTCCTTGATCCACTTGATGGATGAGGCCCACGTACCCACATAAAATCCAGTCGGGTTATTAACGAAGTCGGCACCAATCGATACCGCCGGTTGCAGGCGCGATTGTGAAATACCGCGGTAGCGATAGTCCGATGTCAACGCGGCGTTATAGCTCAGCTCGTTGTCAGGCTTGGCATCTTCTGCATGAGCAAAGTTACCCATAAAGGTGGCTGCGATGGCCGTGACGAGAAGTAGTTTTTTCATTTTGTTTCCCTGGTAAAAGTTTATGGATAAAAAAGACGGTGATGCGTTAAGTTTCGATCTACATTAGCAGGACTCGTGCCACCCTTTTTTGGCATGAGAAAGTGTCACAACGACAAATAATCATTGCTTGCCCTCGCAACAGTAGCGCAAGTTTTGACTCGATCGCACCAACTTGTAGCAAACCACCAACAGGCGCACATTTACGGTGCTTCGGCACCCGGAAAGGTAGCAATATGAACAAGAGCAACTTTTTTAACGATATGCAAAGCAAAATTAGCCAGGCAATCGAAAATTCGCCCGCCAAGGACATCGAAAAGAACGTCAAGGCGATGATGTCCCAGGGATTTTCAAAGCTCGATCTGGTAACCCGCGATGAATTCGATATTCAGGCTCAGGTACTGGAAAAAACCCGCAGCCGGCTCGAAGCACTCGAAATTCAGGTAGCGGCGCTCGAAGCGCAGTTGAACAACCCGGCATAATTACCCGGTCCGGATGGCGCTCGCCACGCCATCCGGCCTGACTCTGCGCCACATCAACATTCGTCATCATTCCTTATTGCAAACTTGCACGCGATCGCACTGATCCGAACCGCACCACCAGCAAGAATGTGACCCGCCATGAGTCTCGCCGTACTGAAAAGCCGCGCATTAGCCGGCATGCAGGCTCCACAGGTCACTGTGGAAGTGCATCTTGCCAATGGGCTGCCCGGTTTCATGATCGTCGGTTTGCCGGAAACCGAGGTCAAAGAATCCCGTGACCGAGTGCGTGCCGCACTGCAAAACGCCCGCTTCGAATTTCCCGCCCGACGAATTACTGTCAACCTCGCGCCTGCCGATCTACCCAAAGAATCAGGCCGGTTCGACTTGCCGATTGCATTGGGCATTCTGGCGGCCTCGGGGCAAATGCCCGCCGGCGAACTCGATGATTACGAATTTGCCGGAGAGCTCTCGCTTTCCGGCGAACTGCGACCGATTCGCGGTGCCCTGGCCATGACATTCGCAATGCACCGTGGTGAAGACCCGGATCGCGCACGACGCGGATTTATTTTGCCAAGAAGCAATGCCGACGAAGCGGCTCTGGTCAAGGACGCACGGATCTATCCGGCCAACTCTTTGCTGGAAGTCTGTGCGCACTTCGCCGCTGCGGATGGCAGCAGCCGGCTGGGCAGGCATTCCTGTCAGACTGAACCGGTAACGGACGTCCATCCTGATTTTTTTGATGTCAAGGGTCAGTTGCAGGTCAAGCGCGGGCTGGAAATTGCCGCCGCAGGAAATCATAGTGCTTTGTTAATCGGTCCGCCCGGCACCGGCAAATCCATGCTGGCGGCGCGCTTCGCTGGCATCCTGCCGCCAATGACCGACGACGAAGCGCTGGAATCGGCGGCGGTGCAATCGCTGTCGGGCGGGTTCACTGCGGCGCGCTGGAAGGTGCGGCCGTTCAGGTCACCCCATCACACCGCATCGGGCGTGGCACTGGTCGGAGGCGGCGGCACGCCCCGTCCGGGTGAAATTTCACTGGCGCATCGCGGCATCCTGTTCCTCGATGAGTTACCCGAGTTCGATCGCCGCGTGCTTGAGGTGTTGCGCGAACCACTCGAATCGGGTCGCATCACGATTTCTCGCGCCGCACGCCAAGCCGACTTCCCGGCCCGTTTTCAGTTGATCGCCGCAATGAATCCATGCCCCTGCGGCTATGCCGGCCATCCTTCGGGCCAGTGCCGTTGCACGCCAGACAATGTTGCACGCTATCAAAACCGAATTTCCGGACCGCTGCTCGACCGCATCGACATGCAAATCGTCGTCGGGTCGCTGCCGCACGGCGACTTGTTGAAGCCCGCCGCAGGAGAAACGTCGGCCGTCATTGCAGTCAGGGTCAAGCGGGCATTCGAGATACAGAAAATGCGGGCAAACAAGACCAACAACTTGCTGACAACCAGCGAAGTCGATACCCATTGCCAACCCGATGCGAGCGCTGCTACGTTGTTGCAGGCGGCGATGGTGAGACTGAACTGGTCAGCGCGCTCCTACCATCGGGTACTGAAGGTAGCGCGGACGATTGCCGATCTCGCCGGCGTCACCGAGATCGGGACGCAACATATCGGCGAAGCCATCCAGTATCGGCGGGGCTTGCGCGAACACTAACCGGCGCAGTCCGGTGTCGATGCGCCGCGCACAGTATGCCCATTCCGGCAAGCCATCCTGTTACCATACTTGCCATGAAAATTCCCTGCTCCATTACCGCGAAGCAATTCGCCACTTTCCTGCTGCTGACTTTGCTGGCGGGGTGCACTCCCGGCCACGACTGGCGCGAAGTTCGCAGCAGCGACGCAAGCTTTTCAGTGCTGATGCCGGCCAAGCCTTCGACGCTCACGCGCCCAATCGATCTGGACGGCATCAAAGTCTCCATGACCATGATGGCCGCTGAAATCGATACGGTGACCTATGCGGTCGGTAGCGTCGAACTGGCTGATGACAGCGCCGCGAAAATCGCCGTCCTGGCCATGAAAACCGCGATGATCAGGAATATCAATGGCACCGTGCAGCATGAAAAATCAGCGGGCAATATGATCGACCTGGAAGCCAGCGGTGCGCCAACCGGCGGCGCGACGCGTCTGTTGATCGCCCGTTTTGTCAGCAAAAACCAGCGGGCGTACCAGATCATTGTTACCGGTCCTGAAAAGGCCATTGCGCGCGAACAGGTCGATACCTTCATGACATCGTTCAAGTTGCCATGACAATTCGACGCAAAAATCACTTAAGCGACCCGTCGCACAGCAAGGCAAGCACCTTGCAGCTACAATCTTGGCGCCAGACGTCCGTCTCACCAACATCAAGAACAGGGAATACGCCATGCTAGTCACCTTCAAATCCAAAGCCGCCGGCGAAGTCACCATGTACCAGATACATGCCCGGCGCCTGCTTGACCTGCTGCACAAAGATGTCACGCGCGGGGTAATTACCGCCGAAGAAACCGGCCACGCGCTGGAAGTCCTCGAGGCACAGGTAGCCGCCAGCCGTCTGCACCCCGCGTCCGACGAACTCGAACACGATGTCCGTGCGCACCACAGCGACAGCGGCGACGACAGTGGTCACGAACCGACTACTGCAGTCAGCTTTTCCGCCCGTGCCTATCCGTTAATGGAAATGCTGCGTGCTGCGCACGCAAGCAAAAACGACATTCTCTGGGGCGTCTGACCACTCCATCGATTACAAGGGCAACAGGGCCTTAGTCATGATGCGCGACTGCAGGCCAAAACCTGCAGCGTCATAAAATCCGATGGCTTCGCGGTTCGCACTAAAGACTTCGAGCCGGATTTCTTCGGCTGCCATAACTTTTGCCCACTGTTCGATTGCATCGAGCAACTGCTTGCCGATCCCTTGCCCTCGCATTGACGCAGTTACTACGACGGTACCAATGTGGCAAACCAGTCGCATCCTCAGAAATGGCGTTTCCGACGGTAACATTATCTTGGCCCGCAACAATCCGACCACCCGATGATCGACCACAGATAACAGCAACATGCCTTCGGCATCGTCAATTGCGCGGCGCCAGAACCCGGCATCGCGCTCGATACCCGGCGGTGCTGCAAAAACATGCGCACTGTGGGCGTGATGCTGCAGGTTGATCTCCTCCGCCAGAAGGCAAATTGCTTCATGGTCAGGTTGGATTGCGCGTCGGATTTCTGTCAGCATGCCCATTTTTTCCTGTAAGAAAACCCTCCGAGGATACACGCGCTCAACGAGAAGATTCGAGTCGCTGTGTGCGGCAACGCACATCCGCCTCAAATCGCTTCGGAGACTATCTGATCATCGCAGCATCTTGCAGGAACCTGCATGATCGACAATCCACGCACCCATCCCAGCCATGGCTATTTCACCCTCGCGGGCGATATCAACAGCGACATGGTGAGACGGGTCTTCGACGCCCTGGGAAAAATGACGGCCGACGGCATCGGTACCGCCCACATCCTGCTGCAATCGAACGGCGGTTACGTCAGCGATGGCATTTGCCTCTACAACACATTACGCAATGTTCCGCTCAATCTGGTCATGTATAACGGCGGCGCGGTCGCCTCCATTGCGGTGACCGTCTTTCTGGCCGGCCAGCGCCGGGTCGCCAGCGATACGGCGCGCTTCATGATCCACAAATCACATGCTACAGCGCCCATCGGTGCGCGCCCGGAAGCGCTCCAGATCATCGCCGATGGCCTGATGGCAGATGACCGGCGTACCGAAGCGATTCTGCGCCGGCACGTCAACCTGTCTGCGCGCATGTGGGAAGTTCATGCGCACTCGGATCTGCACCTGAGCCCGCAAGATGCTCTCGATACCTTGCTCATAGAGCGACTCGGTGATTTTGCACCGCCATCCGGCAACCAGATTTTTAATATCTAATGGAGCAGAGGCGTTTTGCACCATCACGCCAATGGCGCAAAACGACGGTAAGCCAACTAAATGCTGCACATGCAAAAAAAAAGCCCGCTCAAGGAGCGGGCTGAAATCCATACTCTTGGAGGAGTTATGGAGGAGACGAGCCGAGTATGCCACATTATTTGTGCAACGCACCACAACTATTTGAAACAAATTCCAGAACTTTTTAAATTAAGTTGAAAGTGTTATCAGTAAAGAATTTATTCCTCAGACATTGGATCAAAGCAACTGTCAACACGACTTGCCGGGCCGCAGTTTAAATGTCATAAAAATGGCTCAAGGCACGCGCAAGCCGGCATGCACCGCTACAATCACCGCTTTCCGTTAATGCTACTGGCAAGCACCTTCGATGAGCATTCCCGGCATTCCCGACTTTGGCTACTTCTGCATGGCCGTACTCCTTCTGAACGCAACACCTGGCCCCGACACCGCCTTCATCGTCGGGCGCAGCATCGCCCAGGGACGCGCCGCAGGACTGGTATCGGCTCTCGGCATTTCTGCCGGGTGCTGCCTGCACGCCATCGCCGCAACACTCGGCTTGAGCGCATTGCTGGCAACTTCCGCAACTGCATTTACCTTGATCAAACTGGCCGGCGGCGTTTATCTGATGTATCTGGGCTTACGCATGCTGCTCACGCGTGTCACTCCCGGCAGCATCCCGGCAAAAAATATTTCCGCACGTCCGCTGCAAACAATTTTTTTGCAGGCGCTGGTTACTAACCTGCTCAATCCGAAAGTCGTGCTGTTTTTCTTGTCTTTTTTCCCCCAATTCGTCAGCCCGAATTCCACGGGCAAGACCCTTTCTTTTCTCATACTCGGCGTAGTGTTCGTGCTGATGTCGACCGGCTGGAATTGCGGCACCGCGCTGGTTTCCGGAACTCTGGCGCGGCGGGTCGGCTCCAGCCAACGTATCCGGCTCTGGCTCGAACGCTGCGTCGGCGCCGCCTTCATCGCACTGGGTGCGCGCATTGCCTTTGCCAGGAGCTAAACCATGGCCACATTTGATTTAAAGTCCGATTCGCTGGCATTCAGCCTGCGCAGCGCAGCCCATGCCGTTGCACTGGTGCGCGGCGGGACCGCCTTGCCGCAAGCACTCACCCGCGTACAGGGCTATGCCGACACCTCCGGCCAGGCCCGCGGCGCCATTCAGGATATTTCTTACCGGGCCATGCGTGGGCTGGGGCGCGCCGATGCCCTGATAAACCTGCTCACCACGCGCGCGCCCGAGCCGGCAGCGCTGCACGGATTGCTTTGCTGTGCACTGACATTGATCGACTTCGATGAATCTGATGCCTCTGCACCCTACGAGATATTTACCGTAGTCAATCAGGCCGTGCAGGCCGCCAGTGCAGATCCTGCGATGGCGCATGCCAAGGGTATGGTCAATGCGGTGCTGCGCCGTTTCTTGCGCGAACGTAAAGCCTTGGTAACCGACGTACTGCGCCAACCGGTTGCTCAATGGAATTACCCGGGCTGGTGGATCGATGCCTTACGGGGCGCGTATCCGAAGCACTGGCAAGCGATCCTGCAGGCAGGCAATGCGGCGCCACCGCTGATCTTGCGCGTCAACCAGCGTCGTACGACGCCGCAGGCCTATCTGGCCCTGCTGGCAGAGCAGCAGATCGTCGCGCGCCAGGTGGGACCGGATGCAATCCGTCTGGAACAGCCCGTACCGGTCCTGCAGATACCCGGCTTCATGGAAGGGCTAGTCTCGGTGCAAGATGGCGCAGCGCAGCTGGCCGCACCGCTGCTCGATGTGCAAGATGGCATGCGCGTGCTGGATGCCTGCGCCGCGCCAGGTGGCAAAACCGGGCATTTGCTGGAGCGCGCCCGGCTCGACCTGATCGCACTGGATTCCGACCCGCGTCGCCTCAAGCGTATCGAAGAGAATTTGCAACGTCTGCAATTGTCGGCGCGACTGGTCGCCGGTGACGCTGCCGCCACCGACTGGTGGGACGGCCAGCTGTTCGACCGCATCCTGGCAGATGTCCCCTGCACGGCGTCGGGCATCTTGCGACGCCATCCGGACATCCGCTGGCTGCGACGTAAAGCCGACACCGCGCAGCTGGCTGCCCTGTCGTCGCGCATACTCGACAATCTTTGGCGCATGCTGGCCCCCGATGGTAAATTGCTCTTCGTGACCTGCTCGCTGTGGCCGCAGGAATCCGAGGCCCAAGCTGCCGCATTTGCGATGCGCAACCAGGCTGAACGGCTTCCGGCCCCCGGCCAGTTAATGCCAACTGCAACCCCTAATGAAGATCACGATGGATTGTTTTACGCATTATTCAGGAAGCCGGCGAGCTGATGCGAGCACGTGATGCAGCGGCCATGCCACAAGCTCGGACTGCCGTGGTGACATTTCCATGGTGACATTCCTACGCGGCTGGCTATTGACTTTGCTGCTGTTGCTGGCACCGATGACGCACGCAGAAGGCGTCGATATCGTGCAGGCTCACCTGGAATCGACCGACGAGGGTGTGAAGCTGTCCGCGACCTTTGCCTTTGACCTCAATCGCGGGCTGGAAGACGCCATTACCCACGGTCTGCCGCTGTATTTCACGACCGAAATCGAACTGACGCGACCGCGCTGGTACTGGTTCGACGAAAAAGCAATCTCCGAATCTCAGACCATCCGCCTGTCCTATAACGTGCTGACACGGCAATACCATGCCGCGATCCTTGGCCGGCTGCAACAGAGTTTCAGCTCGCTCGACGATGCGCTTTCACTGATCCGCCGTCCCAGCCGCTGGCTGGTGGCTGAAAATTCCGCACTCAAATCCGGTGCAGTGTATTCGGTTGCCGTACGCATGCGCCTTGATGTCGCCCAACTGGCAAAGCCGTTTCAGGTCAATGCCATCAACAACGCCGACTGGCGATTGTCGTCGGACTGGAAAAATTTTCTCTACAAGGCTGAATAGTCGTGCAACGAGCATTACGGTATGCGCTGGTAGTAGGCGGAGCAATTGTCGCTATCCTGCTGTTCCTGCTGGCGTCCGCGTCGGATAACTCCGCTTCTTTCGATCAGCACTACCCCTGGTTGCTGGGTCTCAATGTGCTGGTGACGGTAGCGTTGCTGGCGCTGGTGACCTTGCTGCTGGCGCGCCTGTATGCCCGCTACAAACGCCGCCTGTTCGGTTCGCGTCTGATGGCGAGGTTGGTACTGCTGTTTGCCGTAATCGGGATTTTGCCAGGGCTGGTGATCTATACCGTATCGGTGCAGTTCGTGTCGCGTTCGATCGAGTCATGGTTTGACGTGCGCGTTGAAGCGGCGCTCGAATCGGGGCTCAATCTCGGCCGTGCCGCACTGGATTCTTCGCTGAGTGACCTGAGTACCAAAGCACGCAATCTCGCGCTCGAACTATCGGATTTGCCTGACAGCGGTCAGATGCGCCAGCTGGGGCGATGGCGCGAACAAAGCAGCACCCAGGAAGCCATCATTGTCACCGCCAGTGGTCGCGTGATTGCCACCGATGGCGGCGAAATCAAAACCATCGTGCCTGACATACCCAATGCAGCCATGCTGCGTCAGGCCAGGCTTTCACGTGGTTACGCTGGCATGGAAGGCAAGCCAGAAACACGTGAAATCGACGCGACGGCAGCGCTGACCACTCCGCCGGCAGCCGATGCCATCAATAATTTGCGCCTGCGTGTCGTCGTCGAAATTCCGCCGGGACGCAACGCGCTGTCACTGCAGTCGGAGGTGCGTTTCCTGCAACTGATCCAGCCGGTGCCGTCTTCGCTGGCCACCAATGCAGAGGCACTGCGAGCGGCCTACAGCGAATATCAGGAGCGATCCCTGAGTCGCTCGGGTCTGCGCAAAATTTATATCGTGACATTGACGTTGACTTTATTATTGGCAATTTTCGCGGCCATCGTCAGCGCGTTCCTGATCGCCAGCGACTTGGCAGAACCCCTTCTGCTGCTTGCCGAAGGGACCAAAGCCGTGGCCGAGGGTGACCTGTCACCGCGACCGATCGTGGCCACCTCCGATGAACTGGGCACGCTGACCCAGTCGTTCAACACGATGACACGACAATTGTTCGATGCCCGTGCCGCGGTAGAAATCAACCGTACCGAACTCGAAAATGCCAAGGCTTATCTGGAATCGGTGCTAGCCAACATGTCGGCAGGCGTAATGGTGCTCGACGACACGTTCTGCCTGGTCACCTGTAACGAATCCGTTGAACGGATCCTGCAACTCGACGTCAAATTGTCTTTGAACCAGCCGTTACTGGCGATCGCCGGACTTGAACCTTTTGCCGAAGCAATCCGCTATGCATTTTCAGCGCAGAGCGCGCAATCGGCCGGCGCCGACAACGGAAATGCCGGCTTGCACTGGCAACAGCAAATCGAGCTGCCCCGTCGCAGTGGCGATACCAACCGTGACGATGACATCACGCTGCTGGCGCGCGGATCGCGCCTGCCCGGTGCGGGTGGCAGCGGCTACGTCGTCGTCTTTGACAACATTTCGGAAGTGATTTCGGCGCAGCGTTCAATCGCGTGGGGCGAGGTGGCACGCCGGCTTGCGCATGAAATCAAGAATCCGCTGACACCGATCCAATTGTCGGCCGAGCGACTGCAAATGAAACTTGAAGACAAATTATTGCCGCAAGACGCCGCCATGTTGAACAAAAGTACCGCAACGATAGTCAATCAAGTCAATGCCATGAAACGGATGGTCGACGATTTCCGCGATTACGCCAGAACGCCGCCAGCAGTTCTCTCGCAACTCAATCTCAATGCCCTGGTCGAAGAGGTTCTGCATCTTTATACCGGTGGCGATGAACGCGCCGTCATCAATGCTGTCCTGATGCCTGATCTGCCGTTGGTCATGGGAGATGCAACCCAGTTGCGGCAGGTAATTCATAACCTGCTGCAAAATGCGCAAGATGCCGTCGTCGACCGCCCTGCTGAAAGTGCTGCCCCACGCATCGATGTCCTCACCGAGGCAGTTCATTACCAGGGCGCAAACGGCAAAACCTGCCGTGCAGTACGCTTTACCATCAGCGACAACGGGCCCGGATTTTCGGCAAAAATTCTCAACCGGGCATTTGAGCCGTATGTCACATCGAAACCGCGCGGAACGGGGCTTGGACTGGCGACGGTGAAAAAAATCGTGGATGAGCATGGTGGCCGCATAGATATTCTTAATAGAAACGATTCAGATGGTGCAAAAGTACTAATTTTGCTGTTAAAGTTGGCGCCAGGAGAGCAACCGTAAGTTACTATCGGATCCGCCCCCAACAAGGACGCTGAGACTAAAACCATTTGAAAAAGGGAGTTCGGCACATGGCAAATATACTAGTAGTAGACGACGAAATGGGGATCCGCGAGTTGCTTTCAGAAATCTTGAGCGACGAGGGTCATGTCATTTTGATCGCCGAAAATGCTCAACAAGCACGCGACGTGCGCGCAACCAGTACACCGGACCTGGTGCTGCTCGACATCTGGATGCCCGATACAGACGGCGTTACGCTGCTCAAGGAATGGCAACGTGATGGCTTGCTGACCATGCCAGTAATCATGATGTCCGGCCATGCAACGATCGATACGGCGGTGGAAGCAACCCGCATCGGTGCGATGAATTTCCTTGAAAAACCGATCGCCTTGCAAAAATTGTTGAAAGCAGTCCAGCAAGGCCTGTCGCGCGGCAAGGAGCCGGTTCGGCCGTTGGCATTCCAGCCAAGACCGGTTGCGCTCATCAGCGAGGTATCGGCGAATACGCATACCCAGCATATCGTCAGTACTACGCTGATCTCACCGGCGAATTCCACGCTGATGGGGGACATCAACGCCGCACCAGCACAACCCGGGTTCACGGTACCGTTCGAATTGCCGCTACGTGAAGCCCGCGATGCGTTCGAGCGCGCTTATTTCGAACATCATCTGGTCCGTGAGGGTGGCAGCATGACGCGGGTAGCGGAGCGGACAGGTCTTGAGCGTACCCATCTTTACCGCAAGCTAAAGCAACTCGGTGTCGAGCCAAGCAAACTGGTCAAGCGCGGCGGATGACGCCAACCACACTGGTCAGCGGTGCAGCGGCCCGGCAACGGGAAGCCGTCATCGCCGATGCAATGGCCCAACTGCCGGCTGACAGCAAGGTAGCCGTCATTCTGGAGGGAATGCCGGACAGCGCTGGTGCGCTTGCCGGTATGCGTCCTGACAACCACCTGTCGCTCACCCGGATCGCACCCGGCTGTCCATGCTGTATCGGCAACCTGACCATGCGCGTTACGCTGAACCGCGTATTGCGTCGTCCTCCCGATTACCTCTTCATCAGCCTCGCCAGTACCGCACACTTGCAGCAAACCAGACAATTCCTGACCACTGCCCCCTACGATACCCACCTGCTGCTTGACAGGGACATTAGTGCCTGACCATTGATTTTGCGTGAAGCGGCCCAACTTACTACACGTAAGAGTGCAGCCTGCATTCAACCGACCAAGGAAATCTGATGAACCTGATCTATAACAGTGACCAGTACAGCGTCGTGGAATTCGGCGCTGACAGCGCACTGGAAGCATTGCGCTCCGGTGGCTATGAAATCAT
>CAILRJ010000048.1 GCA_903836575.1 uncultured Burkholderiales bacterium
TATGGTGGCCCGGGGCGGAATCGAACCACCGACACAAGGATTTTCAATCCTCTGCTCTACCGACTGAGCTACCAGGCCAAGGGCAAAAGTATAGCAAGTCTTTCGGATTTTGCAAGCCGGCAGGAAAATCTAATTTTTGACCAGCCGCTATAATCCTCGTCAGGCATCTTATCCAAACTTCTTTTGATCGAGCTACATGCATACCGACATCTGCGTTATCGGCAATGGCACCATAGGAAAAACCACGGCACTCGGTTTGGCGCAGGCGGGATTTCGCGTGTCGCTGCTCTGTCCTCCAGTCCCGCCTGCGGCGGAAAGCGCGCCTGCAACCTGGGACTTGCGGGTCTATGCATTAAATGAGGTCGCGCGCGATTTACTTGTCTCGCTGAAAGTGTGGGACGCGCTGGACGCCGAACGCATCGCTGCCATTGATGCAATGGTGGTCATCGGTGATGGCGATCATGCTGGCAAGATCGAGTTCGATGCCTACGGAGCGCATGTCGCAGCGCTGGCCTGGATAGTTGAGCACCGCAATCTGGATCAGGCGCTCGATGCGGCACTACGGTTTTCGCGGGATGTGACGCTGGTCACCGGGTCGGTTGATCAGTTGCATATCGACGCAAACTGCACGCGTATTGATCTGGCCGATGGCAATAGCTTGACCGCTGCGCTGGTGGTGGGGGCCGACGGTGCCCATTCGTGGGTCCGGAACTACGCTGATATTGGCATTGACTACCGGCCTTACGGACAGCGCGCCGTCGTCAGTAACTTCGATTGCAGCGTTGCCCATCAAGGAGCCGCTTATCAGTGGTTTACTGCTACCGAGGGGATTATTGCTTTGCTGCCGCTGGCAGGACAGCGGGTGTCGCTAGTCTGGTCGGCGCCAGATGCGCTCGCGACCACGCTAATGAGCGAGACTTCCCAGCAACTGGCTGCGCGCTTGACGGCGTTGCCCGGCCAGCCGTTTGGCCAGTTGCAGCCGATGGTGCCGGAACGGGTTCATGCAATTCCGCTGGCGTTGATTCGCGCGCATCAGTTTGTCGCTCCGCGTATCGCGCTGGTTGGGGATGCCGCGCATGTCATCCATCCGATGGCAGGGCACGGGATGAATCTGGGTTTCGGTGATGTCGCTGCTTTGTTGCGTGTATTGTCCGGCAGCGATGCCAAACGCGACTGTGGTGAGGCACGCCTGTTGCAAAGTTATGCCCGCTCGCGCAAAGAAGAAGTACTGATGATGCAGGTGGCAACCGACGGCTTGCAGAGGTTGTTCGCGTCGCAGTTCGAACCGCTGCGGCTGGTTCGTAATCTTGGATTGAACTTGCTCAATAAGTTACCTGTCATAAAACGACGCCTGATGTCGCATGCCGCCGGAGGCATGAAGTAATCGTCCTCACCCCGAGTACACAACCCCATTATTGGAAATAATTGCATGAATTTTTTTTACAAGTCCGTACTCGCTGTCTCGCTGGCCCTGTCGACCCTGGTTGCTTGCGCTGAAACACCGCAGGAAGCCAAAATCAAGAAACTCATCGAGCCGCGCCTGGGCGAGGGGGCCGTTGTCGAATCGGTCCGCAAAACGCCTTATGGCGGACTCTATGAATTGCATGTCGGTGGCGATATCTTGTACACCGACGAGCAGGCCAACTACCTTTTCGTTGGCCGCGTAATGGAAAGCAAGACGTTCAAAGATCTGACGAAGGCGCGCATTGACGAGATCAGTCGCGTGAAGTTCTCTGACTTTCCACTGGAGATGGCCATCAAAACGGTCAAGGGCGACGGCAAGCGAATCATTGCGGTGTTCGAGGATCCCAACTGCGGCTATTGCAAGCGTTTCCGGCAGACCCTGCAAGGGATAGATAACGTGACCGTTTACACCTTTCTCTACAATATTTTGTCCGAAGACTCTGGCGTGAAGGCCAAGAACGTCTGGTGTGCTGCCGATCGTAGCAAGGCATGGGATGACTGGATGGTGCGCGGCAAGGAAGCTGCCGCAGCACCGGCCGCATGCCCGACGCCAAATGACAAAGTACTCGCGCTGGGACAGAAGTTGCGCATTACCGGAACGCCGACTATCTTCTTTGCCGACGGCAGCCGGGTACCCGGCGCGATGGATGCCAAGGCGTTGGAAGCCAAGCTCGCGGCGCAGTAATCACGCACTACTCATGAAATAACGGAGCGGGGGTCTCGCACGGCACCCTATAAAATCCGTTATATTCCGTCAAATCAACGCTTTGTTTCAGCGCAAGCACATCCTCACCATACGGAGTACGCCATGGTCACACTCAATATCAACGGTAAAGACATGCAGGTCGATGCCGATCCTTCCACCCCGATTTTGTGGGCACTGCGGGACAATCTCGATATGACCGGTACCAAGTTCGGTTGCGGAGCAGCGCTGTGCGGCGCCTGTACCGTCCATCTGAATGGTCAGCCAATTCGATCATGCGTGACACCGATTTCGGCGGCAGCGGGATCAAAGATCACAACCATCGAAGCGATGCAGGACGACCGGATCGGCAAGGCGGTGCAGGCTGCCTGGGTCAAGCTCGACGTGCCGCAATGCGGTTACTGCCAGAGCGGCCAGGTCATGACAGCCACCGCCTTGCTGCGTTCTAACAAATCACCTTCCGATGCAGATATCGACGCCGCCATGAGCGGCAACATCTGCCGTTGCGGCACTTACCAGCGTATTCGCGCTGCGATCAAGGATGCGTCAAAAGCGCTGTCCTGAGCCCTGTCATTTTTCGGAGAATCAAATGCGTACTGAATGGATGAATCAGGCCAACCCTGTTGGCAACGACGAAATGAGTCAGGTCCCGGGCGCCGTGTCGCGCCGCAGTTTCATGAAAGTGTCCGGCGTAGTCGGCGGTGGCTTGTTGCTCGGCTTCTTTGTGCCGGGCGCAAACAAGCTGGCCAATGCGCAGGCACCGAAGGCGGTGTATGCGCCTAACGCTTTTTTGCGTATCGCTCCCGACAACACCATTACCGTGGCGGTCAACCGGCTTGAATTTGGTCAGGGTGTCAACACCAGCCTGCCGATGCTGATTGCCGAAGAACTCGATTGCGACTGGACCAAGGTGCGTAGCGAGCTGGCACCCGCCGCCGATGTCTTCAAGGATCCGGTGTTCGGCATGCAGATGACCGGTGGCTCCGGCACCATCGCCCACTCCTACACGCAATACCGTGAAATCGGTGCAACCGCCCGGGCAATGCTGATTGCCGCCGCCGCCGAACAATGGCAAGTCAAGCCCGGTCAGTGCAGTACCGCCAACGGTGTCGTCATCGGTCCCGGTGGCAAGAAAGCAAACTACGGCGCATTGGCCGACGCCGCGATGAAGCTGCCGATGCCGGAAAAAGTCGCGCTGAAAGATCCGACGCAGTTCAGGATCATCGGCAAGCCGACGCCGCGTATTGATGCGCTGGCAAAATCGACTGGTCAGCAAGTGTTCGGTATCGATGCCAGCGTGCCCGGCATGAAGGTTGCCGTGGTAGCGCGTCCGCCGGTGTTTGGCGGCAAGGTTGGCAAATTCGATGCGAGCAAGGCACTGGCCGTCAAGGGCGTGCTGGCCGTGCTGGAAGTGCCGACTGATCGTGGCGGCAGCGGTGTCGTCGTGATCGCTGACGGTTACTGGCCGGCGAAGACCGGGCGCGATGCGCTGGTCATCGACTGGGATACCACTGCCGTCGAAAAAATCAGCAGTGACAAGCAATTGATTGCCTACAAGGAACTGGCGCAACAGCCCGGCATCGTCGCGATCAAGGCTGACATGAGCAAGCTTGCGGCAGCACCGAAAAAAATCACGGCGGACTATGCGTTCCCGTATCTGGCGCATACGCCGATGGAGCCGCTCAATTGCATCGTCGACCTGAAGGCCGATAGCTGTACAGTCTGGGCCGGTACCCAGTTCCAGACCGTTGACCAAGGCGCGATTGCCCGCACGGCCGGTATGAAAGTCGAGCAAGTCACGTTGAACACCATGATGGCCGGCGGTGGTTTTGGCCGTCGCGCGGTACCAACTTCAGACTTCATCGTCGAAGCGGTACAGGTTGCCAAGGCCTGGAAAACCGCCGGGAAAACCAGCCCGATCAAGGTAATCTGGAGTCGAGAAGACGATGTCAAGGGCGGCTATTATCGTCCTGCCACCGTCCATCGGGCCGAAATCGGACTCGACGAGAAGGGCACTATCGTGGCCTGGAATCACACGATTGTGAGCCAGTCGATCATGATGGGAACCCCTTTCGAAGCCTTTGCGGTCAAGGACGGGGTTGACTCAACAATGACCGAAGGCATGGGTGTGCCTTACGGATTGCCGATGAAATTGTCGGTTCACAACGTCAAGGCCAATGTGCCGGTGCTGTGGTGGCGTTCGGTCGGTTCGACCCATACGGCGTTCGTGATGGAGACACTGATCGATGAAGCCGCCCAGATTGCCGGTGCCGATCCGGTGGCCTATCGCAAGACGCTCATCGGTGACAAGCATCCGCGTCATCTGGCAGCACTTGACCTTGCCGTCGCCAAGTCCGGTTACGGCAAGACCAAGTTGCCTGAGGGACAGGCCTGGGGCGTGGCGTTGCACGAGGCGTTCAACTCGGTGGTGGCCTACGTCGTGGTGGCGTCGATGACAGAAGGCAAGCCCAAGTTGCATTCGGTGACCGCTGGCGTGCATTGCAATCTGGCGGTCAATCCGCTCACAATCGAAGCCCAAGTGCAGGGTGCGATTCTGATGGGATTGGGTACCACACTGACTGGTGCTGCAGTGACATTGAAGGATGGCGTGGTTCAGCAAAACAACTTCAACGATTACATCGTTGCGCGCATGCCTGACATGCCGCAGGTGGCCGTGCACATCGTCGCCTCCGGGGATGCCCCGACCGGCATGGGTGAGCCCGGCTTGCCGCCGCTGGCACCGGCCTTTGCCAATGCGTTGGCTAAATTGAATGGCAAGCGCTTGCGCAATTTGCCATTCGACCTGGCCTGACGGCGCACGACGATGCATTGCACCGGACTCCTGCTGGCGGCAGGGCGCGGCCGCCGGTTTGATCCCAGCGGCTTGCAGGACAAGCTGCTGCAGATAATGCCGCAGGGCGAGCATGTTGCCGTGCGTTCCGCGCAGCGGCTCGCGCAGGCATTGACCAGCATGCTGGTAGTGGTACATCCCGATGCCTTGCGACTGATGACTTTGCTGCATCAGTCTGGGTTTGCCACCAGTTGCTGCGCCGATGCCGCTGCCGGGATGGGGCATACGCTGGCCCATGGCGTGCGTAGCAGCGCGGCCGCGCCAGGCTGGATTGTGGCGCTGGCGGATATGCCGCATGTGAAGTCGTCGACCATTGCGGCGCTCGATGCGGCAATCCGCGATGGTGCCGATATTGCTGTCCCGGTGCATCAGGGGCGGCGCGGCAATCCGGTCGGATTCAGTCGCTTGCACCAGCAGGCACTGCTGGCCATGCACGGTGATCGCGGTGCGCGCGAAGTCGTCCGGGTCCATCCGGTGGTCGAGATCGAAGTCGACGATCCCGGCATCTTTTTTGACATCGACACGCCGGGTGACTTGCAAAAAAGTGGTTAGCCCCGGTGTGCTTGTATGATCTTGGCTGTCTCTTCCACCTCTGGAATCTTTCTGCATGAACATCAATTTTTTTAACCAGCGGCTGGCGCTCCGGCTCGGATTTGCTGGTCTGATTCCGTTTGTCCTGTTGTCGCTCGGCTGTTGGCTGGTGCATCCCGACTGGCTCGGTTATCTGGTCAAGGCCCAGCTGGCCTACGGGATTGCCATTCTCTCGTTTCTGGGAGGCATTCATTGGGGTGCAGCGCTGACCTGCAACGCGTTATCCATCGAGCAGACCAAGCGGGCCTTGATATGGGGAGTAACGCCATCGCTGATCGCGTTGCTGGCGTCGCGGATCGAGATCGGCGTGGGTTTCGCCGTACTCATGGCCGGTTTCGTTGCGGCTTACCAGATCGATAAACGCCTCTACCAGTGGTACAACATTCCGGGCTGGTTCATTGGTCTGCGTTTCAAACTTACTTGCGTGGTCGTCTCGGCACTGGTCGTAACCTTCCTCGCTGCCAATGTCAGGAGCTGATGTGATTAACGATATGAACCATCCGATTCATTACACCATCGTCGCGCGCGATCTCGCAGCCCACTTGTTCGAAGTCACACTGACCATTGCACGGCCTGATCCGGCAGGTCAGTTGCTGAGCCTGCCAGCGTGGATTCCGGGCAGCTACATGATCCGCGAATTCGCCCGCAATATCGTACAAATCCGTGCCAGCTCGGGCGGCAAGAAAGTCGTCTTGCGCAAGCGTGACAAGCACAGCTGGCAAGCAGCAGCCTGCAGCGGTGCGCTCGTCGTCAGTTACGAAGTCTATGCGTGGGACTTGTCGGTGCGCGCCGCCCATCTGGATCAGACCCATGGATTTTTCAATGGCACCAGCGTATTCCTGCAAGTCGCAGGGCAGGAAGCCGAACCGCACGTGGTTGATATCGTCAAGCCTGCCGACGTGGCCTGCCAGCATTGGCGCGTGGCCACGGCGTTGCCGGAACTGGCTGCCGGACGCCTGGGATTCGGCACCTATGTCGCGGCCAATTACGACGAGCTGATCGATCATCCGGTCGAGCTGGGGACCTTCGCGCTGGCCACGTTTGTCGCGCACGGCGTGCCGCACGATATCGTCATCACCGGCAATGTTCCTAACCTCGACATGGCACGACTGCAAGCAGACCTGACCCGGATTTGCGAAGCGCAGATTGCCTTGTTCGAACCCGAGTCCAAACGCGCACCGATGGCGCGCTACCTGTTCATGACGCTGGCCGTCGGCGACGGCTATGGCGGACTCGAACACCGCGCATCGACCGCGCTGATCTGCAAGCGGGCCGACTTGCCGGTGCTTGGCCAGCCGGAACTGAGTGATGGCTACCGGACTTTTCTCGGGCTGTGCAGCCATGAATATTTTCATACCTGGAACGTCAAGCGTATCAAGCCAGCTGCCTTCGCGCCGTATGCGCTGGCCAGCGAAAGCTATACCTCGTTGCTGTGGCTGTTCGAAGGGTTCACCAGTTACTACGATGACCTGATGCTGGTGCGCAGCGGCCTGATCGATGACGCCGCGTATTTCACGTTGCTAGGCAAGACCATCGACAGCGTGCTGCGCGGTAGCGGTCGCAGCAAGCAATCGGTGGCGGAATCGAGTTTTGATGCGTGGATCAAATACTACCGGCAAGACGAAAACGCGCCGAACGCGATCGTCAGTTATTACACGAAAGGTTCGCTGGTTGCGTTGACGCTGGACCTGACCATTCGTGCCGAAACGGCTGGCAAGAAGTCGCTCGATGACGTGATGCGTTTGTTGTGGCAGCGCTATGGCCGCGACTTTTTCGAGACTGGCCGAGGGGTCACCGAAGCCGAAGTCGAAGCGCTGATCGATGAAGCCAGCGGCCTCAAGCTCAAGCGCTTGCTCGACCGCGCGGTACGCGGTACGGCAGACCTGCCGCTGGCAGATGTGCTCGCGCCATTCGGTGTGGTGTTCGCCGCGAAGAAGGCATCGGGAGTGGTGGCACTTGGCGTACGTACTGCGCGCGACGGCGATACGTGCAAGCTCGCCAGCGTCTATGAAAAAGGCGTCGCACACCGTGCCGGTCTGTCGGCCGGAGATGTGCTGGTGGCGATCGATGGATTACGCGTCAATGCTACCAATCTGGCCGATCTGTTGCGCCGTTACCGGGCCGGCGACAAGGCCGAAGTGCATGCGTTCCGGCGCGACGAACTGATGACCTTCAACGTCAAGCTCGCACTCGACGATGCACCGGCGAATAATTTGACGATGCTGGACAAGCCAGCCGCCGCCGTCAAATTGCGGCGTACCTGGCTGGGTTGAATCCCCGCTTCAGGCAAACAGCCGGTTCAGCTCGAATCCTGGATCGGCGGCGCGCATGAAGGCTTCGCCGACCAGGAAGGCATTGACGTCGTGATCGCGCATGCGCTTGACATCATCGGTCGTGATGATGCCCGACTCGGTGATCACCAGCTTGTCGGGTGAGATGCGTGGCAGCAGATCGATGGTGTTTTGCAGCGAGGTCTCGAAGGTGCGCAAGTTACGGTTGTTCACGCCGAGTAGCGCACTCTTGAGACGCAGCGCGGCGGTCAGTTCGTCGGCGTTGTGCACCTCGATCAGCACGTCCATGCCCAGCTCGTGCGCGACAGCTTCCATCTCGGCCATCAGGCCGTGATCGAGCGCGGCGACAATTAGCAGGACGGCATCCGCACCCCAGCTGCGTGCTTCATAAATCTGGTACGGATCGATCATGAAATCCTTGCGTAGCGCCGGCAAACTGCAGGCCGCGCGGGCTTGTCGCAGATAGGCCGGATCGCCCTGAAAGAAATTCACGTCGGTCAGTACCGACAAACAGGCTGCGCCGAATTGCGCGTAGCTGGCGGCGATTTCGGCGGGCTTGAAGTCTACCCGCAGCACGCCTTTTGACGGCGAGGCCTTCTTGATTTCGGCAATCACGCCGGCCTGGCCGGCAGCGATTTTCTGGCGCAGGCTGGCTTCGAATCCACGCAGGTTACCGCGTGCTTCGGTATCGGCTTCGACTTCGCGGCGCAGGCTGGCAAAGTCACGGTATTTTTTGGCGGCAGCGACTTCGTCGGCCTTGACGTCGAGGATTTTGGTAAGGATATCGGACATGATTTTCTTGGCTTCAGGAGCTGGCTAGTTGCTGGGTAACGCTGACAAATTGCGCCAGCTTGGCGCGCGCGGCACCGGAGGCGATGGCGGCTTGGGCCGCGATCAATCCATCGCCGATCGACGCCGAAATACCGGCGGCATAGAGCGCTGCGCCGGCATTGAGGGCGACGATATCGCGCACCGGACCGGGAGTGTCGTCGAGCGCTTCGAGGATTTTCTGGCGCGATTCGGTCGCATTGCTGACCTTCAAATTGCGGCTGGCGACCATTGACAGACCGAAGTCTTCCGGATGGATTTCATATTCGCGAATTTCGCCGTTGACCAGTTCACCAACGAGGGTGCCGGCACCGAGCGAAATCTCGTCCATGTTGTCGCGTCCCCAGACCACCACCGCATGTTGCGCACCGAGTCGCTGCAACACCCGCACCTGGATGCCGACCAGGTCGGCGTGGAAGACGCCCATCAGGATATTGGGTGCGCCGGCCGGATTGGTCAGCGGGCCGAGGATGTTAAAAATGGTCCGCACGCCGAGCTCCTTGCGCACCGGTGCAGCGTGTTTCATGGCCGCATGATGATTGGGCGCGAACATGAAACCGATGCCGGTCTGAGCAATCGATTGGGCGATCTGTTCGGGCTTCAGGTTGATGTGCACGCCGAGTGCTTCGAGTACATCGGCGCTGCCCGACGACGACGACACGCTGCGTCCGCCATGCTTGGCCACGCGCGCGCCGGCTGCCGCCGCGACGAACATCGTGGCAGTCGAGATGTTGAAGGTATTGGCACCGTCGCCACCGGTACCGACGATGTCGAGCAAATTGGTGGTGTCGGCCATCGGCACCTTGGTGGCGAACTCGCGCATGACCTGGGCCGCAGCGGCGATTTCGCCGACCGTTTCTTTTTTCACGCGCAAGCCCATCGTCAGTGCCGCAATCATTACCGGCGACATTTCGCCCTGCATGATCTGGCGGAACAGCGACAGCATTTCGTCGTGAAAAATTTCGCGGTGGTCGATACAGCGCAGCAGTGCTTCTTGAGGCGTGATGGGCATAGTCTGTCCTGTCAATGGAGGGGAGGAGGGCATGTCAGCCGCGCAGGAAATTTTGCAGCAAGGCGTGACCATGCTCCGACAGGATCGATTCGGGATGGAATTGCACGCCATGTAAATTGAATTCCTTGTGCTGGACGCCCATGATTTCGCCGTCATCGGTCCAGGCAGTCACTTCCAGACACGCCGGCAACGAGGCGCGCTCGATGGCCAGAGAGTGATAGCGGGTGACCGTGTAAGGACTTGGCAAATCCTTGAAGACGCTCACGCCGGTGTGGGCGATCAGCGAGGTCTTGCCGTGCATGACTTCGCGCGCCCGGATTACCTTGCCGCCGAATGCGGCACCGATGGCCTGATGGCCGAGGCACACGCCGAGGATGGGAATCTGACCGGCAAAGCGTTGCAGCAACGGGATCGAAACGCCGGCTTCATGCGGCGTGCACGGTCCCGGCGAGATGCAGATATGGTCCGGTTTCATTGCTGCGATGGCGTCGAGCGTGACTTCGTCATTGCGCACGGTGCGCACGTCTTCGCCGAGTTCGCCGAAGTACTGCACCAGGTTGTAGGTAAACGAATCGTAGTTGTCGATCATTAGCAGCATGTCAGATCTCCCCGTCCAGGCCATCTTGTACTTGTTCCGCTGCGCGTAACACGGCGCGGGCCTTGTTCTCGGTTTCCTGCCATTCCATTTCAGGGACGGAGTCGGCCACGATGCCGGCTGCGGCTTGCACGTACAACATGCCGTCCTTGATGACGCCGGTGCGGATCGCAATCGCCAGATCCATCTCGCCGCCGAAGGACAGGTAACCGCAGGCGCCACCGTAGATGCCGCGCTTGGTCAGTTCGAGTTCGTCGATGACTTCCATCGCGCGCACTTTCGGCGCGCCCGACAGCGTGCCGGCCGGGAAGGTCGCCCGCAGCACATCCAGATTGGACAGGCTCGGCTTGAGCACGGCTTCGACGTTCGACACGATGTGCTGCACATGTGAATATTTTTCGATGACGAACTTGTCGGTGACCTTGACGCTGCCGGTTTCGGCAATGCGGCCAAGGTCGTTACGGGCCAGGTCGATCAGCATGACGTGCTCGGCGATTTCTTTCGGATCGGCCAGCAGTTCGGTGGCCAGCGCGGCATCGCTTTCCGGGGTGGATCCGCGCGGACGCGTGCCGGCCAGCGGACGGATCGTGACCTTCATCTGCTCGGCATTGATGCTCTCGTTGCGGACCAGAATTTCCGGTGAGGCACCGACGATCTGCATGTCGCCAAAATTGTAGAAGTACATGTAGGGCGATGGATTCAGCGAGCGCAACGCACGATACAGACTCAGCGGCGAATCGACATAGGGCTTACGGATGCGCTGGCCGATCTGCACTTGCATCAGGTCGCCGGCCATCACGTATTCCTTGGCCTGGGCGACGGCCTTCAGGTAGGCGTCGCGCGGAAAATCGCGAATGCTTTCGGTACGTACCGAGGCCGACGTAACCGGCGCATCGACGGCGCGACGCAACATCGCACGCAAGTCCTTGAGGCGCTGACGCGCGGTCGAAAACGCTTCGGGTCGGGTCGGGTCGGCGTAGACGATCAGGTAGAGCTTGCCCGACAGGTTGTCGATGACGGCCAGTTCCTCGGTTACCATCAGCTGGATATCGGGTAACCCGAGATCGTCTTTCGGGGTCGAATCAGCTAGCCGTTTTTCGATGTGGCGTACCGTGTCGTAGCCAAAATAACCGGCCAGTCCGCCGCAAAAGCGTGGCATGCCCGGACGGATGGCCACTTTGTAGCGACCCTGAAATTGTTCAATGAAGTCGAGCGGATTGCCGGTGATGGATTCAGTGACCTTGCCATCGACGACGACTTCGGTCAGGTTGCCATTGCTTCGCATGATTGTCGTGGCCGGCAAACCAATGAACGAGTAACGGCCAAAGCGTTCGCCTCCGACGACGGACTCCAGCAGGAAAGTATTCTTTCCGGCGTTTTGCGTCTGTGCCAGCTTCAGGTACAGCGTTAGCGGGGTTTCGAGATCAGCGAAGGCTTCGGCAATCAGCGGAATACGGTTGTAGCCTTGCGTGGCAAGCGATTTGAATTCGAGTTCGGTCATGGTGCTCTCCAAGCCGTCCGGTAGTCGGAGCGGCGGGTTCTCGGGAAACGTTGACGCCGGCAGGCGAAATCAACGGCGCATCAGGGACAGTTCAGTCCGGGATTTGCCAGCCTCGCCACAGCCAGGCCTCGGGAGCGCTGGTGGAGCCTGCGTGTGTTTTTTTAGCGAGAAGCATGAGTGAGAGGTGTCAGTAGAGGGTCAATGTGAGATCAGTCTGGCTGCTTCAAGCAGCGTTTGGACTATACCATCCGAGTCAATCGACTGTACAGGTTCGCCATGGTTGTAGCCATACGGAACTGTCAGCACATGGCAACCGGCTGCACGGGCAGCGCGCGCATCGTTGGATGAATCGCCGATGGCGACGACTTGCGCCGGGGTGATCGCAAAGTCGGTGCAGACTTGCAGGAATGGGCCTGGCTCGGGCTTTTTGGTTGGCAGCGAGTCGCCGCCATAGACCAACTCAAAATAGTCGCGCAGTCCGGTTTTCTCTAGTAAGGGCAGCGCAAAAGCAATCGGCTTGTTGGTGACGCAGGCCAGCCGGATCTGTTGGTGCCGCAATTGGGCGAGGCCTTCATGGACCCCTTCATACAAGGTGACGTAGTCGCCATTGATGGCCAGGTAGTGATGTTGGTAGGCTGCCAGCGCCGCGTCGAAATGGCGCGCGATATCGTTCCCAGTGTAATCAACGGCCAGCACACGGCGGATCAGGTTTTCTGATCCTTTGCCAACGAAGTCCTTGATCAGGTCGATCTCGAGCGGTGCCAGTGACAGCTCGGCGCGCATGCGATTGACTGCGCAATGGAAATCCGGTGCGGTATCGATCATCGTGCCGTCGAGGTCAATGATGGCAGCGCGGATGCCGGTAAAAATCACGCGCCGGCCAGTTCGGCGCGCATTGCATCGATGACGGCTTTGTAATCGGTTGCACCAAAAATTGCAGAGCCGGCGACAAAGGTGTCCGCGCCCGCTTTGGCCGCTGCGGCGATATTGTCGATCTTGATGCCACCATCGACTTCGAGCAGGATCGAACGTCCGGATTCATCGATGAGCTTGCGCACGGCAGCGATTTTTTTCAGCGCTTCCGGAATGAAGGACTGGCCACCGAATCCGGGATTGACCGACATGATCAGGATCAGATCTATTTTGTCCATCACATGCTCAAGATAATGCAGCGGCGTGCCCGGATTAAATACCAGCCCGGCCTTGCAGCCATTATCGCGAATCAGTTGCAGCGTGCGATCAATGTGTTCCGATGCTTCGGGGTGGAAGCTGATGATATTGGCACCTGCTTTGGCGAAGTCCGGGATCAGCCGATCAACCGGCTTGACCATCAGGTGCACGTCGATCGGCACCTGCACGTGCGGGCGGATTGCCGCGCAAACGAGCGGGCCGATGGTCAGGTTGGGAACGTAATGGTTATCCATCACGTCAAAGTGAATGATGTCGGCACCGGCGCTGACGACGTTGCGGACCTCTTCACCAAGACGGGCAAAGTCGGCGGACAGGATGCTGGGAGCGATGTGGTAAGTTGGCATGAGCTTCAATTCAATGTAGGTCCGGCATTTTAACCTTGTCGTGCTTGCTAAGCAGTCAGGCGTTCGTCAGAATGTGCGGTCGATTTGGTAGTAGGACTGGCAAGCGCGCTTGCCGGAGCGATTTGACCCAACCCCAACCAGCCGAGGAAAATTCATGGCAGCAGCATACGAATTCACAGTAACCGTCAGAGCGCAGTACCTGGCCGACCAGTCCGAGCCGGAACGTTCGACCTTCGTGTTTGCGTATGCCGTGACCATTAAGAATACGGGGCAGATTCCTGCCCAGTTAATCTCTCGACACTGGGTGATCACCGACGGAAATAATCATATCGAGGAAGTGCGTGGTCTCGGGGTGGTTGGTCATCAACCGTTGCTGGAGCCGGGGCAGGCATTTGAATATACCAGCGGCGCGACGCTGGCGACACCGCAAGGATCAATGCGAGGGGAATACTTTTGCGTCGCGCAGGATGGTGAGCAATTCCAGTCCGTGATTCCAGAGTTCGTGCTGTCGTTGCCGCGCACCCTGCATTGAATCAGACCTCGTCGTCTTTTTTTGGCGGCTGCGGTCTGGGTGGCGGACGACGCGCTTTCGGGCCCGAATACATGGTCCACCAGACAATAAATATCAGCAAACCTCCAGCGAAACCAGCTTCCAACAGTAACAGCCACATAGCAGATTATCTTTCATGTCATTAAAACGCCTCAGCTTACTCGCTTCAGTTTCCATTCTCGCGACCATCCTGGCCGGTTGCGTTACTGCGCCATCCCAGCCACCGGTTGCGACTCAAGCACCAGCACCGGTCATTGCGCCAACAACTCAAAAAGGCGAAACATTACGGCCGGTTAATTTTTCTGCCTTGCCAGGATGGGACAAGGATGATCAACGTGAAAGCTGGCCAGCATTTTTGGCCTCTTGCGAAGTACTGATCAAGAAAGCCGACTGGAAAGAGCCTTGCTCGATCGCCCGCGATGTCAATGCAACTGACTTGCAGGCAGTGCGTCTTTTCTTTGTTTCCTTTTTTGTTCCAAACCAGGTTTTTAACGCGGACGGATCGGACACGGGACTGGTGACTGGCTATTACGAGCCTTTGCTACGTGGTGCGCGCAAGCGTGGCGGTGTCTATCAGACGCCGATTTATCGCACGCCGGATGACATGCTGACGATTGACCTTGCCTCGGTCTACCCTGAACTGAAAGGCATGCGTTTGCGCGGGAGGATTCAGGGCAACAAGGTTGTGGCTTATTACCCGCGCGCTGATCTGGCAAAAGCAGGCGCTTTGTCAGGCAAGGAATTGCTATGGGTAGATGACCCAATCGAAGCATTTTTTCTACAAGTTCAAGGTTCGGGCAGAGTAGCGCTTGCCGATGGTGGCTCCGTTGTCCGGCTTGCTTATGCAGATCAAAATGGCTACCCCTATAAATCCATTGGGCGTTATCTGGTTGATCGTGGCGAATTGACACTCGATCAGGCATCGGCGCAAGGAATCAAGGCGTGGTACGCAGCGCATCCGGAGCGCCAGCAGGAATTGCTGAATGCCAATCCAAGTTTCGTATTTTTTAAAGAAGAGTCAATTTCCGATCCCCGGAAAGGACCGAAGGGGGCGCTCGGGGTTCCGCTGACACCACAGCGGTCGATTGCTGTCGATACCCTGTTTATCCCGCTGGGAGCACCGGTTTATTTGTCTACCACCCAGCCCAATAATCCCGCAGTATTGCAGCGGTTGATGATGGCGCAGGACACAGGAGGCGCCATCAAGAATGCAGTACGGGCCGATTACTTCTGGGGTTTCGGTGCAGAGGCCGGTGAAAAAGCCGGGAAAATGAAGCAGCGTGGAACGATGTGGGTGCTGTTGCCAAAATTGCCGGCAAATACTGCGATGGTGAAGTAAAGAGATATCCCTTTAAATTTATGGAGCGGCAGATCGTTATGATTTACGAAAACATACTGGTTGAAACACAGGGCCGTGTTGGTGTCGTCCGCCTGAATCGTCCGAAGGCGCTCAATGCCTTGAATGATTTATTGATGAACGAATTGGGTAATGCCCTGGCTGATTTTGATTCCAACGAGGAAATCGGCTGCATCGTTCTGACCGGCAGCGAGAAAGCCTTCGCTGCAGGCGCCGATATTGGTGCGATGGCAAATTACAGTTACATGGACGCTTACAAGAGCGACTACATCACGCGCAACTGGGAGAGGATCCGTACAATACGCAAGCCGGTCATTGCAGCCGTTGCAGGTTATGCATTGGGTGGCGGGTGCGAATTGGCAATGATGTGTGATTTTATTATCGCCGCTGACAATGCCAAATTTGGCCAGCCTGAAATCAAACTGGGGACCATGCCCGGAGCTGGCGGGACTCAGCGCTTGCCAAGAGCCGTTTCAAAATCAAAAGCAATGGATCTGTGCTTGACTGCGCGCATGATGGATGCGAACGAGGCGGAGCGGGCTGGCCTGGTTTCGCGCGTTGTTCCGCTCGATAAATTATTCGATGAAGCCATGGCAGCGGCAATTGTTATTTCGAGCATGTCTTTACCTTCCGTGATGATGATCAAAGAGTCGGTTAATCGCGCTTACGAGGTGAGTTTGTCTGAAGGCATACTTTTCGAGCGCCGACTGTTCCACAGTACGTTTGCTACCGAAGACCAGAAAGAAGGGATGAAAGCTTTCGTCGAGAAACGCTTGCCAACATTCCGTGGTGTTTGATACTATTCGGCTCCCGTTGAGAGGCGGGTAAGAGAAGCAGATTATGAAGTTAGGTAGATGTAGGTGCGACGTTAGCAATTAATGCGAGCGGAACACTGGTTTTGCAAGAAATTCAAAGCAGAACGCGCCAACGAAAAGGTTGACGGCAACATCGCAAA
>CAILRJ010000049.1 GCA_903836575.1 uncultured Burkholderiales bacterium
ACGCAGTTTTTCCAGCGTGCTGATGAAGCCTGCCAGCCGGTCCTGTTCGCCTTGTACCACCGCCGCCGGCGCCCGTGCCACAAAGGCTTCGTTGCCGAGCTTGGCATGGCCTTTGGTGATCTCGCCTTCGAGACGGGTGATCTCCTTGAGCAGACGTTCGCGCTCGGCGGCGACATCGATTTCGACCTTGAGCATCATCCGCGCATTGCCGACAATTGATACCGGTGCCGGCGACTCGGGCAGCGCATCGACGACTTGCACCTCCGATAGTTTGGCCAGCGCCTGCAGGTACGGCGCGAACGATTGCAGTTGCGCTGCCCCGGCACCCGCAGCGGTTTCGAGAATCAGCGGTACCCGCACCGCCGGCGACAACTGCATCTCGCCGCGCAGGTTGCGACAGGCATCGGTCATGGTCTTGAGTTGCGTCATCCAGGCTTCGGCGGCCTCGTCGATCTTGTCCGGTTGAGCGACCGGATAGGCCTGCATCATGATCGAATCACCAGTCGCAGCCAGCACCTTGCCCGACAGCGGTGCCACGGTTTGCCACAGCTCTTCGGTGATGAACGGGATGATTGGATGGGCCAGACGCAACGTGGTTTCGAGCACCTTCAGGAGCGTGCGACGGGTGCCGCGCTGTTGCGCCTCATTGCCATGCTGGATCTGTACCTTGGCCAGTTCCAGGTACCAGTCGCAGTATTCATCCCAGATGAACTTGTAGATCGACGAAGCGATATTGTCGAAGCGGTAGTCGGCAAAACCCTTGGCGACATCGGCTTCGGTGCGCTGCAATTGCGACACGATCCAGCGATCCGCTTGCGAAAATTCCAGGTAGTCGGCGGCGTCGCGTTCGTCCACGCCGCAATCCTTGTCGACCGTATTCATCAGTACGAAGCGCGTCGCATTCCACAGCTTGTTGCCGAAGTTGCGATAGCCCTCGCAGCGCGCCAGATCAAAGTTGATGTTGCGACCGAGCGAGGCATAACTGGCCATCGTGAAGCGCAGTGCATCAGTACCAAAAGCCGGGATGCCGTCGGGGAATTCCTTGCGGGTAGCTTTTTCGATCTTGGTCGCATCGCGCGGATTCATCAAACCCGTGGTGCGCTTGGCGACCAGCGCATCGAGCGCTATGCCATCGATCAGGTCGATAGGGTCGAGCGTATTGCCCTTCGACTTGGACATTTTCTGGCCGCTGCCATCGCGCACCAGACCATGCACGTACACGGTATCGAACGGTACCTTGCCGGTGAAGTGCGTGGTCATCATCACCATTCGCGCAACCCAGAAAAAGATGATGTCGAAGCCGGTTACCAGCACCGTCGAGGGCAGGAACATCTTGTAGTCAGGGGTTTCTTCCGGCCAGCCCATAGTCGAGAATGGCACCAGCGCTGACGAGAACCAGGTATCGAGTACGTCGGCATCGCGTCGCAGCGTCTTGCCCGGCGCTTGTACCTGGGCTTCGGCTTCGGTACGCGCGACATAAATCTTGCCGTCTTCGTCATACCAGGCCGGGATTTGATGCCCCCACCAGAGCTGACGCGAGATACACCAGTCCTGAATATTGTTGAGCCACTGGTTGTAGGTGCTGGTCCAGTTCTCGGGAATCATCTTCACTTCGCCGCTGGCAACTTTCTCCAGCGCGACTTCAGCGATCGATTTGCCCGGAAAATGCGTGCCTTCCGGTGCCGGCTTCGACATTGCCACAAACCATTGATCGGTCAGCATCGGCTCGATCACGACACCGGTACGGTCGCCGCGCGGCACCATCAGTTTGTGCGGCTTGACGCTATCGAGCCAGCCTTGCGCTTCCAGGTCAGCCACGATTTCCTTGCGTGCCACGAAGCGATCCATGCCCTGGTATTTTTCCGGGCCGTTCTCGTTGACCTTCGCATCCAGCGTAAAGATATTAATCATCGGCAGCTGATGGCGCTGGCCTACGGCATAGTCGTTGTTGTCATGCGCGGGCGTGATCTTCACGCAACCGGTACCGAATTCCTTGTCGACATAGCTGTCGGCGATGATCGGAATCTCACGGCCGCACAGCGGCAGCGTGACCATCTTGCCGATCAGGTGCACATAGCGTACATCGGTCGGGTCGACCGCCACGGCGGTGTCGCCCAGCAGCGTTTCGGGACGCGTCGTGGCCACCGTCAGATGGCCGCTCCCATCGGTCAGCGGATAATTGATATGCCACATGAAACCGTCTTCTTCCTCCGACACGACTTCAAGGTCCGACACCGCTGTTCCCAGCACCGGATCCCAGTGCACCAGCCGCTTGCCGCGATAAATCAGACCTTGCTCGAACAGCCGCACGAATACTTCGGTGACGGTGCCCGAGAGCTTTGGATCCATCGTGAAGTACTCACGGCTCCAGTCGGTCGATGCGCCCAGTCGGCGCATCTGGCCGGTGATGATCGAACCGGATTGTTCTTTCCACTCCCAGACTTTCTCGACGAATTTTTCACGACCAAGGTCATGGCGTGACAGTTTTTGTGCATCGAGCTGGCGTTCAACGACGATTTGGGTCGCGATACCTGCGTGGTCGGTTCCGGGAACCCATAGTGTATTGAAGCCACTCATCCTATGAAAACGGGTCAGGCCATCCATGATGGTTTGATTGAATGCGTGACCCATGTGCAGCGTACCGGTGACGTTCGGTGGCGGCAATTGAATGCTGAAGGCGGGTTTTTCTGCGTCGAGGGTGGCGCTGTAATAACCGCGCTCTTCCCACGTGGTACGCCAGTGCTTTTCAATTTCGGCGGGCTCGAACGACTTGGCTAATTCCATGAAAATTCTCTGAGGGTGAACTGAGACCGCATTATAGAGCAGCGATGCCCCTGAACCCAGCGTTACGGCGGCCAAACAGCGGTCCTTAATCCCTTGCAGCTCTACTTGAAGGAGTACCGTAATGACGCCGCCAACAATTGCCATCGTTTGCACTGTACGCAACCCGAGTCCCTCTTTTACTACATGGATTCATCACCACAGCCAATTGGTCGACCGGTTGTATATCTGCCTGGATGGTCCGACCGAGGTCGCTTCTACGCCGATAAAAACCGATCCCGCGATCTCTATTTTTATTGGGGCACACAAAAGTGAATTTTCGGGACCGTCCGGCGTGATGCAGCGTCAATGCAAGAACGTGATGCATGCGTTGACACAATGTGTGGACGATGGGATTGACTGGTTGATTCACATTGATTCTGATGAGTTGATTTATTCGCCGGAGCAAAGTCTGAAAAGCTATTTTTCCCAAATCGATTTGGCGATCAGTTGTGTCCGATTTATTAATCATGAGGTAGTCAACACCTATACCGCTGAAGATCCGTTCAAGGAGCTGAAAGTATTTAAAAAAAATCAGTTATTTGTTATGGCGGAGGAGGAATCTCAAGTGATGGAGTATCCATTTTTTTTTGGTTATATGAATGGAAAGTCTGCTGTGCGAGTTGAACAATGCATAGGCCCGAGTGGTGTTCATGCATTTGAAGTGCGGAATGGTGAGGTCGTGCTAGAGCAGGAAATTTGCATTCTTCATTATCTGAGTGCTACCTATAATGATTGGCTAAAAAAATGCGCCGAGTTGGGTGAATTTAACTCTTTCTGGTTTGATGATTTACAACAGCCTATGTATAAATCATTTTTAGTTGCTAGTCGTGATATTTATCTACATGCAAGGCAATCTGGCAATTGGATTGCCGCTAGTGATTTTTATAGTCAATTTTTAATTGCAGAGCCTGAGATAAAAAATTTATTAGAAAAAGGAAAGTTATTGCATTTTAATGTTTTTAATGGTGATTAATAGGGAAGTCTCCGGAATTATATAAGTATTCATTTGAAAACGTTACTCAAGCAGTGTAAATTCCAAGTGTACTTCTCAAATTTATTATTAACCGAATTAAAGGATAAAATAATGGTTTCGAAGGCAGTCGCGTCGATTGATTGGATACCTATTTTTCCTGCTGGTAACGTTATTCCAAAAATTCTGCATCAAATTTATTTTTCGGATAATGCCATGCCGGAAAATCTTGCAAATAATATAGCGTCCCTGCAAATCATGAATCCCGAATGGGATTATCGACTCTATGACATGGATCGTATCATTGATTTTATTATTGCCCATTACGGCAAACGGATGTTGAGTTATTTTTTACGCATTAATCCGAAGTATGGAGCCGTTAAAGCGGATTTATTTCGTTATTTACTGATGTATCAGTGTGGTGGCGTTTATCTGGACATTAAAAGCACGCTCAGCCAGCCGCTGAATGCAATCATAAAGAGCGACGATCATTATTTAATTTCTCATTGGAGAAACAAAGAAGGAGAAACATTTCATCGATGGGGAATGCATGATGAGGTCGACTTTACCGGTGCCGGAGAATTGCAGCAATGGCACATTATTGCGCAGCCAGGTCATCCGTTTTTGAAGGCAGTTATTGAGCGTATCGTATCGAATATTGATCAATACAAGAGTGATCCCAATGGCGTCGGATTTTATGGCGTAATGCGTCTTACCAGCGGCATTCCCTATACTCTGGCCATTTGGCCGCTACTTGAGCAATATCCACATCGGTTCGTCGATAGTCAGTTCGAGCTCGGTCTCGTGTATAGTATTTGTGACAATATGTGGCTGTCCCATAATGAGCTATTCGGGGAGGCGGATTATCGGTATCAAGTTGAGCCGATAATTACAGGGCAATAAAATTATCTTTATAGTAATTAATTCAGTTGATTAAATAACGCTTTCAATTTTATTTTGACTGATTTTTTAAATTCAAATCCATCGTAATTCTGGTTTTTTTATGGTTTGAATAGGGCTGTGGGATAGGTGGGCAGGTGAAAATTAAGACCGCTAATGTTGATTAAAGTTAAGATGACTTATGGTAGTTGACTTGCTTGAGAACCGTCATCAAGCGATTCCGAATTTTGGCGGATGGTGGTATTCAGTTTTTGCAGGTAGAATCTTTTTCAGCCGAAGTACTCGGCAGAACACATCAACACCAAGCTAGGGGTCCTGAGCGCAATCCATGCGCGCCCGGGTGAGAAATACCCTTGAACCTGATCTGGATAATGCCAGCGAAGGGAAGCTCCGGAACGCACTCCCTGTTCCGTTATTCCTTCGCTTTTTCGCTCAAGCAAAGGAACACCATGAACGATAAAGCCCCTTTCATCAAAACCAGTACCAACGCCAAATTCGATGCCAGCACGGCCATCGTCGACGAAGCCGCGGTCCAGCCGTTACCGAACTCCAGCAAGTTTTATGTGCAGGGCTCGCGTCCCGATTTACGCGTGCCGATGCGCAAGATCGTCCAGTCCGATACGGCTGCGTCGTTCGGTGCAGAAAAAAATCCGGCAATTTATGTCTACGATACGTCCGGCCCGTACAGCGATCCGGATGCTGTCATCGATATCCGTAGCGGCCTGTCGACGCCGCGTTTGCCGTGGATTCTGGAGCGCAATGACACCGAAGAGCTCGCCGGTCCGTCGTCAGCCTATGGCATCGAAAGACTCAATGATCCGACGCTGGCCGAGTTGCGCTTCAACCTCAAACGCACTCCACGTCGCGCACTGGCCGGCAAGAACGTCAGCCAGATGCACTACGCCCGCCAAGGCATCATCACGCCCGAGATGGAATACGTCGCTATCCGCGAAAACATGCGCCGGCGCGAATACCTCGACGAGCTCAAAGACTCCGGCCCGATGGGCAACCGCCTTGCCGAGCTGATGGGCCGCCAGCATCCGGGCCAGTCATTCGGTGCATCCATCCCTGCCGAGATCACGCCCGAGTTTGTCCGCTCCGAAATCGCCCGCGGCCGCGCCATCATCCCCGCCAATATCAATCATCCCGAAGTCGAACCGATGATCATCGGCCGTAATTTTCTGGTGAAGATCAATGCCAATATCGGCAACTCGGCAGTGACGTCCTCGATCGGCGAAGAGGTCGAAAAAATGACCTGGGCGATCCGCTGGGGAGGCGATAACGTGATGGACCTGTCGACCGGCAAGCATATCCATGAAACCCGCGAATGGATTGTGCGCAATTCGCCGGTGCCGATCGGTACCGTGCCGCTGTATCAGGCGCTGGAAAAGGTCAACGGCAAGGCCGAAGACCTGACCTGGGAAATCTTCCGCGACACGCTCATCGAACAGGCCGAGCAGGGCGTCGACTACTTCACGATCCATGCCGGCGTGTTGTTGCGCTATGTACCGATGACGGCCAAGCGGCTGACCGGGATTGTTTCGCGCGGCGGTTCGATCATGGCCAAATGGTGTCTTGCGCATCATGAAGAATCGTTTTTGTACACGCACTTCAACGATATCTGCGAGATCATGAAAGCCTATGACGTCTCGTTCAGTCTGGGCGATGGCTTGCGTCCCGGCTCGATCTTCGATGCCAACGATGAGGCACAACTGGCCGAACTCAAGACGCTCGGTGAACTTACGCAGATCGCCTGGCAGCACGACGTGCAAGTGATGATCGAAGGTCCGGGCCACGTGCCGATGCACTTGATCAAGGAGAACATGGACCTGCAACTGGAGCAATGCCATGAAGCGCCGTTTTACACGCTCGGACCGCTGACTACCGACATCGCGCCGGGTTACGACCACATCACGTCCGGCATCGGCGCTGCGCAAATTGGTTGGTACGGCACGGCGATGCTGTGTTACGTCACGCCAAAAGAACATCTCGGCTTGCCCAACAAGCAGGATGTGAAGGACGGCATTATTACCTACAAGATCGCCGCCCACGCCGCCGACCTCGCCAAAGGTCATCCGAGTGCGCAAATCCGCGACAACGCGCTGTCGAAAGCACGCTTCGAATTCCGTTGGGATGACCAGTTCAACATCGGTCTTGATCCCGACAAGGCACGCGAATTCCATGACGAAACCTTGCCTAAAGATTCCGCCAAGGTCGCCCATTTCTGTTCGATGTGCGGACCGCATTTCTGCTCGATGAAGATCACGCAGGAGGTGCGCGATTACGCCGCCAAACAAGGCATCAGCGATATTGCCGCGCTCAAGCAGGGCATGGAGGTCAAGGCCATCGAATTCGTCAAGAGCGGTGCAGAGCTCTATCGAAAGCAGTGATGGCGGGCACCATGATCGAGATTGAACTGAACGGCGCGCCACACCGGATCGCGCCGGGCCAGCATTTGCAGGACTTGATTGATGCGCTGGTACTGACAAATCAATCGCTGGCGGTGGCAGTCAACCGCGAGATCGTCCCGCGCGATGGATGGCCGCTGCGTCTGCTGATGTCGCAGGATCGCGTCGACGTAGTGCGAGCGATCGGAGGCGGGTGATGACGCGTGAACGGAGCAATTTTTAATTGACTCTGACCCTATTTGACGAGCATCAAAGTTAAATGGACTCTGACCCTATTTGACTAGTGTCAAATTGACTCTGACCCTAGTTAATTTGCAGTGATTTATTTGACGGATGAACTTTTCTTGTGCTTTCCTCATAGACAGGAGTGACTGCGATGTTATTGGTCGCTCTGCAGGCGTCCCGGTGATGTCTGTCTTGCTGTCCAATCCTGCACAAGAAAGGACTTTCATGCAAAAAAATGCGTTGCAAAGTTTGCCTGCCAGCTGGCAAACCTGGGTAGTCGAGAATCTGGCCAAGGGCTGCGATCCGGTGGCGATGGTGGCGATGATGGAGCGTGATGGTCCGTTTGACCGGACGCTGGCCGAATACGCGATGGCCGATGCGCATCGGCAGAGTCACCCCGGGCTGGTCGCGGTGACCAGGCTGCCCGGGATTGATACGGCGGCCAACAAAATTGTGTTGCCGGATCGGGTGGTCGATGTGCTGGTGTCGTTATCAATCCCGCGCGTGGTCGTGCTGGGCAATGTGCTCAGCGATGACGAATGCGATGCGATTGCCGCCATGAGCCGGTCACGTTTTGCGCGCTCGACCACGATAGACAATGATTCGGGCGTTGCTCAGCTCGATGAGAGTCGCACCAGTGAATCCGCCTCGATTCAGCGCGGTGAGACCGCGTTGATGTCGCGTATCGATGCAAGGTTGGCCGCGTTGACAGGCTGGCCGGTTGATCATGGCGAGCCGTTGCAATTGCAAAAGTACCAGGCGGGTAATGAGTACCGTCCTCATTTTGACTGGTTCGATCCGGCCCTCGCAGGGGCGGCCAAACATCTGGAAAAAAGTGGACAGCGGCTCGGCACCATCATTTTGTATCTGACCGATGTCGAGGAGGGCGGCGGTACCTCGTTTCCGGCCATCGGGCTGGATGTCACTCCGCAAAAAGGAGGCGCCCTGTTTTTTTGCAACACCACGCCGACCGGCGAGCCGGATCAAAAAACCTTGCATGCCGGCTTGCCCGTCGTAAAAGGCACCAAGATCATCGCCAATAAATGGCTGCGAGAAAAGCCGTATTGAACCGCGCAGGGGGTACGATGTTGCCGTGCCCGTTTTGCCTTAACCGAACTGTTTTTGAATCACTACCATGACCGCTGACGCTTATCACGATACTCCCCTCATCATCGCCGGTACCACCTACCGGTCTCGCCTTCTGGTCGGTAGCGGTAAATACCGTGATCTCGACCAGACCCGCGACGCCACCGAAGCCAGTGGCGCAGAAATCATCACCGTCGCGATCCGTCGTGTCAATATCGGTCAGGATCCGACTACACCCAATCTGCTCAGTGTGCTGCCACCGTCGCGTTACACCATCTTGCCTAATACCGCCGGCTGTTATAACGCCGCCGATGCGATCTACACGTTACAGCTAGCGCGTGAATTGCTGGGCGGGCGCACGCTGGTCAAGCTCGAAGTATTGGGCGACGAAAAAACGCTATTCCCCAACATGCCCGAAACGTTGAAAGCGGCCGAGACATTGGTACGCGACGGCTTCGACGTGATGGTCTATTGCAGCGATGATCCTATCCAGGCCAAATTGTTGGAGCAGATCGGTTGCGTCGCGGTGATGCCGCTGGCATCGCTGATCGGCTCCGGCATGGGTATCCTCAATCCGTGGAACTTATCGCTGATCATCGAGCAGGCTACCGTGCCGGTGCTGGTCGATGCCGGCGTCGGGACTGCCTCGGACGCCGCCATTGCGATGGAGCTCGGTTGCGATGGTGTGCTGATGAATTCGGCGATCGCCGGTGCGCGCGAACCGGTGCGCATGGCACACGCGATGCGACTGGCGATTCAGGCTGGCCGGCAGGCGTATCTGGCAGGCCGCATGCCAAAACGCTTTGCTGCTTCGCCGTCGTCACCGATGCAAGGCCGGCCCGCATGACGCGACCGTGCGTGCTGGTCTTTGCCGGCTCGGACCCCAGCGGCGGTGCCGGCATCCAGGCCGACATCGGTAGTGTCGGGGCGATGGGCGCGCATGCGCTGGCGCTGATCACCGCGCTGACGGTGCAGGACAATGACCGCGTGCACGCGGTCTATCCGGTGCCGGCGCGCTGGCTGCAGCAACAGGCGCAGGCGTTAGTCGACAAGATCGAGATTGCCGCCGTCAAGATTGGCGTCATCGGCAATCTTGCCAATGCCGCGATCATCGTCGATGTGATTCGCTCGCTACGTGCGCGCAATCCCGCTTTGCCTGTAGTACTTGATCCGGTCCTGTCCAGCGGTCACGGCGACTCGCTGGCGACCGACAATGCGGCTCTGATGCTGGCCGAACTGATCCCGCTGGCGACACTGCTCACACCGAATTTGCCTGAAGCCGCCATTCTCTGTGCCGGCGACCGGCGTGCCGAGCAACAGGTGGACACCCTGCTGCAACTTGGTTGTGGCCACGTGTTGCTCAAAGGTGGTCACGGGATGGACGCGCAGGTGGTCAATCGCTGGTACACCGACGGCGCCAGCCGGAGCTGGAGCTGGCCACGCCTGCCGGGTGAATTCCATGGCAGCGGTTGCACGCTCGCCGGTGCCGTTGCCGGTGCACTGGCCTGCGGCTTGCCGATGGAAGCGGCGCTCGATGCTGCCCAGGCTTTCTGTCATCGCACGCTGGAACAGGCATTTGCCATCGCTGATGGTCAGCGCATTCCGAATCGCCATGTCGTCTGGGACCGTAACAACTCCAAGGGATATTCATGAACGGACTCTATCTCGTCACGCCCGACTGGGACGACACCGACCGGTTGTTGCAAGTCACCGAACAAGCGCTGCTGGGTGGCGCGGCGCTGGTGCAATATCGTCACAAGACGGCAGATGCGGCACAGCGCCTGATGCAAGCCGGCGCCTTGCTGGCACTCTGCCGGCACTTTGCGTGTCCGCTGATCATTAACGATCACGCCGACCTGTGCCTGGCGCTGGATGCCGACGGCGTCCATGTTGGTGGCACCGATGCCAGCGTCGCGCAAATGCGTAACTTGCTGGGGCCGGACAAGATCGTCGGCGCCTCCTGTTATGGCGACTTGCAACGGGCTTTACACGCACAACGCGACGGCGCCAGCTATGTCGCCTTCGGTGGTTTCTACCCGTCGCGGGTCAAGCAGTATCCGGTCACGACCGCGCCGGAGATCGTTGCGCAAGCACGTGCGCTGATTGACTTGCCAGTGGTGGTCATCGGTGGCATGACGGTCGACAACGCCCGTCCGCTGGTAGCGCAGGGCGCACAGATGGTCGCGGCGATTAGCAGTGTGTATGGAGCGATCGATGCGCGTCATTCTGCAATGGCATTGTGCAACTTATTCCTCTGACTATCGATGTTCCGGCATCATCAGCATAAAAAACAGTGCCTTTCATCGTAGCCAATGTAGGTCGATCGGGTTATTGGTCGACAACAAATGACGATCGAACACGGCAATGACATGCTCGACCAGACATCATGAAAGACCTCGACCAACTGGACCTGGCGTCCTGTGCCGGAGAAGGTGATTCCGATGAACATTCCGGCACTAGAAAACTTTCCATTGCATCGCGAATGGAATCGGTCAGATCTTGATCGGCCACTTTTAGGTTCCGTTTCGCGGTGTTTTTTTCTTTGAATTTTTCATCCCGCGGGAACTGAATAAATATATTCGCTACTTACTTTATAAGTGCGCTCTCCAAGATATTTGTATGTTCTGTACGGGATGCGTCATCTGACGAGATCACAAGATATGTGATTACATTGAATATTGATAGCTGACGCCTCTTCAAAGGAAAAAATCATGATTACTTTAAGACCTATTGTTAATTGGTTGAATGCTGCTGGTCGCGCGGTAGCAGAACAGGCAGGAGATTTGGATAAAAAACCCAGCGCAATGACAGGAAAAGATGCCGCTAAAACTTTACTTTCCAATCTTGATTGGAGTCACAATCTCTACAGCTTTAAGGAGTTGGAAGAGGTGGCAAATAACAAAAATACTTCTAAAGATTTGAAAGAAGCGATCCAATATTTTGTAGACCATAAAGACGAATTTTCAGCTATGGAAACAAATTCTACCGGAAGCAATGATAATATTATCAGCAAGGTAAATGTTAAAAAATTCATAGCGGATGAAAATGCCATAGGAGAATACAATTCAAGTGGTCTTTATAATTACGGGTTAAAAACAACGAATGATATAGCCACTGTTTTGCGTACTAATATAAAGTGGGGTTACATGACAAAAAAAGATACTCCGGACGATGGTACATATTCTTTGAATGATTTAAATTATTTTGTGCAAAGTGGGCAAATCAGCGACCCGAAAACTATCGCTGCGATTAGACTTTGTAATGAGCACAAAGATAAATTCGATACAATAGACAGCGCTTTATTTGGAGCCGGCAATAGTGACGGAAAAATTAGTATGTTTGATACGAAGATAATTTCTGAAAACATGATTTTTTAAGTTGGACCAAAGAGCATAAAAGAGACGGAAAAGCGATCTATCGTTAATTTTTAAAAGTTAAATAAATAGTAAAAAATTGCGATTAAATATTCTATTTAAATAGTTTTTTATCCAAATGTCACTCAGTTAAACCATGAGTGACATTTTTTTAGGAGATCCTGTTCCAACAGAGTCGCATGCGGTTCCCGTTCCGGCATGGCATGGCCGTGTGTTACCTCGATTCACTGGAAACGGCATAGCTCCGGATTTTCTGGTGCCCGCCGTGCTGGTGCGCCTCGGCGTGCAACTGCGTCCTGTAGCAAGGTATGGCAGCTATAATCGGTCGATGCAAAATCTCCTTCACAACCTCAATACCGAACAACTCGCCGCCGTTACCTTACCCGCCCAGCATGCGCTGATCCTCGCTGGCGCCGGCTCCGGAAAAACCCGTGTGCTGACGACTCGCATTGCCTGGCTGATCCAGACCGGACAAGTTGCGCCGAATGGCGTGCTGGCGGTGACGTTCACCAACAAGGCCGCCAAGGAAATGACGCTGCGCCTGTCGACGATGATGCCGATCAGTACGCGCGGCATGTGGATCGGCACATTCCACGGCTTGTGCAACCGGCTCTTGCGCGCGCACCACCGCGATGCCGGGTTGCCGCAGACCTTTCAGATTCTCGATTCTTCGGATCAATTGTCGATGATCAAGCGCATGCTCAAGGCGCTCAATGTCGACGACGAAAAATTCCCGCCACGCAATTTGATGTACTTCATCAACGGTGCCAAGGATCAGGGCCTGCGTGCCAAGGACGTCGAAACCAGCGACGATTACAACCGCCGTCTGGTCGAGCTGTACGACTACTACGACAACCAGTGCCAGCGGGAAGGCGTGGTCGATTTTGCCGAGCTGCTGTTGCGCACCTACGAACTGATGAGTCGCAACCAGCCGCTGCGCGAGCACTATCAGGCGCGCTTCAAGCACATCCTGGTCGACGAATTCCAGGACACCAACAACCTGCAATACAACTGGCTCAAGCTGATGGCCGGCAAGCGCGGCGCGGTGTTTGCGGTGGGGGACGACGACCAGAGCATCTATGCGTTTCGCGGCGCCAATGTCGGCAACATGTCGGCGTTCGAGCGCGAGTTTGATGTGCAGAACCTGATCAAGCTGGAGCAGAACTATCGCTCGCACGGCCACATTCTTGATACCGCCAACCTGCTCATTGCCAACAACACCAAGCGCCTCGGCAAGAACCTGCGCACCGACGCCGGTCATGGCGAGCCGGTACGGATTTTCGAGTCGACCAGTGATTTGCTCGAAGCGCAATGGATCATCGAAGAAGCCAAGAGCCTGATCAACGAAGGGTCACTGCGCAGCGAAATCGCGGTGCTGTATCGCTCGAACGCGCAATCGCGTGTGATCGAACATGCGCTGTTTTCGGCCGGAATTCCGTACAAGGTGTATGGCGGCCAGCGCTACTTCGAGCGCGCCGAAGTCAAGAGCGCGATCGCTTATCTGCAGTTGATGGACAACCTGCACAACGATTCGGCTTTTTTGCGCGTGGTCAATTTCCCGACCCGTGGCATCGGCGCGCGCTCGCTGGAGCAATTGCAGGACGCGGCCCGCGCACATAATTTGTCGCTGTATGCAGCGGTGCCGCATGTGGCCGGCAAGGCCGGTTCGTCGCTCGCCGGGTTCATCAAGCTCATTGAAAGTACGCGTTTCGAAACGGCGCAGCTGGCCTTGCCGGAGATGGTCAATGTGGTGCTGGCGGCCAGTGGCCTAATTGCGCATTACCAGAACGAAAAGGAAGGCGCGGACCGCGTCGAGAATCTGGAGCAACTGGTCAACGCCGCTACGGTCTTCGTCAACGAAGAAGGCTTCGGCCACGACGCGCCGGCCTTTCTCGGGCCGCAAAGTGCACCGGTGAGCGGTGCTGCCATTGTGCTGGAAGACGGTTTTGAAGTGCTCGATGCGGATGCGCCGTTGCCGGCGGTGATGTCGCCGTTGTCGGCTTTCCTGTCGCACGCCTCGCTGGAAGCCGGTGACAACCAGGCCAGTGCCGGGCAGGATGCGATGCAGTTGATGACGGTGCATTCGGCCAAGGGGCTGGAGTTCGACACGGTGTTCATTACCGGTCTCGAAGAAGGCTTGTTCCCGCATGAAAATGCACAAAAGGAAGAAGCGGGCGTCGAGGAAGAACGGCGTCTGATGTATGTGGCGATCACGCGTGCGCGCAAGCGCTTGTACATGAGTTTTTCTCAGACGCGGATGCTGCATGGGCAGACTCGCTACAACCTCAAGTCGCGGTTTTTTGCCGAATTGCCGGAAGAATCGCTGAAGTGGCTGTCACCGAAAGTGCAGCCGTTTTATCGTTACGATAGTCCGAAGGCGGCGTGGGTCGATGCACCTGCAGGGCGGACGCCACTGTTGGGCGAGGGCCAGAAAGAACTCGGCTGGCGGATCGGCGAGTCGGTTGCCCATGCCAAGTTCGGTGAAGGAGTGATCATCAATATCGAAGGCGGCGGCATGAATGCGCGGGCGCACATCAACTTTGGCAAGCACGGGATGAAGCTGCTTGATCTGAGTATTGCGAAGCTCGATAAGGTGGCCTGAGTGCGCTGCCGGGGCGGGCTTGCACCGCTCAAGTCAGCTGCAAGCCGATGTTGTCCCTCTCAGGCCTCGGCATCAATCACCGCCGCCACGGGTTGCTCGGGTGCCGGGAATACGTCGGTGTAGGTGATGTAGAACGAGCTGTACAACACCACTGTCAGCAGCATTGATAACGGCATCATCACCATCACGATCAGACTGGCGCTGTTGAACATCAGTGCCAGCACCAGGCTGGCCACGGTCGGCAGGATGACACCGACTGCAACCCAGGCCAGGCCATACACCACGAAGGCCCGGAATTGCTGGCGCACGGCAAAGAAGCTGTAGAACACGGCTTTGCTCACACTCATTTTTTGCCAGGCGACCAGCGGTGCGGCGAACCAGAACGCCATCGCTGCAGGCAAATACACCAGCGCGGCGGCGAGAATGGCCAGCCCCATGTTCGATTCGCTGACAACGGCCGGGTCCATCCCGGTTTCGCCGCTCAGGACTTTCCAGAACACGCCACCATCCACCAGTACCGAGACCCCGAGCGCCAGCATGCCGACGACCAGTTGTAGCGTTCCCAGCATCAGCAGCGATTTGATCGCCGGCGAGCGAAATGCCGCAAACAGCAGTTTCGGATAGACCCGTTCGCCATTGCGCACCTGTGCGCTGGCCGACAGGAAGGCCAGCGAAAAGACCGGTACCAGAATGAGCGGCGCGATCTGGCCGATTACCGGAACAATGCCGATGCCGATCATGATGAACATGTAGCTGATGAAAAGAGTCGAGAGTTCGACCGGCTGTTTGCGAAAGAGAGCGAAGCCCTCTTTGAGCCACAGCCAGCCTGTCATTGCAGGAAGATGAGTCATATCAATAAAGAGTTGGTGCAACAGTGGAAATACGTTCTTGCAGGATGCGCTTGAAGTGATCGGGGTCATGCGGTGTCAGCATTTCAGCATCCCGCGGCAAATGGAAATCGTACAGTCGCGAGAGCCAGAAGCGCAGCGCCGCGGCACGCAGCATCGGTTGCCATGCGACTTGTTCGCTGGCAGTGAATGGCCGGATCGCGTGGTAGGCGTCGAGCAGCGCCCGCACCCGGTTGCTGTCGAGGACGCCACTATCGAGGGCTATGCACCAGTCGTTGACGGTGACGGCGACATCGAACAGCCAGGTATCACAGCCGGCAAAATAAAAATCAAAAAAACCGGTCAGGCGTTCGCCATCGAACATGACGTTGTTGCGAAACAGATCAGCATGGATAGGGCCATTCGGTAGCACCATGTACGCTTCAGAATCGGCAAAGCCCTCCTGGTATTCCATCTCGTCAAGCAACATGACCATCGCGTCCGGTGCCAGGTAGGACAGCACCGTCGGCACCGTGCTGCGCCACCAGTCAAGACCGCGCAAATTGGGCTGGCGGATAGGGAAGTCAGCCGCTGCCATGTGCATGCGCGCCAGCATCGCACCGACGGCGGCGCAATGCACCGGAGCCGGATCCATTTCGCAGGTGCCGTCGAGCTTGCTGACAATCGCCGCCGGCTTGCCTTGCAATGGCGTGATCAGGGCGCCGCTGTTGCTGGCGATCGGGGCCGGCACGGCGACGCCGCGTTCGGCCAGATGACGCATTAA
>CAILRJ010000050.1 GCA_903836575.1 uncultured Burkholderiales bacterium
ACGGCAAACTTCCGGCACTCTTGAAACGATTGCGCCAGCGCCTCGTCGACTTGCCCAATGCAAAACGACCCGATCGCATGGGCGATCGGGTCGTCAAGGCAAAGCCGGCATGCTATGTCTTTCGCGTCTTGAAGAAGGCGCTTATCTGAACGGCATTAGGGCGGGCCGGGTTATTTTCACGACCGTTATTCCATCCCGTTCGGCGTGCTCTTTCGGCGGTGACCGCTGGCTGATGAAGCTTGATGCCGTCAGCTGAAGCCGGCTGGCGGCGAGCCCTTTTGATATCAATGACGACAATTCGTTGCGTGAGTCAGCGTAGGAACCGACCAGGCCGCGCGCACCTGCGGCGGCATCTCCGGTGTCACCTTTGTCACCACTGCCTGCGCAACCGGTAGTGGATATTCGTGAAATCTTGCCAGACGAATTGCCCTTGGACACGGTTGGGGGCGTGATTATCGGGACGCGCAACAGCTCGATCAGCGCGCCTGTGCGCTCGTTGACCTGGTACCCGTCTCGCCGCAGCCTGTTTTCGAGTGGCGCGAAAGCGGGCGGGTGCTGGTGGAAATCCTGATGGATGCGCAGGGCGGTAGCGACGCACTACGGCTGCTACCCGCAACCACAGGATTCGCTGCTTCGGCATTGACCGCAGTTGATGGCATGCACTTTAATCCTGACACGCTTGCCGGTCGTACTGATCTTTCGACTTAGCGCGCATATTGATACCAGCGCAGATCGCTTGATACCTGTTGCAATCAATCGTTGAGCGCGACCATGACACGGTTACGTCCTGCCATTTTTGCCGCATACAGTGCGGTGTCGGCACGCATTAGCAACTCATTACGGGTGACGCCATGTTGCGGGTATTCGGCGACGCCGGCCGAGAACGTGCAGCCTGTCAGCGTATGGATGCCATGACTTATCACGAGAGTGCGGTACTCGGCGGCAATCGTCGCTATCTTGTTCACAGCGGTCTCCCCATCAGCATCGCGCAGGAAAATGCAGAATTCTTCCCCTCCATAGCGACACAGCATGTCGTTGCCGCGCAGGTTGGCTTCGACCAGTTGCGCAAAACGAATCAGTACTTCGTCGCCGAACGGATGGCCATAGGTATCATTGACGCGCTTGAACAGGTCGAGATCGATGATTGCGACGGCGATCGAAAAGCGTCCGCTCGATTCATGCAGCACTGCATTGAGGCAGTTTTCAAAATGGCGCCGGTTGTAGAGACCCGTCAGGTGATCACGAATTGCCTGCTCCTGCAGTGAGCTTTGCAGTGAATTGACATGATGGATCTGATGCGTCAGTTCCTTGTTCAGATCTTCCAGTTTCTGATTGTCCGCTTCGCGTGCGGCCTGTTTTGCCAGCGCACTATCGCGTTCTACCTTGAGGTCTTTCATCTCGGTCTCGAGATGGCGCATCAGCAGGCGCGAGTCGCGCGCGGACTTGCTGCTCGACTCGACATGAGACTGGTAGAGCTCGAGATGAAGATAGGCAGTTTGCCACTTGCCAAGTTTGGCATGGATACCGGCCAGTCCTTTGTAGATCTGTTGCTGATAAAAAGGATTGCGGGTCGTGTTGAGCAGGCTGCGTGCATTTTCCAGTGCGGCTAGCGCGGCGCGGGTCCGTCCCGCCGCCATGTCTAGCATGCCGCGTACCAGCCACGCATGCATCTGCTCTTCGTGGTCATCGTTGATCAGCGCAAACTGCTGGGCCTGGTTCAGCAGGACTTCGGCGTCATCGAGTTTCAGCAGCAGGATGGAGGCATGGGCACCCAGACTGTGGATAAACGCCTTATCAGCGGGGTCGATTTCGGTGACATCAAAAAAGGGGGTGATTTCTTGTAAGGCTTCCTGCACTTTGCCGGTGGCTAGCAAACACATCGCGAGGTTGCCTGATACCAGTGGCTGCTGTGAGTACAGTTCTTCGTGACGAATAATATCGAGTGCTTCCCCCAGTAATGCAATGGCATCCTCGTCATTGCTCAGATCATGCTGACACGACGCCAAATTTGACAGCATGTTGACACGGTGCGAGGCGGTACCGAAGCGTTCCGCAATATCGAGGGCCAGCAGAAAATTGCGCGGGCCGGCACTGATATCGCCGCGACTGAGCGCATCGATGCCAAGCCGGTTGTAGAGCGAAAACTTATTAAGTGAATCGGGAATCTGGCTGGCCAGTTTGCGTGCATTCTCCAGATGCCTGGCAGATCGCACGAAATCGCCGCGCCGGGTAGCGATCGCTCCCAGACACACCGAGGCAGTCATCCCGCCTTCAACGTCATTGAGTTGCTGGAACAGGGCCGGCAGCGGCTTGCACATCGTCTCGGACTGTTCGAACTCCCCGCGATGA
>CAILRJ010000051.1 GCA_903836575.1 uncultured Burkholderiales bacterium
AAACTGTCAGTCGTCGCTAGGCGGATTCCCATACATCTCAAGTTCCGTCAGCGGCTTGAACTCGCCGCTGTCACGCATTTCCTGAATCAACGCATACACATGGGCGACCGAATCGTAGCTGGCTTTGGGAATCGGATTGTCCGGCTTTGCGGTCGCATAGAGTGTTCGGGCCAACCAGACATGGCGGATCACAGGGATCTTGAGTTCATGCGCGCGCGCAATCATCATCTGCGCGGTCTCGTCCTTGCCCTTGGCCAGCACCACCGGAACCGAGGGTGCATCAAAATCGTAAAACAAGGCCACCGCAAAATGGGTAGGGTTGACTACTACCGCATTGGCATCTTCGGTACGCGCGGCTGGCTCTTCGTTGGCCCATTGCTGTGCCAGCTGCCTGCGCGTGCCCTTAACCAAAGGATCTCCCTCCGATTCCTTGTACTCGCGCTTGATTTCATCCAAGCTCATCATCAACGACTTGGTATGAAAAAAACGCTGTGAGACGAGATCCACCAGTGAAAAACTGAAGCAGATGCCTACCGCAACCTTGAAGATCAAAAACAGTATCTCGACAAATCCGTAGTACACATCTTGAGGTGTGCCACCCGATAATTTCAGGATCGTCGGCAGCTGATCGAGAATGATCACGTACATGACATAACCAATCAGAATCGCCTTGCCCAACGAGACCATTAGTTCAACAAGTTTTTTCTTGGAGAACAGTTGCATCATTCCCTGTACTGGATTGAGCTTATCCAGTTTGGGTTCGAGTGCTTTGACCGACAACAAGATACCAAACTGGCCCCAGAACGCCATGATGGCCACTACCGTGCAAGTAATCCCGATCGCCCCGAAAGTGATCAATATCAGCTTGCTGGCGATAGTGACCATCTCCAGCATGGCTGGAACGAATGGTGAACCGATGCGCTGGAAGGCCAGCTCGAACAAGCTATCAATACCGGCATGCCAGAGTTTTTCAGTAACAAATGCCAGCAAGCCGATGACAAAAAAAGTTGCCAGTCGCGCCATGTCACGACTGACCGGCACCTGACCTTTTTCGCGGGCATCCTCAATTTTTTTATCGGTGGGTTGTTCGGTCTTCTCGGTCATCGATCCCCCGCAGGACCCGCTTGCAGCAAGAGCGGAATCAAATCGAGTACACCTGAAAAGTCGTGCGAAATATAGTGCGCGAGGGTCGGCCAGTACACTAGCAAAATAAAAAGTCCGAGCAGGCTTTTGATTGGCGAAGAGATCGCAGATACTTGCAGGTTAGGCGCAAAAATACCGACCACTGCAATCGCAAAATCGACCAGTACCAGCGGAATCAGAACCGGCCCGCCATAAACGGCGAGGTGCCAGAAAAATTCGCCGAAACGTTTCAGAACCACATCCAGTTGTCCAAGTTCAAATGGCGGCATCAAACTGAATGCGGGCCACAAGCCATAACTTTCGATCATGATCCGTACCAGCGCGGTCATCAATCCAGCCTGGATCATGACCATGACGACCGCCTGCACCAGCATGGCACCAAGCGCGCTAGCATCCGAATCGAACGAAGCATTGTCTGCCATCACCTGCGTCGATGCACGCTGAGTATCAAGGATTGATCCAAGCGACTGCAAGGTCCAGATGGGCAACGCCATCAACACGCCGAGCATCAGGCCGATCCCGGCTTCCTTGAATCCCAGCATTACCGCCATGATGTAATCAACCTGGCCGGCCTTGACAAAATAATAGGTTGGTAACCAAGCTGGTAACGCGATCGCCAGTGCAATCGCATTGCGGGCAATTCCGACCAGCGTGCGCGTACCGAACCCGGGAAGAATCGCAAGGACAACAAAAGAACGCGGCATCACCAGAGCCATCGCGACCATCGCATTTTGTAAATCCAGTAGCAGCGATGATTCCATCATCGAAACACGTTGCTAGCGACCTGCGATCGGGATGAGCGCGAATGCGGCGCTCATCATTTGCATCAATTCGCTGCCGATCCAGCGTCCCATCAGTGATAGCGTAATTGACACGCCCATCAGCTTGACGACGTAAGGCAGGGTCTGGTCCTGGATCTGCGTAACGGCTTGAATCAGCGAGATAAAGCTGCCGCAAAGTACCGCCACCAGCAGAGGCGGCGCCGACAACATGATGATCATCCACAAACCCTGCTGGAAAAAATTTAATGTATCGGCCATGCTCAAGACTCCTTGGTGGGGTGTGGGACAGGAAAAGATCAGTCACGCATAGGACATCGCAAGCGCATTGAGCAGCTTCCCCCAGCCATCCACCATCACAAACAGCAGTAACTTCAGCGGCACCGTGATGGTCTGCGGGCTAACTTGTTGCATACCCAGCGCCATCAGCAAATTCGACACCAGCAAATCGATGACAACAAACGGGATATAAATCAAAAAGGCAACTTCATAACCGGTCTGGAGCTCCGATACGACGAAAGCTGGCACCAGTACGAGTACATCCGTCGATTTTGCCTCTGCGGCAAATTCCTTGGGCCACAGTTTTTTTGCGCTCGCAAGAAAAATTTCCCGCTGGTCCGGTTTGCAGTGTTTCAGCATGAAAGTGCGCAAGGGCTCGAAGGCAACCTGGGCATCTGCCAGATTGTGTCTGGTATTCGTTTGTTCCGACTCCATCTCGACCACGTGATTACCGATTTCCTGCACGGTGGGGGACATGATAAACAACGTCAGTGACAACGCGATTCCATAGATCGCCAGTGTCGGCGGCACCTGCTGAACGCCAAGTGCATTACGCGTCACCAGCATCACCAGAGAGATTTTCAGAAAAGATGTCGTCGTCACCACCACAAGCGGCACCAGTGCCAGCATCGCCAGCAGGATCGAAAATGAGACGACATCAAACTTGCCGGGACTCACGGTCAGCTCCAGTAAATGATTCGAATCGCCAACTTTCCATTGACCTCGACCAGTTCACCCTGCCCCAGAGTGCATCCACCAGTAGAAATGCCGATTGCCGCCGGCGAGCCACCTTCGATGGGCAGCACACTACCGGCCACCAACGCACGCAGGCCCCCGAGCGTGGTGTGACAGCACCCCATATCAAAATGCAATTGCAAAGGTAACGTATCAAGCCCGGCGCTATCGTTCGCACCGGCATGCGTCTGGCGGATAACAAGAGAGTCTGTATCAACAATTGTGCCGAGTGAATCCATGCGCGTCTCCAGATTGAGTAAGGCCATGCCCGCAGGTGCGGAATACATGACTGACAATTGCCAACTACCAATACTGACCAGACCAGTTCCGCTGCAGTCAAACCAGCAGGTCTCCGGAAATACGATATCGCCAACCGCTATGGCAGCCAGAGCAGATCGATCCAGGCCGTGGGTACCGATGCGCCAGGGGAAAATCAGTGGCAAATCAAGTTGATGGTCAATCATCCGCCCGTTGTGCAACCAACCTCCACGTGCAAGAAACGCAAGCCAGCAGGTAGCACTCGCCTTAGCCGTGACGGAAAAAGCATGTCGCGCATCACGCAAGCTCAGGCACAAGGTGACAGATTCCGGACCAGGAGCAAGGCAACCACGGCTCAACAAGATCGTGTCATGCAATGGCGTTCCAGCGAGGCGACCCAATACTGACGCATTCAGCCACTGTGATTCAGGTATCTCTACGGCACTTTCACCGAGGTCTATACCGGTGAGCGCCATCAATAACCGCACCCCGTCACCCAACTCAATATCCCCGGCCGGGCCATGCAGTACCAGCGCGCGGTAAGGGTCCGCATCCATTGACGGCAACTTACTCAATTGCAATTCAAGCAATGCATCGGATCCGAATTGTGTCAACCTTGCATAGCGCCCTGCCCCCAGAACTCTACTCAGGACCGCCTGTGCGGAACTGATACGAACGGTTGCCGGGCGATCAATGACATCTATCTTCAACGGCATAACATATTGAAGAGGAAGAGATTCCGGTTTTACTGGGGCAGCCATGTCTGCGGACAGCACAACTTGCGTTCGTGGTTTGCTGCCTGCCCGCTTGTGAGGGATCGGATCCGTAACAACCGTTTCTGACTTGCCCGCATCGTGCGCGGCGTCGGCAACGCGGTCACGCTCTTTGCGTCGGGCTTTGGGCTTGAGTACTGATTGCATTGGTTCCTGACCGGCTACCAATGTCGCTGCAGGTTCGCTTGGGGGCATGGAAATGTCTTTCAGGCAGCGCGGTTACAGGACGGACAAAACAACGTCCTTTCCTGTACGTCGTGCAATTCGTTGCTCCAGTTCCTTTTTCTTGCGCTTTATTTGCGCGTTCAGATCATCGGCATCGCTGCTCAGCAAAAAGCGCAAGCGATTCGTCGTCGTTGTCACCGCGACGGATAGTTTTTTTCCGTTGGGCAGAAGGACTTCGAACAAACCGTCATCGGTCGACAGCGGTGCCAGTTGTCCGGCTAAGAGGTCGGTATCGAACTCATCACATCCATCAGACAAACTCACTGCATTCCAGGAATTCTCATTCCCTTCATCCTGTCCATCGTGCTCCCGCCTTGCCGCAGCCGTCACGGCACTCATGCATTGCAGCGCGAAAGACTGATCGTTGTAATCAATCGACGACGAGACTGGTAATTTTTCTTCGTTGCGTCGGGCGTTTCGCGCACTCTTGCCTTGCTCGGCACTGGATTTTTTCATACGTGCGGCGAAGGTGGAATTATCCTGCGTCGATATTGGAGTCTGCACAGGCTTAGGCACAGGAGTGGTGACTGGCTTGCGTTGTATGCTATCCGTGCTCATTGTTTACTCCGGTGGATTATTTTTCTCGTGCAGTATTTTTTGCAGAATATCCAACTTTTCGCTTCGCAAATGGCCTGCTCTCACCAGTTGCTTGTGCATGAAGTACGCTTGTCCGGCTCGCCTTGCACGCTGCGCAGCTTCGCGCGCCTGAATATGAATACGCTCAGCCTCGAGCTTCTTGCGTTCATAGGCGCCCTTGGCGGTGCGAAATTTTCCACTAGAAATTTCCATCCGAAAAAAATCAGCACGCGCATCGGCCCAGAAATCCCGGGCATGCTGTTGTGCATTGCGCCAGTCCTGTTTGACTCTTGCTACATTCGTCCGTAATTCGCGCCAAGCTGTGCGTGCTTGCAAGCACTCCCGCTCCATCAGTTCCAGCCGGAGCTTATGGACACCAATCAGCTTGGGCAGACTTTTATCCTGACGTTTTGGCTCCGGAATATCGACCAGTTCACGCCGCAATCCGGTCAACTCGAATAGACCACAGGACTCGTCCATGCTCACTCTGCCAGCACGTCAAGCTGCTTTAGCATCTGATCAAATGGCGTCAGATGGCGGGTATCCTGGCGCAAAAATTTCAGTTGCTCCGGTCGCAACCGCACCGCCACATCCGCCACCGGATCGCCGCCAGGTTTGTACTCTCCCAACCGGATAAGCAACTCCATTTCGTCATACCGCGCCATCAGCTCACGAAACCGTGAGGCTGACTTGCGTTGCTGGCTGGTGGCAACATTACTCATGACACGACTGATACTGGCCAAGACATCGATGGCCGGATAGTGTCCCTGCTCGGCCAGCTTTTTGGTCAGGACGATATGTCCGTCAAGTAGAGAGCGTGCCTCATCTCCAATCGGGTCAGACGTGGTCTCACCATCAACCAGCACGGTGTACATCGCGGTAATGGAGCCCTCCATCGTGCTACCTGCGCGCTCGATCAGGCGCGGAAGCATGGTGTAGACCGAGGGGGTGAACCCGCCGCGCGCAGGTGGCTCGCCGGCAGCCAATCCAATCTCGCGTTGAGCGCGTGCAAAGCGGGTCAATGAATCAATGAGCAGCAGGACATTCTTGCCACGCGAGCGGAACGCTTCGGCAATGGCCGTGGCACTGAATGCGGCTCGTGAACGCTCCATCGATGTCCGGTCGGAGGTGGCACACACGATGATGGTCTTGCGCACGAGTTCATCATCAAGTTCGTGTTGCAAGAATTCATTGAGCTCGCGCCCTCGTTCACCGATCAAGCCAAAGACAATTACGTCAGCCGCACACCCGCGTGCAATCGACGCCATCAGAGTCGTCTTGCCGCAACCTGGACCTGCAAAAACGCCAATCCGTTGGCCTCTTCCCATAGTCAGCATGCCGTCGATTGCGCGCACGCCGGTGGGCAGCACCGTCGTAATACGTGGCCGGTCGGTTGCCTTGGGGGCATCGCGGATCACTGGCACGGACACGCGCCAGCCCGGCTGTTCCGGCGGCATGATGGCCGTGCGAAACAACATGCGACCAAAGCCATCGAGCACACACCCCAACAAATGTTCTCCCACCTCGATTGAATGACTAGATCGCAATGGAGTGATCCGGGTACGATTGGAGACCCCTTCCAGCGGACTCAACGCTGATAGCAGCGCCGCGTGGTTATTGAACCCAACCACTTCAGCCAACAACTCGACGTCGGACCCGGGATTGGACAGGCTGCATAGTTCGCCGATTTGTACCGGTGGCATGTGTGCTTCGATGACCGTACCTATTACCCGGGCGACCTTGCCACAACTTGTGAAACCGGGTTTGGAGGGAAACTCCTGCAACCATCCCACTCTGTCAGCAGCAAGGCTGGTAATGGTTCTATCCATTTCAGCCAATTCGCGCTCATCAGGACCGCCGATCACCAGATCACCTCGATCTTGCGCTTGCCCATGAAGGTCAACCGGTTATCTTTCACGGCAACCAAACGGACACCAAGGAACTCGTCGCCGACATAAAAACGGTCGCCATCCCCGGTGACGATCCCTGCATTTGTTCCGCTGACAACTTGCCGGATTGTGAAAGGCAACATCGATTCGGCACTGCCCACCTTGGCATTAATCGGAAAAGTAATCTTGTGCTCAAGCACAAAGGCTTTCAGAACGCGCTCGAACCGTGCACTTTCCGCATCGTCCAGATGAGCGCGCATCGACCAGCCTAATTCCTTGAGATCCATATCGAATTGAGCGAACAAGTCTGCATCTTTCATCCGTTTGCGAAAAGCAGTTGCTAAAGCATCCGGTGTCAATTTGGTAGAGTCGGTCGTGACGGACCCTTGCGTTTCGATGCTAGCTACCCTAGATGGAAGAACAGGATGATTGACGGCACCGTTATTACTTTGGCGTAATGGCAACGAAGGCAACGAAGGCTTGCTCGAATAGGTATAGAGCGCAACAACCGTCATCAACGCCAATAACCCGGCGGGGGCAACCAGCCACTTGGGCCAGCGCTTCGAAGCGCTCGTCATGGCCAGGCTATCGACCTCGACGATTGCCGGCACGGCATCAGGGTCGGCGGTAGCATCGCCGGCAAGATACTCGTCATCGAGTACGTCACTATCTTGCGTATTGAGATCAACAAGATCCTCTGATGCCTGGTCGAATTCTGATTCCGGATCAAACTCAAATTCCGGATGCGGCATCGATGGCAAGGACTGCCACGCCGCATCACAGGAAGAAATCACCAGCCAGGTTTCACCAAGCCGAAAAAAAACGCCGCTCCAAAGATCCAGCAGCGCTTGCGGCACCAGGCTATCGGCACTGTAAATCTGTCCGGCATCCGCTGTCAGAAGCCAGCCGCCGTCACTTTGCTCCAGACTGGCATGGTGCGCCACGATACCAGGATCGACGATCACAACATCGGCATCTTCGTGCGCACCAAGCAGCAGTGTTGTACCGTCCAGCGGCAGCGTGGCGCCGCGATGCAAGCCACTCAGGATGCGAAGTTCACTATCCATGATCTTGCTCTCATCAATAAAGTTTGGTTATTGATAAGTGATAACGTGACATGGATGGTTCCGTTCACAATTCGATCATTCCTAGCGGTTGAACACGCGCATGCTGCGTCAACTCCGAGAACGAAAAGACCGGCACCGAAAAGAATTCCTCTTCGATTAACTTGCGTACTGAACGCCTGATATCAGCCGCGGTCACGAGCACCGGCGGCATGGATGGCGAACCGCCCGTGCCGATCAACTCACCCAACCGATCCAGAATGGCTTGCTCGGTTTCCACTTCAAGTTCAAGGTAGCTGCCCTGACTGGTTTGCCGGATCGCACCGCGCAACAAGTCTTCCATTTCGGGCGACATCAGGATGACCTCGATCAATCCGTTTTGGGCAACTTCGAAACATAGCTGTCGCTTCAGTGCAAGCCGCACGTAGTCTGCAAGGATGTCCGGATCGCGTTCTTTGGAAGACCAATCAAGCACGGTTTCAAGGATCAATCGGGCATTGCGCAGCGAAACACCCTCACGGGCAAGTCGCTGCATCACCTCGGTCAGACGCGGCAAAGTGACGGTACGCGCCAACTCCTTGCCAAGTTCAGGAAAACGACGATCAGCAAACCGCATGAACCGCTGTATCTCGTGAACACCCATGAACATCTGGCAGTTGCGCATCATCTCGACTTCGATATCGGAGGCAAGAATCGTTTCCCAGCTTTGGTAGACCACCCCGGCTGCCACGAGTGAATTATCCTCAGGCACCCTCACCCAAGTGCGGTGTCGTCGGGTACCCGCCACACCATCGTCGCGTGCCTCGAATCCAAGTTCGGTTAACCGATCGGTTGTTTCAATTGTTGCGCCCCACCCCAGCCGAATTTCAACATCCACCAGTGGTACTTCTGCCATCAGGAAATGAATCCGATCCGCAGGTACGCTATCGTGATATTCAAAATCGATCGTATGCATGTCAGGAATGCCGCGCGAGCCCATCACCGTGTTGCGCATGATTCGAATCGCATCAGAAATCGTTTCGGCTTCCGGTTTGCCTTCCATGCTCTTGGGCATTCGCACGATGAACGGTTTGGTCGATTCGAATGTCGTCAGGTCAACCACTTTAGGCTTGCCGGCTACGTGATTCATTTCTGCTGCACGTTTTTGTGCCGCTTCCGCACGCGGCTTGAGCAGAGCTAATGCACCACCGGCACTGAGCAAAGCCGCTAACCCGAGAAAAATCATCGTCGGCATTCCAGGAATCATGCCAAACAAAACCATGATGACACTCGCCGTGACCATGGCTTTTGGCTCGGCAAACATTTCTGAAACAATATCCTGACCAATGTTGCTCTTGCCGCCACCATCATGTTCACGATTGTCATCAGACACACGAGTCGTAATCATCCCTGCCGTCAGAGAAATGAGCAGCGCCGGTATCTGGGCAATCAGCGCATCGCCAATACTGAGAATCGAGTACAGCTTGCTGGCATCGCCAACCGTCATATTGCGCTGAAATATGCCGATCGAAATCCCGCCAATCAGGTTCACCATCACGATAAAAATACCCGCAATGGCGTCTCCCTTGACGAATTTCATCGCGCCATCCATCGCGCCATGCAACTGGCTTTCCTTGGCCAATTCGGCGCGTTTGCGCCGCGCGTCATCGGCTGTCAGGAACCCCGCCCGTAAATCGCTATCGATCGACATTTGCTTGCCGGGCATGGCGTCCAGGGTAAAGCGGGCCGCAACTTCTGAAACCCGCTCCGACCCTTTGGTAATCACAATAAACTGCACCACAGTCAAGATCAGGAATACCACCAGACCGACGACAAGATTTCCACCAACAACAAAATTTCCGAATGTTTCAACAATATGCCCGGCATTTCCTTCCAACAAAATCTGACGCGTCGTCGCCACTTCCAGCGCAAGCCGGAACAACGTAGTGAGCAGCAAGACAGCAGGAAAAGTCGAAAATGATGTCGGTCCCACCATGTACATCGACACCACAACCATCAAGCCAGCAACACATAAATTGACAGCAATCAGAATGTCGAGCAACCAGATCGGCATCGGCAATACCAGCATGAATACGATGGCGATGATGAGTGCCGCCGCGAATAATTCTGCGCGTTTAGCCGCCTTCGCCGCAAAGTCATTGAGCGCCAGAACAAGGTTATTCATGTGTGTAACCCCCGTCAGGATTGCCGGGGGAATGAGCCCGCCGCCAGATCAATTTTGTCCAGGCAGTATCGTCTGTCGTCTTCAATGCCTGAATCATGAAGTCTTCCAGCGGCGCCGCCAACTCCACAGCAGCGTACGACGCCATCAATGCAAAACGTTGGTCATCCGGCCATAACGCAGCACAACCACATGCCAGTTGGTAGGCCTCATCCAATTGGCGGGCATTAAGGTGTCCCCAAACCAATCCGATTGCCAATAAAGCCTCAGGAGAGGATGTCACGCGCTTTTTGCGGACCATCATGATTTTGGCTCCTCTCTATTATTTGCCAGTTGCAAATCTGACATATGCAGTTGATGCAACCTTAGTCGCCACTGAATGTTTTTTTCAACAACCGAAATAGCCGACAGTGCCCTACGACGCTCTTCACCTTCGCGCGTCATGCCGAACTCGAGAAATTTCTTTTGCAATGCACGCATTTTCGGAATTGGATCGCCGCTCCAGGCAACGCTGCCTGCCGTCAACGACAGTCCCAATAGTGATGTCAATGTCTCGACACCGCGCCCGACACGCTGTCCGGCAGGACTGATCGACGCGTCACGTTCGTATTCTTTTAGTTGGGAAGCCGATATATTTGATGAGGAGAGATCCGGACTCGATGTAAAAATCTCCCCGATATCCAAGGAAACCGGGGGAATATTCTTAGGTGCTCCGGTACGAGAGACGCTCATGGCGTCAGTAACGCTACCGCGTTATCAAGTGCCGCCTCCGACGGCGAAGGCGCAATTTCCCGCGCTCCATACGCCATACGCAGCAGAAGAAAAAAGCTACCATCGGCAAACTGAGCCGGCAACCATTGCGCAAAGCGGGCAGGTATCTGGTGCCGTCGTTTGAGAACACTGTCAATAAATCCCGGACGCAGTTGGTCCCGCTGATAGCCAAGTCCAACAACCACAAAGTCAACCTCCGGATAAGCAAACATGGACAAACCGTTATCCATTGCAATCCGAGCGACGACCTTGGAATTGAGCGCGGTTGAAACCAGCGAAAAGGCAATTTTTTCAAGCTCAACGGCCGACACTAACGAAGTCATCACTTCCTCCTGGAGGCTATTAGATCAATTTGGCAATACGGGCGCGCTCTCGGCTTTCAGTACGGAATAACAAACTTGAACCACCGTACTCTTGCGATGGCATATGAAGCGACAACTCATCGAGCTTGCTCAACGCTAGTTGCCTTTGTACAAGTGCGTCGAGTGGCCACATTGTGGTTGGAAGCGCAGTAACGGCAGAGCGTACCGTGCGATAAACAGCAGACTTTTTCCCGGGGCTGACCGTGTTCATGTCCACTAATTTGGCAACAAACGGCTCTGCAGTCCGATCATCAAGTAGTGGTGCTTTAAGCATCAATCGACTCGTCTCGGCCTCTGACGCTCTTGGTTGAATTCCGAGACTGGAGATCTTGCTGCGCATCTCGAGACCAATCGCACGGCTAGAAATCAATGCGTGATAAGCATTGCCAAGAGAGAGGGAACGCCAGCTTTGCGGTCCTGGCCCCTCGCGAGAACGCTTGCGTGATTCGGCGCCAACCGCTTTTTTAATATCAAGTAATGCGACGTCGACACGATCCTTTCCAAACTGATTCTCGAGATTGTCGAGCAAGGTCAGCGGTTTAATTGAATCGCCTTTGCTATCGAATTTAAAACCAGTAATCAAAGCGGTATCGTCGGTGACCTGACGCCGACTATTGCCTGAAGAATCACGCAGCACTAATTCAACATCAAGACCGCTGTTAATCGATTCGGCGTGTGCCCTTTTCAACTCTTCCAAATCCTCTTCCGAGGATGGCCCCCGTCCACTGAGGTCTAGTTGTTGCCGCAATCGTGTCATCTCTACGTTTTCGTATTCTCCCCGTGTGGCTGGTAAATCTGCATTTTGACGATCGCTATTCGCGGCATGGAGACCAACTTCTGACTTCTCTTCAGATTTCGTGTCTGCAATCTGCTCCCCCGAAAGCTTACGTTCACGCCCCGCTGCTACACGTTGCGCCAAAGTACGATTTGCTCCTAAGGACTGTTGGCGCACAGTGTGCGTTGCCATGGCCAAGTCCTGAAAGGCAGCGATTTCGATCATTTCCTGTGTTGCACGAGTACTGCGAACCGGCTGGCCAGCATTAGCCTCGGAACTAACTCCGTTCTGACGGACTTGCTGCGATTGAGTGATAGCGGCCATGGTTTTATGTGGTGTCCGCGAGAGTGAAGTTCCCCAAACATTAAGGTTTCTCCGAAAAAACATTTTTGTGTTTTAGATGGTTTCCATTTTTATTCATCGTGTGCCAAAAAAATCGTAATCGTTACAAGTACTTGCTCGCTGGAACTATTTGGCACAACTGTTGCACTACATCACAGAAGAAATGCCTCGATTAACAATTTCGGGAAATAGTGATGATCATGCCAATGAAAAAACTAGCTGAAGGGATTTCGGATAAGAGTTCCAAGTCAGCCCGCTCCACGCAGATACCTGAAATCCACGTCGACCAATTGTTCAGCAAGCATTACGTGAACCTTGTGCGCTTCACTCAGCGATACGTCCACAACATAGATGATGCAAAAGATGTAGTTCAGGCAACTTTTATTGAGGCGATTCGTTGCTCCGATCGCTATAAAGGCAGTTCGCTCCCTTCAACTTGGCTATTCGGGATAGCACTCAACCTGGCGAGAGATCATGCGCGAAAGCGCTACGTCACAACAATCAGGATGGCAGATGAAAGCTTAATCGACGATCTGTTGGATGTCTCAGCCAATCCGGCAGATTTGGTTGAAAATCAACAACTTGCAAGCAGTGTTGAAAAAATGATCTCTGAGTTACCAAAACGTCTGCGCGACACTTTTGAGTTGGTACTGGAACATGAAGCCAACTATGCCGAAGCAGCCGAAAAAATGCGGATCCCGATCGGTACAGTCCGCTCTCGCATTTCACGCATACGACAACAGATCCACGTCATCGTCGATTGAAACAATCGTATTCGAAATGCAATTGTTCGGAAAATCCGTTCAAAGAAGGCACTCTTCCAAGCAGGTCAAAAAAAAATGAAAATTTACGATGTGGTCGCCGCCATTTTTAGAGTGTTTCTTTGACAATAAATGCCATTTAAACAAAATATCCTTTCCTTATAGTGACTTAGCAAAAAAACAATCTTTGGCATGGCAGTTGCAATAGATCTCTCAACCCGTGCACATTCCGGCACGTAACTCAGGAGATGGCGATGATCACATTACTCGAGCAACCACTGCCCTCAGTTGGACTGTCTGAAACTGAAAAACCAGCACAAGGACTGAAGATTGAAGACATTGATCATTTATTTAGGCAACATTATTCACACCTTGTTCGCTTCGTGCAGCGTTACGTTCGTAACATCGAAGATGCAAAAGACGTTGTACAAAACACCTTTGTTGAGAGTGTACGGTGTGCCGATCGATTCACCGGAGCATCAAAGCCATCGACCTGGTTATTTGGTATCGCGCTTAACCTTGCGCGCAACCATGTCCGGCGTAACTATGCCGCTGTTACCAGACATGCCGACGAAAGCATGATCGACGATATGGTCGACATGTCGGGGGATCCAGCCGACCTGATAGAGAATCAGCAATTGGCAGAGCGTGTTGAGCAGATGCTATCGGCTCTACCCGATCGCATATTGGAAACTTTCGAAGCCGTTCTCGAGCATGAATCCAGTTACGCCGTTGCCGCGGAAAAAATGCATATTCCAATTGGTACAGTACGGTCTCGGGTGTCGCGTGTCAGAGAACAAATTCGGCAAATTATTAATTAATTTGCAATCGTTTATTGTTTTGCAGTGCTGTATAAAACGTGGGTTTTACACTTCACAGGTAACAGATCAAGATCAATAATTCCAGTCAGCGTAAAAAAAATCGTTCAGCATGCAATTTCGATTGGTTCCAAGGAAGATCAAATGGCATAATGCGGCTTCAGTTGGAGGTGTGGCCGAGCGGTTGAAGGCACCAGTCTTGAAAACTGGCGAGGGTGTGAGCCCTTCGTGAGTTCGAATCTCACCGCCTCCGCCAACCGATTTAGGATAGCCTGCACTTTCATTCAGAGTGCGGGCTTTTTTTATTGTGACACCGAGTTGACCGCTAACCAGACGCGAAAATAAATTTAATCAATGCACTACTTGACCCATCAATTTTTTAACCGTTTGGCTGCGTATCTGTTGATATGGGGAATCTCCCTATTTACGATCCTGGACGAAGACGCCGCCATGCTTGCGTTTATGCTCAGTTGATCACGAGTTAGCACATTGAACCGGTCAAATTCATTGTGCGCAACGCTCTGTGTCAACTAATTGGAACCGACCTAATGCCAATTCACGGGATTGGTCTGTTTTTTACACTGACCTAGTCCGCGATGACGTGCTCATGCGGCTATCTGCCGGTAGTACCACGACTAATGCACCAGCGCCTTTTTGATCTGCCAAATACAAACTAACCGGTGGCAAACGCGATCGTGTAATTAATGAAAGAGTATGAGCTGTATCGCTCGCGTCTTGAGGAAGGCGCTTAATGAGCGGTATTACTGGAATGAAGGGGATGGTGCCTCGAACCGGAATCGAACCGGTACAGCATTTCTGCCGACAGATTTTAAGTCTGTTGTGTCTACCAGTTTCACCATCGAGGCAGAGTCGGATCATACCACGCCACTTCTGCGGGTCGCTAGTGCGGTGCTGGCAGTATCGAACATTTCCTACGCTATTAGGCAGTCCTGAATGGCATCAAAATTACTTTTGAGTAATTTCACTGAAACGCTACGTCTTTAGTATCTTGTTGCACAAAAAATGATCAACACCAGGCGTGGGATTCCGATCGATGAAAAAAATGAATCTGAAAGGGCTCCAGATCTGCTTTTAAAAACTCCTTTTTTGATGCCGGTAAATCAAAAAATATTTCACATAAACGAGATGGTGATGTGCCACTCTTCTACTCCGTCGTGCTACTGGAGCCAACTGAAGCATCAGTGCAGGATAGGTGATGCAGCCCACCAGTCAGTGCTCTGAACACGACTTCATCTGTGACTAAAACACATAGATAAAATGACCAATCGACGCATCTGCAATTTTTTTGTTTGCTTATACTGTGGTCTTTCCTCAAATAGACGGAGAACTACGTGACGATCAAAGCAGTTGTGTTCGATGCCTATGGCACCCTGTTCGATGTTTACGCAATAGGTAGCGAAGCGGAGCGACTTTTTCCTGGTAACGGCAATGCGTTGGCCGCGATGTGGCGCGACAAGCAAATCGAATACACGCGTCTGCGGTCGATGTGCGCGATGTACAAGCCATTTTGGGAAGTGACTCAGGACGCGCTGGTCTTTTGTTGCAAGAAACTGCATCTGGATCTGGATGTCAATGCCCAACAAAGTCTGATGGGTCACTATGCAAAACTACCGTTGTTTCCAGAAAACCGCCACGTACTAGAACAATTGCAGCAACAAGGCTTCAAGCTGGCGGTTCTGTCGAATGCCAACGCGCAAATGCTCGATGGCGTCGTCAAGTCGGCTGGCATACAGTCACTGCTGCCACATCTGCTGTCGGCTGACAGCGTGCAAAAATTCAAAACCGCGCCCGAGGTGTATCAACTTGGTACTGACCTGTTCGGCCTGCCAGCGAAAGATATCCTGTTCGTTTCCGGTAATTGCTGGGATGTGTGCGGTGCGACCTGGTTTGGCTACGCGAGCTTCTGGGTCAACCGGACCGGTTCACCGCTGGAAGAGCTGGGCGTGGCACCACATGGACAAGGTCAGTCACTGACTGACTTGCTCGGCTTTATAGCGCAACAATCAGACCAGATTTAATACCAGACAGCCCGGTTACCGGGCCTGCCGTTCGTTTTTCAAATATATTTTTATTTTGCCAACCTGTGAGGTTTTTCACCATGACTGCACGTACCACTTGCCATCAGCTTCAAGTCGCCACCGTTCTGTATCGTTTCATCGAAGACAAAGTTTTGCCGGGCACCGGCGTTGACAGCAGCAGTTTCTGGAAAGGCTTCGATGCCCTGGTCCATGATCTCGCTCCAAAAAATGCCGCCTTGCTGACCGAACGCGACCGTTTGCAAACAGCGCTCGACCAATGGCACCACGCCCATCCGGGACCAATCAGCGACATGACGGCCTATCGTGCGGAGCTGACAACACTCGGTTATCTGGTCCCGCGTCCGGACGAAGTCACCATCACCACCGCCAACGTGGATGCCGAACTGGCCATTCAGGCTGGCCCGCAACTGGTTGTACCGGTGCTCAACGCTCGATATGCACTCAACGCCGCCAATGCACGCTGGGGCTCACTGTATGACGCCCTGTACGGCACCGATGCCTTGCCGGAAACCGACGGCGCAACTAAAGTTGGCCCATCCGGCCAGGGCTACAATCCTATCCGCGGCGCCAAAGTCATTGCGTTTGCCCGCAACTTCCTCGACAACGCGGCACCGCTGGTCAAGGGTTCGCACAAGGATTCAACCGGCTATCGCGTCGACAACGGCCAGCTCGCCGTCACACTGAAAGATGGCAGCGTCACCAGTCTGTCCGACACGAGCCAGTTTGCCGGCTACCAGGGCGCAGCGACAGCACCGTCTTCAGTGCTGCTGAAGAACAATGGCTTGCACATTGATATCCAGATTGACAACAGCAAAGGCATCGGCAAGGAAGATGCGGCTGGCGTCAATGATCTGGTGATCGAGTCGGCACTGTCG
>CAILRJ010000052.1 GCA_903836575.1 uncultured Burkholderiales bacterium
CGCAGCGCTGGCTTGAAGTCGATGTTCCGGAGCAGTGGAGTGATCTGTCGCCTATCCGCGCTAGTGCAACAGCCCCAGCCACAACGGCAACGTCAGCACCGACAGCAACGTCCCCGCTGAAATCAGAAACGCCACAAACGGTCCGTTGCCACCCATGCGTGCAGCCAGCACGTAGGCGCTGGACGCGGTGGGCAGAGCGCTGAACATCACGACGATTTGTAATTGCAGCGGCGGCAGACCGAAGCGGCTGCCGAGCAACCAGGCGATCGCCGGCAGCGCCAGCAACTTGATGGCGATGAAGTAGGCCGCCATGCCTTTGGCCTGGTGCAGTCCGGACAGCCTCAGCCCGGCACCGACCGTGATGAGGCCGATGGCGATCGCTGCATTGCCGATGCGCGACAGCGTGGCGCCGATGAATTCGGGAATCGGTATCCCTGCGAAGTTAAATATCAGGCCCAGTACAGTCGCTATGAGTAACGGATTTTTCATCAGTTCGCGCAGCAGACCCCCCTTGCGATGGACCAGTGCGTGGACTGCCGCGACATTGCACAGCGGGACAGAAAACCCGATGATCAGCGCCATCAGCGCCGTACCGGTATCGCCACCGAGGCGGGAGGCGACCGCCAGCGCGATGTAGGAATTGAAGCGAAAAGCGGTTTGCACGCCGGACTCGAACAGCATCGGTCCGGGCCGGAACAAGGGCTTGGCCAGCCAGCCAAGAGCCACGCCGGACAGGCAGGTCAGCAGCGCGACCTGCACCATCTTGCCGGTACTGGCAAAGTCGAGTGGTGCGCGCGCGGTGGCGTAAAACAGCAGGCTGGGAAAGAGTACGTAGTACACCAGCTTTTCGAGGCCGGCCCAGAATGCCGGCTCCCAGCGGGTAAAACGGAACAGCATCAGGCCCAGCAGGATCAGCGTGAAATCGGGGAGCAGCAAAAAGGCAAGAGACATGGACGATCGATCAGGGTTATTTCAGCAGACCTGCCAGTTCGACAGCGGTTTTCACATTCATTTTGTCGAAAATATGGGCGCGATGGACCTCGACCGTGCGCATGCTGATGCCGAGCTGGTCGGCGATGACCTTGTTCATTTTGCCGAGCAGGATCAGGTCCAGGACTTCGCGTTCGCGTGCCGACAGGCTGTCGAGCCGCACTTGTACCTGTGCCCGCACACCCGCTTCGCGCGAGGCTGCCAGCGCTTCTTCGACGCGGTCGATCAGCTTGTTGTCATTGAACGGTTTTTCAAAGAAGTCGAAGGCACCGCGCTTGAGACTATCGACCGCCATCGGTACGTCGCCGTGGCCGGTCAGGAAAATAACCGGCAACCGATTGGTCAGCTTGCGCTTGGCCATGATGTCGAACAGCACGGCGCCGCTGGTGTCGGGCATGCGAATATCGAGCAACACGCAGTCGCCCACCGGATCGAAGGCGACCTGATCAACCGCCGCCAGAAACGCGTCGGCACCGTCATAGGCTTTGGCGCTGATGCCGCGCGAACGCGCCAGCCAGCAGAGCGAATCGCGGATCGCTTCTTCATCATCGACGATATGGAGCATCGAAAATCCTGTCTCTGAAAGTGGTCGCCGTCACGTCGGCAACGAGGTTGCCAGCGCGTCGTCGGCGAAGGGCAAGGCAAACTGGAAAATAGTGCCGCCGGCTGGGTTACTCGCGTGGGTCAGCTGGCCGCCATGGAACTCGATCGCGGTGCGGCAGATGTTAAGGCCCATCCCCATGCCTTCCGATTTGGTCGAAAAGAAGGGCGAGTATAGCCGCTCTGCAACATCTTCCGGTATGCCGTGGCCCTGATCGATGATCTCGGTCAGCACGGCCGTCTGGCCGGCCGCCGTCAAGGTGCGGCCCAGACGCAGTCGCAGCAGTCGCTGTCTGGCCGGCATGTGCTGCATGGATTCGATCGCGTTACGGGTCAGGTTGAGCATGACTTGTTCGAGCAGGACCCGGTCGCCCAGCACCACCGGCAGATTGGCAGCGACGTTGATCACGATCCGGGTGGCCGACGGTTGGGCCTGCAAGGCAATCAGAGGTTCCAGCGTATCGAGGATGGCGGCCATGCTGACGGCTTCGCGCAGCGGTTCGCGCTGCTTGACGAACGCATGCACGCTACGAATGATCTGGCCGGCGCGCAGTGCCTGGGCAGCAGCTTTTTCGAGTGCCGGCTTGAGCAATGCGCGATGGTCGTCGCCACTGTTGGCCGGGTCACTCAACAGGTTCAGCGCGCCGGTGGTGTAGCTTGAAATGGCGGCCAGCGGCTGGTTCAGTTCATGCGCCAGTGTCGATGCAATCTCACCCATGCTGGCCAGACGTGCGCTGGCCTGAAGTTTTTCTTGCTGGCGCAGGTTGAGGTCTTCGGCTTGCTTGCTCTCGGTGATGTCGAGGATGGAACCCATCCAGCCGGTCTGCTTGCCATTGAGGTCGCGCAAGGCCGATTCAAAAATCAGGACCGGAAAGCGCTCGCCATTGGCACGCTGGAAAATTGTCTCGAAGCCTTTCTGGGTGACCGTTCCGGCGATCACTTCAGCAAAACGTTTTTCGTAATCAATGGTCGCTTCCGGTGCCCAGTACGCCATTGGCGGCAGCTTGCCGAGCATGCTCTCGGCCGGCATGTCGACCATTTTGCAGAAGGCCGGATTGGCGTACGTGACGCGACCCTCCAGATCACGCGCACGCAAGCCGGTCACCAGCGAGTTTTCCATGGCGGTGCGAAAGGCCACCTGTTCACGTAATTCGCCCTCGGTGGCGAGCCGACGGTTGATGTCGCGCCACAGCGCCCACAGGCTCCAGACCAATCCCAGCGAGAGTGCGATGACTGAACCCATCAGCAAGTTGGGCAGCAAGCGCGGTGCTCCCTTGACGCTATTGGTGCGCAGCGTCACGCTCTGACCGCTCAGGTCCAGCGTGCGCTGGTGGGTATAGACGCCACGGCCGGGGCCGCCGGAGGCGCGCCGGACGATCAGTTTGTCGTCGATGTCGAGCAGGTCGATCTGGTTTTCCTGGGCAAACCACCACGGCACCATCTCGTCGAGGATGGCACTGGCGTAATACGACAGCATTAATGCGCCGACATATTTTTTTCCAACAAACATCGGCACGAAATAATCGAACAGTGCCGGCCGTGCTGAATCCGGTCGTGCAATCGGCCTGCTGTAGGCCGGTACTTTGCTATCGATCGCCTGGGCCAGGGCTTCTTGCGTCTGCAGCGGCCATTGCGACAGCTCGCGTGCCAGATCGACATAGTCGGTGCTGGCGATGGTTTGTCCCCCGGCATCGAGCCAGCCGATACGTTTGATCTCCCGGTTACCGGTCAGCAGCGTCGTGGCGCGCTCATTGAATTTTTGTGGTTGTAGCTGGCCATCAAGGATTTCGGAAGAAATCAGCCGCAAGCTTTCGTTGCTGCGATTGAGCTGGAAGCGGATGGTTTGCTCGACCCACAAGGTGTCGGCGATCAGCTGCTCCTGGCGCTCATTGCTTTCCATGCGCTGCGCTTGCCACGGCAAGCCGGTCAGGATGCCAAGAAATAACAGCACCAGTACCCCCGGCAGTACCCAGCGCCAGGTCTGGCGGCGCGTCGCTGCGAGTGGATTGAATAAAGAAGGCAACGGCGTCATGGTCAGCACAGTAAATCGGAGCTCCAGTGTAGCCGAGCACGACTGCGGTTATCCACAGTTGATTCAGATCGGGCCGGTCACGACAATACTCACAGAAAAAAATTCAACCGATGAATCACACTGGAGACTTTATGCAACGACGCACATTCACCTTATCCACGTTGGCCATGTCGGCAGCCTTGCTCATGGCTGGCCCTGCGATGGCGCAAACACCGATTGTCATCAAGTTCAGTCACGTGGTGGCCAACGATACGCCCAAGGGCAAGGCGGCGGAACGGTTCAAGGAACTGGTTGAAAAAAATCTGAAAGGTCGCGTCAAGGTCGAGCTGTATCCGAACAGCACCCTGTACAAGGACAAGGAAGAACTCGAAGCGTTGCAGCTCGGTGCGGTGCAGATGCTGGCCCCCTCGCTGGCCAAGTTCGGTCCGCTCGGCGTGAAAGAATTCGAATTGTTTGACCTGCCATATATTTTTCCGGGCAAGGATGTGCTGTACCGCGTCACCGAAGGTCCGATCGGCAAGGACCTGTTCAAGAAGCTTGAAACCAAAGGCATTACCGGACTGGCATTTTGGGACAATGGCTTCAAGGTCATGTCGGCCAACAAGCCACTGAAAACGCCGGCTGATTTCAAGGGCCTGAAAATGCGTATCCAGTCGTCCAAGGTACTCGATGCCCAGATGCGCGCACTGGGGGCGAATCCGCAAGTGCTGGCATTTTCCGAGGTCTATCAGGCGCTGCAGACCGGCGTGGTCGATGGCACCGAAAATCCGCCTTCCAATCTGTACACCCAGAAAATGCATGAAGTCCAAAGCAATGTGACCGTATCGAACCACGGTTATCTGGGCTACGCCGTCATCGTCAACAAAAAATTCTGGGACGGCTTGCCGGCCGATATCCGTACTGGTCTTGAGGCCGCCATGAAAGACGCGACCAAGTACGCCAATGCCATTGCGCAGCAAGAAAATGACAAGGCGCTTGAAGCAGTCCGCAAGACCGGCAAGACCGATGTCTATGTCTTGAACGACACCGAAAAAGCCGAA
>CAILRJ010000053.1 GCA_903836575.1 uncultured Burkholderiales bacterium
AATGTCGTGACCGGCCGGATTCATTACTCGCGCGGCTGGAAAGCCTTGCTGGGTTATGCGGAATCCGAACTCACCGACGACATCGAAGAAAGCTATACCCGCATCCATCCGGATGACCTGGCCTACGTGCAAGCAGAAATGCAGGCGCATTTTGACCTCCGCACCGAAAGCTATGCCGTCGAACATCGACTCCGCTGCCGCGATGGCAACTACAAATGGGTAAGCAGCCGCGGCAAGGTCACCGAGCGCGATGAACTCGGCCATGCCTTGCGCATGACCGGCACCACGACCGACGTCAGCGACATCCATGCGCTGGCAAACAGTCTGCAGCAAAGCATCAACCTGATCACCAACCTGACCAACGCCATTCCCGGCATGGCCTACCATTATTCTGTCGCGCTCGACGGCACCGCCGCGTATTGCTACGTCAGCAACGGCATCAACGACATGTATGAACTGACACCCTCGCAAGTCACCGCCAATAGCGCGCTGATCGATGCACGGCTGCACCCGGATGATCTGGCTGAATGGCACAGCTCGTTGCAAGCCTGTACCGCCAGCCTGCAACCCTGGCATCACGACTACCGCGTGATCCTGCCGCACCAGGGCTTGTGCTGGCGCCGTGTCCATGCAAATCCGTCGCGGCAATCCGATGGCAGCACGCAATGGCACGGCTTAATCACCGACATCACCGAACGCAAACGTCTTGACATCGAACTGCAGGAATTCGCCACCACTGATTTCCTGACACGCCTGCCAAACCGTCGGCATTTCATGACGCGCATTCAGGAGGAGCTCGCACGCATTCATCGCGGCCAAACAAGCAGCGCGGTCCTGATGTGCGATCTCGATCACTTCAAGACGATCAACGACACCCACGGGCACGCCGCCGGCGACCTGGTGCTCAGGCACTTCGCCAGTGTGCTGCAGGAACAGCTGCGCAAAAACGATACTGCGGGCCGCATCGGCGGCGAGGAATTCGCCGTGGTGCTGTCCGGTGCCACGCTGGTTTCAGCGACCCTGTTTGCCGAGCGAATCCGTCAGCGCATGGTCAGCCAGACCCTGACAGTAGCGGGTCAGCCGCTGGCGGTCACCGTGAGCATTGGCATTGCAGTCATGCTGGCCAGCGATGCCCACGTTGATGCTGTCCTGTCGCGCAGTGATAGCGCGCTGTACCGCGCCAAAGAAGCCGGCCGCAACCGTATCGAAACCCACTGCGACTAACAGCCGGCCGGAAAATCCACCGAGAACGTCGTCCCCCGGCCATCGGGCCCTGACGACAATTGCAGTTGCGCGTCATGTGCGAGCACGATATCGCGCACGATAGCCAGGCCCAGACCGCTGCCGGCAACCGTTTCGTCAAGCCGGTAAAACCGGTTGAAAATCAGTTCACGCTGCGACTCGGCAATACCGGGCCCGCCATCCTCGACCCGGAATAGCACCGCATCGCCCTGGCGGCAGCAACGCACCGTCACCGCACTGCCGGGTGGCGAATAGCGGATCGCGTTGTCGATCAGGTTATCGATCAGATCGCGCAACAAAAACGGATCGGCGCGCAGCCGGGCTGGCTGCAGCTCGAAACCAAGATCTATCTGCTTGCGTATCGCCTGCTCGACAAACACCTGCACCGTGTCTTCGATCAGGCGGCCCAGATCGACTTCCTCGAAGCGATTTTTTTCAAGCCGGCTCGGCTCGGCCCGCGCCAATGCCAGTAGCTGGTTGGTATGGCGCACCATGCGCGCGGTGGCGGTGAGCATCAGCGTCGCTGACTGCGCTGTTTCATGCTCTTCAGGATGACGCTGCTGCAGCCACTCGAGCTGCATCTGCAACGCCGCCAGCGGCGTTCGCAACTGATGGGCGACATTCGCCAGAAACGCCTGCTGTGCCGTGGCACCGGCCTGTACCTTGCCGAGCAGCGTGTTGATGGCATCGACCAGCGGTCGCAATTCCTGCGGCAACTGTGCATCACTGACAGGGGCCAGCGTATCGTGACTGCGCGCATTGAGATCGGCCTGCATTTTTTTCAGCGGCAGCAGGCCGCGTGTTACGGCCAGCCAGGTCAGCGCAATCGAGACGGCCGTCAGCAATCCGTCGAGCACAAACAGCCCGGCAAAAATCTCGGTCCGGATGAGGCTGCGTTTGCGCAGTGTTTCACTGACGCTGATCACCACGACTTGCGTGCCGACGCGCGCCTTGAGCACGATCATGCGCACTGCCTCGCCACGCATCGTGCCGGAATAGGCCACCGGATCATTGAGTTGCTGCGGTGCCGGCAGCGATGGAAAATCCTGGTCGCCGGCAATCAGCTGTCCCGATTGATTGCGCACAATGAAATAAATCGCATCGACATGATCAAGCCGCAGTACCTGTTCGGCCTGTTGCGGCAAGTCGATCAGTATCGACCCGCCGTTCTCACGCAGCCGTGGCACCAGCGCCCACGCCGCATCGGCCAGACTCTGATCAAACGCCATTTGTGCCGGTACCCAGGCCAGCCGGTAAGTCAGTGCCGCACCAATCAGGTTGATCGCCAGCAGCGGCCCAATCAACCACTTGAGCAGGTTGATCCGCAGGCTGCTGATCGTGCCGGTCACGGCGCGACCGGTTCCAGCAGGTAGCCGAAACCCCGGATGGTGCGGATGGCGATATTCGACGGAGCGATTTTCAGGCGAATACGCGAGACGTAGACTTCGACCGCATTGAGCGTCATGTCCTCGCCCCACGGCAGGATCGCATCGATGATCTGCTGCTTGGATACCACCCGCGATGCTTGCTGCATCAGGTATTCAAGCACCGCCCATTCGCGTACCGAAAACTCGATCGACTGATTGCCGATGTGTGCGCGCCGGGCAAAGGTATCGAGCGTGAGACCACCGACGTTCAGTTCCATCTGCTTGGGAGCACTGCGCCGCACCAGCGCTTTCAAGCGCGCCACCAGTTCCAGTGTCGAGAACGGCTTGACCAGGTAGTCATCAGCACCAAGTTCGAAGCCATGCACGCGATCCTGAATCGCATCGCGCGCGGTCAGCAGCAACACCGGGACTTGCATGCCATGCAGTCGCAAGCGCCGCACCACTTCAAAGCCATCGATACCGGGCAGGCCGATATCGAGCACCAGCACGGCGATTTCCGCATGCTTGATGGCCAGTTCAACGGCGCTACCGTTATCGACCACATCGACCACCATGCCATGCGAGCGCAGTGCGCGCGCAATGCCATCGGCCAGTATCGAATCATCTTCCGCCAGCAGGACATGCATCGCCGTGTCACTTCAAAAAATAGGGAATTGTCAGCTTGCCGTCAGCTTGCCGTCATGGTCCTGACAGGACCGGTCGCTAGTCTACGGCTACCCGTTCATTAGTGCTGTTTTTATTTCCGCACCACCCCATTCAGGATTCTCATGCGCCTTACCACCATGCTCGCGGCAATGCGCTTCGTCTTGCCCGCCCTGCTGCTGTTGCTGGCTCCGACCAGTTTTGCCAGTAACGGCAACCTGACGCTCGATGAAGCATTGCACACCGCACACCAGAAAAACCATGACTTGCGTCTGGCCGGCATTGCCATTGCCAGCGCCCGCGCCGCCAGCGTGATGGCCGCTGCGGCACCGAACCCGATGCTGACCGTGCAAACTGTCGGTATCAATCCGCACACCGGCATCGGTGCCGGTGGCCTGCGCGACAAGACCATCGACAGCACCGTGCGCATCGATCAACTGATCGAGCGTGGCGACAAGCGCGCGCTGCGCACGCAAAATGCCATGCAACTGGAAAGCGCTGCGCAACATGATCTTGACGATGTCCAGCGCCAGCTCGGCATCGCTGTGAGTCAGGCGTATTACGACGTGCTCGCCGCGCTCGAAAAGCTGCTGATCACGCGCCAGAGCGCCGCGCTGTACGACGCCACCGTGGTCGCCGCGCAAAAACGTCTGAAGGCCGGCGACCTCGCCAGCGCCGATGTTGCGCGCCTGCAGATCGATGCGCTGCGCGCGCAAAACGACGTGCTGCAGAGCGGTGCCGAACTGGCGCGTGCGCGCGAGGTGCTGGTGCTACTGCTCGGTACAAACGACGATCCGGCCGGACTGACACCGACTGATCCGTGGCCGGCGACGCCGTTCGATGGCAGCCTTTCACGTACTGCGCAAGAGGGGCTGCTGGCGCGCCGTGCTGATGTGCTGGCTGCGCAGGCACGCGTCGATGCCGCCCTCACTGCGCACAAACAGGCACTGGCTTTGCGCACCCGCGACATCTCGGTCGGCGTCCA
>CAILRJ010000054.1 GCA_903836575.1 uncultured Burkholderiales bacterium
ATTGCCGGTCTTGCCGACGGTGCATAGCGCAGTATTGCCGGCGGTAACGCCGGACAGCGCGACGGATTTTTTCGGCTTGAAAGCAGGTACGGATTCGGTCATGGTGTGTCTCTCTTTTTGGCTTGCTGCCAGATATTGGATGAATTATTTTTTAGCGTTCTGTGCGGCGAACAGTGCGTCGAGCTTGTCTTCGTACGAGTAATAGTCAATGCGGTCGTAGAGTTCCTTGCGGGTCTGCATCGTGTCAACGACCGCTTGTTGCGAGCCGTCACGGCGGATCGCGGTGTAGACGTTTTCGGCCGCCTTGTTCATGGCGCGAAAAGCCGACAGCGGATACAGCACCAGGCCGACATCAGCCGCCTTGAGTTCATCCACAGTGAACAATGGCGTGGCACCGAACTCGGTAATATTGGCCAGCACCGGCACCTTGACGGCGGCGGCGAACTGCTTGTACATCGCCAGTTCGGTAATGGCTTCCGGGAAGATCATGTCGGCACCGGCTTCGACACAGGCAATCGCGCGCTCGAGCGCGGCTTCCAGTCCCTCGACGGCCAGCGCATCGGTACGCGCCATGATCACGAAGTTCTCGTCGGTACGGGCATCGACGGCGGCCTTGATGCGATCGACCATTTCCTGCAGCGTGACGATTTCCTTGTTCGGCCGATGACCACAGCGCTTGGCGCCGACCTGGTCTTCGATGTGCATCGCGGCGGCACCGAACTTGATCATTGACTTGACCGTGCGGGCCACATTAAAGGCCGACGAACCGAAGCCGGTATCGACATCGACCAGCAGCGGCAAGTCGCAGACATCGGTGATGCGGCGCACGTCGGTCAGCACATCATCGAGTGTCGTGATGCCAAGGTCCGGCAGACCCAGCGAACCGGCAGCGACGCCGCCACCCGACAGATAGATGGCCTTGAAGCCGGCCCGCTTGGCCAGCAACGCATGATTGGCATTGATGGCACCGACGACTTGCAACGGGGATTCTTCTTGCATTGCCTTGCGGAACGCAGCACCTGCGGAATAGTGGGACATGGGAAGGTCACTTTCGAGTGTGTTTCATCGGAATTGCTTGCGGCCGATATTGCAATCGCCGTGCCACCTTCCGGATGATTGCCGCCAACCCGCGCAGTGCAACAAGAGGCGCACTCGCCTGCCGTTTTGCATTCATTAGGAAACGTTTCAAACTGCGTTACACTCGCAACACTGAAACGCCAAGGTGAAACATGCACCGTCCCAACCTTCCTGTCTCCATCGACCCGAATGACAAGCCAGTCATCTGGACCGTCTCGATCTCCCGCCTGTTCGACCTGTTTCGCGACATCATGCTCGAGTACGGCGACGCCGCGACGATCGAGCCGATCCATCTCGGCTTCGAAGATGCAGTACGCCATATTCGCGAACGCCTTGTGACCGAACGTTGTGACGCCGTCATCGCCGCCGGCTCGAATGCGGCTTATCTCAAAAGCCGCTTGTCGGTACCGGTCATCATTGCCAAGGCCAGCGGCTTTGATCTGATGCAGGCACTGGCGCGCGCCCGCAAGATCACGCCCCGGATCGGACTGATCAGCTACCAGCAAACCATGTCCGAGCTCACTGATTTTCAGGCCACTTTCGGCCTCGACATCGTCCAGCGCAGCTACGTCACCGAAGAAGATGCGCGCGCACAAATCAGCGAACTGAAAGCCGCCGGCATCCAGGCCATCGTCGGTGCCGGTCTGATCACTGACCTGGCCGAAGAAGCCGGGCTGGCGGGCGTGTTTGTCTATTCGGCTGCCTCGATCCGGCATGCATTCAATGACGCGCTCGACATCGCCCGCTTTACCCGCCTCGACAGTAACCGGCGGCGCCCTGCCGCGCCTGCCGACACCTTGCGGGCGCGCCATGGCCTCAATGATTTGCGCGGCGAGTCGGCAGCGATGCAACGGTCCCGGCAAGCCATCACACTGTTCGCCCGTTCGCCAGCCACCGTGCTTATTCAGGGCGAAACCGGCACCGGCAAGGAACTGGCCGCGCAAGCCATCCACCGTGAAAGTACCCGCGCGCGCCAGCCGTTCGTGGCCTTGAATTGCGGTGCGCTGGCCGAATCATTGCTGGAAGCGGAGCTGTTCGGCCATGAAGAAGGTGCGTTCACCGGCTCACGGCGCGGCGGCCACGCCGGCTTGTTTGAAGCGGCGCATCGCGGCACGCTGTTCCTCGATGAAATCGGCGAGATGGCGCTGCCGCTGCAAACGCGGTTATTGCGGGTACTCGAAGAACGCGAAGTCGTGCGTGTCGGCGGCACCCGGCCGATTCCGGTCGATGTCCGCATCGTCAGCGCCACCCATTGCGACCTCGACGCGCGCGTGCAGGAAGGACGCTTCAGGCCCGACCTGTTTTATCGGCTGGGCGTCTTGCGGATGACCTTGCCGCCGCTGCGCGAACGGCCCGATGACCAGGTCGAACTGGCCGGCTGGTGCCTCAAGAATGCACTGGCCGCGATGGGTTTGCGCCCGCATGCGAATCTGCATGCCGAACTGCTGGCCTGCTCGACCCTGCTGGCCGGTTATGGCTGGCCGGGCAACGTGCGCGAATTGCGCAACATGATGGAACGCGTCGCGCTGTATCTGGCGGCCGAACCGCTGCAAGCGTTGTCACCCGGATTGTTGCTGGCAGTCGCGCCGGAATTAATGCGCGCCGGAGCCGTCGCACCGATGGTGCTGAGCAGCGCGCCGACGGAGTCGCTGACGGAAGTGCTGGCACGCTTCGATGGCAACCGGGAAGCAGCGGCGAAATATCTGGGCGTGAGCAGGACGACGTTGTGGCGCAAGTTGCGAGGGGCTTAGTAGGACTGCGTGATGTGGAATTGGCAGGACAACTAACCTTGATTTGGACAAAACACAAAACATGGCAGTGACAATGAGTTCAGCGTTGCCGGCACGGATTGTTCGTCAACACATCACAACATCGGGCTGTGTTGAAGGCCGCAAACAGCAAGCGCGAGTTGCCGGGGTCAGAGTTTTTTTTCGCAGGCCTTATCGCGAAAATTACTCTGACCCCGGCAACGGACTACGAAGCGCAGCAGGTAGCGCATACCGCGCTCAATCATTGTGTTTCTGTTGAAAGCACGTCGCATGTCAGTTTCCGCTAGATCCATCCAGTTCGATGACAACAGCATGTGGGTCGTGCTGTCAGACGGTCGCACGCTGGGGGTGCCGCTGGCGTGGTTTCCACGACTGCTTCATGCGACTCCAGAGCAACGCGAGCAATGTGAGCGCTCCGCCAATGGCCTTCATTGGGATGCTCTCAACGAAGATATTTCAATCGCAGGTTTGCTGGCCGGGCGCGGCGACGGTACGTCGCCGACAAAGGTTGCCGCTTGCATCGACAAGCGATCAGTGACTTTACCGGTTGATTTTGGCAACTACCGTCAAGACATTGCACCAAGCAATCACTGATCCTCCGGAAAGTGACTATTGCGCCAGCCGAATACCCGTGAATTGCCAGCGCGCCGTCGCCGGAAAAAAATTCCGGTAAGTCGCGCGGGCGTGGCCGTCCGGCGTGACGCAAGAACCGCCACGCAACACATACTGATTGACCATGAATTTGCCGTTGTATTCGCCCAGCGCGCCATCGGCAGCGGCGAAACCCGGATACGGTGCATAGCTGCTGGAGGTCCATTGCCAGCACGCGCCGAATAGGTCATCGAAGGTATCGGGACTGGCCGATTGCACCGCGGATTCCCATTGCGCTTCGGTCGGCAGACGCGCGCCGGCCCAGCGCGCATAGGCATCGGCTTCGAAGTACGACAAATGGATCACCGGTCGCTGCAGGTCCAGCCGCTGCATACCGCGCAAGGTAAATTCCTGCCAGTCAGCACCATCACGCTGCCAGTACAACGGCTGCGTGATCGCGTTATGGCAGATCCAATCCCAGCCTTCGGAGAGCCACAGCGCGGCATCCGCATACCCGCCGGCATCGATAAATGCCAGATAGTCGCCATTGCTGACCAGCGTGGTGGCCAAGGCAAATCCTTCGACGAATTGGCGGTGACGCGGACGTTCGTTATCAAAGAAAAATTCACCATCATCGACACCGATTTCGACGATGCCTGCCTCAATGCGATGCCAGCCCGGCGATGAACGGCGCGCCGGTGGCAACGTCGCCGTCCGCGCATAGACCGGAAACAGCGGATTCATCGACAGCAAATGCTTGAGGTCGGTGAGCAGCAATTCCTGGTGCTGCTGTTCGTGCTGGAGTCCGAGACGAACCAGCGCGGCCACTTCTGGTGACGGCGCGGCCAGCAATGCCGTGACGCGGGCATCGACCGCCGCGCGATAGGCCAGCACGTCAGCCAGCGACGGACGCGTGATCATGCCGCGCTGTGCCCGCGCGTGTTTCTCGCCGACGCCGTTGTAATACGAATTGAACAGGACCCGGAAGGCCTCGTGATGGGGCTGAAAGCTGGTCTCAAAACGCTCCAGAATGAAGGTCTCGAAAAACCAGGTCGTGTGAGCCAGATGCCACTTGGCCGGACTGGCATCGGGCATCGATTGCACGCACGCGTCTTCGGCCGACAGCGGCGCAACCAGCGCGACGGTACGCTCCCGCGTCTGCGCAAAATCCGTCGCGAGTTGCCCGCAGTCGGCCAATTCGGCCCGCGCGTTCACGATAGGCTTTCGTTGACCTTCGCGTGACAAACCATGAACCAGCCCAGCGGATCGATCCAGGCCTGTTGCAACGTGAAGCCTGCCCGTTCGAGCAACGCGGTGAAGCCTTCGGCCGTGTACTTGTAACTATTCTCGGTATGGATGCGCTCGCCTGCCGCGAAGTCGCGGCAGCCGCCGCGCCAGCGCACGGTCTGCGCCGACTTCGACTCAAGGTGCATTTCGATGCGACTCAGCTCGGTATTGAAGAACCCGACATGCTGCCAGCTGCGCACATCGAAATCAGCCTCGAGTACCGCATTGAGATGATTGAGCAAGTTCAGGTTGAACGATGCCGTAACACCGAGTGCATCGTCATACGCTGCGTCGAGTACCGGCTTGGCCTTGACGAGGTCAACGCTAATTAGCAGACCGCCGTCGCGATCACCGGCCTGTGCCAGTCGCGACAGGAACGCCACCGCGTCGTCAGGAGAAAAGTTTCCGATCGACGAGCCCGGGTAGAAAAACAGCCGCTGGGCCGGACCGACGTTATCGGGAAACGCAAAAGGAGCCGAAAAATCGACGCCGAGCGCGGTAATTTCCATCTCCGGAAAACGCTGCTGCAAGGTATTAACCGAGTCACGCAGAAAGTCGACCGAGATATCAATCGGCACATAATGCGCCGGCTCCAGCACCGGGAACAGCCGCGCTGCCTTGGCGCAGTTGCCGGCACCGAGATCAATCACCGTGCGGCCGCGCCCGACTGAAACGGCGATCTCGTCAGCATGGGCGTCGAAGATCGCCGCTTCGGTGCGGGTCGGGTAGTACTCGGGCAATTCGCAGATGGCTTCGAACAGTTTCGAGCCAAGCGCGTCGTACAGATATTTGGGTGACGTGCTGGCTTGCGGCTCTTGCAAGCCGATCAGCAGTTCGTCACGAATGGCAGATTTGTCGGCGTGAAAACGCTGAATGAATTGGGCCAAGGTCGGTCTCCTATTTCAAGAGGTCAAGGACAGGTGCCTGAATGGTGGGATCGTCCCAGTCGGCTTCGCCCGCCAGCTCGTAACGCAGCCGGCCTTGCTTGTCGATCAGGAAAGTGGTGGGCATGATGCGTACGCGCCAGGCTTTCATGACGACCGAATCGGCATCACGCAAGATGGTGTACTGGATCGGAATACGTTGTGTGAACTGACCGATGCGCGCCTTGCCTTCGCCGATATTGACGCCAATAACGTGCAGCCTGGGCTGCTTGAAGCGTTGCTGTAGCCGGTTCAATGCCGGGATTTCAGCCCGGCAGCCTTCGCACCAGGTGGCCCAGAAATTAACCAGTACGACTTGCCCTTTCAGGCTGGCGAGATCGACCGGTTTGCCATCGAGGTCATTGAGCAGCAACGGCATCGGCGGCTGGCCCTGGCCGGAATACGCGACCCAGGCCGCCTGCGCCTGTACTGCCGGCATTGCCATCAGGGCCAGCCAGGTCGTTACTACCAGCAGCAACGTGCGAAGTGATGTGCGCATCAAGTCCGGTCAACCAACGATTTCACGCGACGTGATCGTGTAATGGAAGTTGTCCGGATCGAGGCTGTCGACGCGGGTTGTCTTGCCGTCTTCGATAATCATTGCGTTTGGGTACATGAAAAAGCCGACCTTGCCTTTTTTATCGCCCGGGAGCTGCACGTCATGCGCGTAGTTGAACGCCATCCAGTTCATTTCCCATGAACCGAACAGGCGCTTGCGGGCCGCTTCGACTTTGACGTCGGTCAGTGGCAAGCCGCCGCCCTCTTCGAGCACGACCTTGCGCACGTCGGCCGGATCGACCGGCACCCAGCCGTAACCGGCCAGATAGACTTCAGCACGGCAATGCTGGGCTTTGGTGACATCACCGGACTTGCCGAGCGACTTGTAACCCAAGCGGGAATCAGCGACGCGCACGCCATAGACATCGCGCGCCGGAACGCCAACGGCGCGCGCCAGACCAACATACAGCGCATTGAGGTCACCGCATTTGCCGCCCAGATTATTCGACTCGAGCATCGACTTGATGTCACCGACACCGCAACCGCGCACCTTGGCATCGCGGTGGGTGTTGTCGACGATCCAGTCGTAAATTGCCTGCGCTTTGGCCCGGTCGGTCCTGGCGCCCTTGGTGATTTCCTGTGCCGTCGTGAGCACGATACCGTCGGTCGGCAACAGGTCGGTCGCGGCCAGTGCCAGCTTGCGTTCGGCCGGATCGAGTTGTTCGTTGTTGGGTGCGGCGTTCAGGTCGACAATGCGGTCACGTGTCATCACGCGGGTGGTGACTTCGACGACTGGCTTCTCGCTGCCAGTGAATTGAGCGACCAGGATGCCGGCGCCATAAGTCGCATCCTGCACGATCTGAGCCTTGCCAGCGTCAGTCTTGAAGGTGGTCTCCATGACTTTCTGGTAATCGGTGTTCACAGTCGGGATCGGCAGCCAGACGCTCGCTGCACCGGTACTGTTGAGTTCCACGCGGGTTGTCACGTCGAAGGTGCGCCACGGGCCTTCGGTAGCGAAGGCAGCCTGACCGAATGGGACGACAGAGACAGCAGAAGCAATAGCGGTGGTTTTGAGGAAAGTGCGGCGATCCATAGTGTTCCCTGGAGAAATAAATTGACTGGGCTGTCGCGAATTGCTGCGGTGTTGGGCGTGCCAACCTTGTTTTGCAATCCGCACTAAACTGGCGTCAGTCTAGTCTATTCAACAAAAATTCACCGCATGCCGATCTCGCCCAAAAAACTTCTCCTTTCAAAGTGGACTGCCTTGACCCCGATCAATCGCGAAAAACATTTTCTCGTGTCACGCGTGATCGTGCCCGAGGATGGTTCGCCGATCACCCATGTCGACTTGCAGGCGGTTCACTCCCAACGCACTGAAACCATCGCCTGGCGCAATCTTGAAGATGCCACCGTCTGGGTCATCGGATGGCAATGACGCCGCCAGCGCTGGAATGCCGCGCGGTGCGCAAAGCCTATGGCAATGGTCGCGTCGTGCTGGCACAACTGGATTTCGTGCTGCAACCGGGCGAGTACATCGCGATCATGGGGGAATCCGGGGTCGGCAAATCGACGCTGCTCAACCTGATCGCCGGACTCGACATGCCCGACAGCGGCAGCGTGTTGATTGATGGCGTGCCGATCTCGGGCTTGAGTGACGACGACGC
>CAILRJ010000055.1 GCA_903836575.1 uncultured Burkholderiales bacterium
ATGTTCGGCAAAGTGCTGGAAAGGAAGGCCTGACATGATGGAATGGTGGCAGGCTTTCTGGTCGACTTACAACACCGTCATCTTCAGCATCGGCGTCAATGCGATGCTGGCGCTGTCGATCTACATCACGCTGTCGTGCGGTTTGCTGTCACTGGCAAATGCCGCGTTCATGGGCATCGGTGCCTATGCCGCAGCGATGCTGACAATGCAGGCCGATGTGGCGTTCCCGCTGGCCTTGCTGGCTGCTGCTGTGCTGCCGGCGCTGGTGGCACTCATCATCGGCATCCCGACGCTGCGCCTGTCCGGAGTCTATCTCGCGATGGCCACGCTGGGCTTTGGCGAAGTGGTGCGTGTCGTCGTGCTTAACCTGGACGTGACCGGCGGTCCGATGGGGCTCAACGGCATCCCGCTCAAGACCGAGTGGTGGCACATCGTGCTGCTGCTGGCACTGACGCTATTCGTGCTGGCACGCATGCGCCGCTCGAAAATCGGCCGCGCCTTCGAAGCCATCAAGGCCGATGAAGTCGCAGCACAACTCATGGGCATCAACGTGGCCGGTTACAAGCTGCTGGCTTTCGTCACCGGCGCGGTGATTGCCGGCGTTGCCGGCGGCCTCAATGCGCACTACACCTTCACGATCGGACCGGGCAACTACGCGTTTGAAAACGCTGTCGATATTCTGACCATGGCGGTCTTCGGCGGCACCGTCAACCTGATCGGCCCGACGCTGGGCGCGACCATCCTGACCGTGTTGCCCGAAGTGCTACGCGAATTCAAGCACTTCCGGCTGGCCTTCAACGGCCTGATCCTGATCGTCGTCATCCTGTATCTGCCGAAAGGCATCTGGGATCCGGCACGGTTACGCGCATTGTTCAAGCGCACCTCATCAAAGAAGGAGATCTGATGCTGCAAATGAATCAGATCAGCAAGCAGTTCGGCGGCCTCAAGGTGCTGCAGGATGTCAGCTTCACGGTGCCGCAGGGCGGCATCTTCGGCATGATCGGACCGAACGGCGCAGGCAAGACCACGGTCTTCAACCTGCTGACCGGCCTGTTGCAACCAACGGGTGGCAACATCGTCTTCAATGGCAAAAACCTCGGTGCAGTCGCACCGCACAAGATCACCGAACTCGGGATTGCACGGACCTTCCAGAACATCCGCATTTTCAAGGAAATGACACTGCTCGAAAACGTCATCGTCGGCATGCATGACCATCTCGATTACGGCTTCGCCAGCCTGCTATTGAATCTGGCCTCCTTCCGCAATGCCGAAGCCAAAGCCCGCGAGCGCGCCCGCGAACTGCTGTCGTGGGTGCGACTCGATCACAAGGCCGACATGCTGGCCGAGAGCCTGTCTTACGGTGAACAACGCCGGCTCGAATTTGCCCGTGCGCTGGCAACCGAGCCGAAGCTGCTACTGCTCGACGAACCGGTGGCCGGCATGAACCCGTCCGAAAAATCCGATCTGATGGCAGAGATCGTCAACATCAAGCAGCGTGGTTACACCATCTTCCTGATCGAACACGACATGCGTTTTGTGATGGGCCTGTGCGACCGCATCGCAGTGCTTAATTTCGGTCGCATCATCGCCGAAGGAACGCCGTCCGAGATCAAGAATAATCCCGAAGTCATCGAAGCCTACCTCGGCAAGGAAGAAGCATGAGCGCGATTTTGCAGGTCACCGACCTGGCTGTCTCGTACGGACAGATCGCCGCCGTCAAAGGTATCGACCTGGTTCTGCAGGAAGGCGAAATCACCGCACTGGTTGGCGCCAATGGCGCCGGCAAAAGCACCGCGTTGCTGGCGATTTCCGGCTTGCTGAAAACCGTCGGTGGACAGGTCCTGTTCGACGGCGCCGATCTGACCAAACTGGCACCGCACCAGATTGTTGGTCGTGGCATCGTGCAAGTCGCCGAAGGACGGGCCATCCTGACGACACTAACCGTCGGCGAAAATCTGGCCTTGGGCACCTATGCCCGCAAAGATAAAAGTGGCGTCGCACAGGATATGGAATGGGTTTTTACATTGTTCCCGGTGCTCAAGGAACGGCGTGATGGCATGGCCGGCAACCTCTCCGGTGGCGAACAGCAAATGCTGGCCATCGGCCGCGCGCTGATGGCCAAGCCGCGCGTACTGCTGCTTGATGAACCATCGATGGGACTGGCGCCATTGATGGTGCAGGAGATTTTCCGCATCCTCAAGGAAATCAATCTGACCGGACTGACTATCCTGCTGGTCGAACAGAATGTGCGTCAGGCATTACGCATCGCCCATCGTGGTTACGTACTCGAGACCGGCAAGATCGTCTTGACCGGTACGGGTCGCGAGTTGCTCGATGATCCGAAGGTGGTCGAAGCGTATCTGGGCGGGTAATCCACAACAAGCACGTGCTGGCATCCGGAGCCCGGGCACGCAAACCGTGCCCGGGCTCCTGGACAGGAGTTAGCAACTCCTCAGATCAATACAGCACCCGTGTCCGGATCGTCCCTTCGATCTCGTGCAGTTTCTCCATCGCGACCGTCGAGCAACCGACCGGTACATCCATCACCAGATAACCAATCGACTCGTTGGTCATCAGGCTTTGCGCCGAAATGTTGATGCCGTTCTCGGCGAAGATGCGGTTGATCGCCGACAGCACACCCGGCACATTGCGGTGGATATGCAGCAAGCGATGCTTGCCACCAAACAGCGGCACTGCGACTTCAGGAAAATTGACCGCCGACAGCGTCGAACCGGTATCCGAATAACGGGCGAATTTTTCAGCGACTTCGAGCCCGATGTTGGCTTGCGCTTCCAGCGTCGAGCCACCGATATGCGGTGTCAGGATCACGTTATCGAACTGGCGTAGCGGCGACAAAAATTCTTCGCTGTTGGCTTTCGGCTCGGACGGGAACACATCGACCGCAGCGCCACCAAGATGCTTGCGCTCAATCATGCCGGCCAGCGCATCGATATCGACACAGGTGCCACGCGCGGCATTGATGAAAATACTACCGATTTTCATTTTCGCAAATTGCTCGGCACCCATCATGTTTTTGGTCGAGTCATTCTCGGGCACATGCAAGGTCACGACATCAGCCAGCGCCAGCAGATCGTCGAGCGAATCCACCTGATGGGCATTGCCGATCGGTAGTTTGGTGATGACGTCGTAGTACACCACTGTCATGCCGAGCCCTTCGGCCAACACCGACAACTGCGTGCCGATGCTGCCGTAGCCGATGATACCGAGCGTCTTGCCGCGCGTTTCGAAGGAGCCTTCAGCCGACTTCGACCAGCCGCCGCGATGGACCAGCGCGTTCTTTTCCGGGATGCCGCGCAACAGCAGAATGGTTTCGGCCAGCACCAGTTCGGCGACCGAGCGGGTATTCGAAAACGGCGCATTAAAAACCGGAATCCCGCGCTGCATCGCCGCGCGCAAATCGACCTGATTGGTGCCAATGCAAAAGCAGCCGACCGCGATCAGCTTCTCGGCGGCCGCCAGCACCTTCTCGGTAATCTGGGTGCGTGAGCGGATACCCACAAAATGCGCATCGCGGATTTTTTCGATCAGCACCGCTTCATCCAGTGCCGTCGGCAGCAATTCAATATTGGTGTAGCCGTTGCGCCCCAGTACATCGAGCGCATTCTTGTGCACTCCTTCGAGTAACAGAAAACGGATTTTGTCTTTTTCTAGCGATAGGTGATGGCTCATGCAAGGTCCCGGGTTCGTGGAATATTGCCCTCATATGGGGACGAGCATCGCATTGACCAGTG
>CAILRJ010000056.1 GCA_903836575.1 uncultured Burkholderiales bacterium
AATCGCACCCTCAATGCTTGACGCTGCTATCACTCGCCAGCACGTCTGTTGTCACGAATAATTGTGCACAATCGACTTTGTCGAAGGCGTAATGCTGACCACAAAAATCACAATCAACCGACATCTTTCCCATCTCGGCCAACGCCGAGTCGACTTCTTCCTGACCCAGCATTTTGAGCATGTTGCCAACGCGTTCACGGCTGCATGAACAGCGAAAGCTCGGATACTGCGGATCAAAAACCCGGATCGTTTCTTCCCAGAATAAACGTCGCATTAATGTTTCGATGTCGGTTTCCAGCAATTCGGCATTGCGCAGTGTCGAGCCCAGCATCACGCTGCGATCCCAGGTGGCCAGGTCATCATCGACCGGCGCATCGACACCACCGGTACTCGGCAGCTTTTGCAGTAGTAGTCCACGCGACACATTGGCATCGGCCGCCAGCCACAAGCGTGTATCAAGTTGCTCAGAGCGCAGCATGTAGTGTTCGATGACGGTGGCAATCGAGTCGCCGTCAAGTGGTACTACGCCCTGGTAGGCTTGTTGTCCCGGTAGTTTGTCTTTCGGGTCGAGCGTGATGACAAAGCGGCCATCGCCGTTCAGGTTGACCAGATCAGTGAGCATCGATGCTTCGCTGATAACGGCTTCGGCGTCGAACTTGGCTGTGGCACGCATTTGCAGGTCAGCATCGCACTCGACCACCAGCAGGCGCACCGGGCCATCGCCGTAAATCTGCATGACGATGGCGCCATTAAATTTCAGGTTGGCCGACAACAACGCTGCTGCCGCCATCATTTCGCCGAGCAGTGTTCTGACGGCAGGCGGGTAGTCGCGCCGCTGTTGTACCTGACGCCAGGTGTCCGATAACTCGACCAGTTCACCGCGCACGGGTGCGCCATCGAACATGAATTTTTGCAGCGTGTCAGGAGTCTTCAGGTCGCTCATGCTGACACCTTTTTCAGCGTGGTCTTGAACGACTGGGCGCGTGCGACGTAACTGGCCGCACTCCCGGTCAGCTTGACGATCTCTTCGGCAGTCAGCGTGCGCACAGCTTTCGCCGGGGTGCCAATGATCAATGAATTATCCGGAAATTCCTTGCCTTCGGTGACCAGTGCACCGGCGCCAACCAGACAATTGCGGCCGATTTTTGCGCCATTGAGGACGATGGCCTGGATGCCGATCAGCGAGCCTTCGCCGATCGTGCATCCGTGCAGCATGGCCTGATGGCCGATGGTCACGTTGTTGCCGATGGTCAGCGGATAGCCGATGTCGGTATGGCAGACCGCGCCTTCCTGAATATTGCTGTTTTCGCCGACGCTGATCAGTTCATTGTCGCCGCGCAGCGTGACATGGAACCAGACGCTGCTGTTGGCAGCAAGATGCACCTTGCCGATCACTGTGGCTTCGTCAGTGACGTAAGCCGAAGGATCGATCCGGGGCGCATGTTCGCCGTAGTGGTAAATGGCCATGGATGTGTCCTGTTATGAAGTTCGGTAAAGGCAGCATTTTACTGCCGCCGGAGAATCAGGTTGCCGCGTCGAAGCGGTCTTTTTCCAGCTCACGCAACACACGCCGCTGCACCTTACCGGTCGTCGTCATCGGCAAGGCGTCGATGAACTCGATTTCTTTCGGATATTCGTACGGTGCCAGTTGCGATTTCACATGTGCTTGCAGCTCGGCCTTGAGTGTTGCGTCGGCCAGCGGATTGCGCGCCACGCTATCGACCAGCACCACGAATGCCTTGACCAGATTGCCGCGTTCGGCATCCGGCTTGGGCACCACGGCGGCATTCGCGACAGCCGCATGCTTGACCAGACAGTTCTCGATTTCGGATGGGCCGATCCGGTAACCGGCTGCCTTGAACATGTCATCGGCGCGGCCCTGATACCAGAGATAGCCGTCAGCATCCATCAACGCCAGGTCGCCGGTGCAGCACCAGTCGCCGCGAAACTTGTCGCTGGTTGCTTGCGGGTTGTTCCAGTAACCGAGGAAAAAGATCGGATCGGGCATGCCGTGGCGGTCGGTGCGATGGAGTGCGACGTCACCGATGCTGCCGGCTGGCAGTTCGACCCCATCGGCATCGACCACCGCAACCCGATGGCCGGGATACGGGCGTCCCATGCTGCCCGGACGGGCCGGCCATTTGGCCGCGCTGTTGCCGACGATGTAGTTCATTTCGGTCTGGCCGAACATTTCATTGATGGTCACTCCGAGCGCTTTCCGGCCCCAATCAAACACTGCATCACCGACCGCTTCGCCGGCGCTCATGATGGCGCGCAGTTTCAGCTTGTAGACCTTGCGTGGCAGCGGCACGGCTTTCATCATCATCTTGAGTGCGGTCGGGAACAGGAAGGTGTTGGTGACGGCATGTTTTTCCATCAGCCTGAAGGCCATGTCGGCGCTGAACCGGCCCTGATAGCCGACGATGGTCTGGCCGAAATACAGGGTCGGCAACAAGGCATCCATCAGTCCGCCGGTCCAGGCCCAGTCAGCCGGCGACCAGAACACATCCTTTTTTTTCGGGAACCAGTTTTGCGACGCGACGAAGCCGGTCAGGTTGCCGATGACAGCCGCGTGGGGTAACAGCGCGCCCTTCGGTGCGCCGGTGGTGCCGCTGGTGTAAATCAGGATGGCCGGATCGGTGGCCAGCGTGTCGACCGGTGTAAACACTGTCGAGGATTCGGCCAGCAACTCTTGCCAGTCGAGGCAATCGGCGCGCTCGCCATCGACGTAAATGATATGTTTGAGGGCAGGGCAGCGCGCCCGGCTGGCCAGCAGGTTGTCCAGTCCGGCCTGGTCAACGATGGCGACACTGGCAGCGCTGTCCTGCAGGCGGTACTCGAGCGCGTCCGGGCCGAACAGAATGGACATTGGCATGGCGATCGCGCCGAGCTGGTAACAGGCCATGTGCGCGATCGCGGTTTCGGCGCGTTGCGGCAGGATGATGGCGACACATTGCGTTTGAGCTACACCGAGGTAGCGCAGCGCATTTGACAGTCGATTGGCTTCGTCCTGCAATTCCTGATAGGTCAGGGTATTGTGGTCGCCGGACTCGTCATCGCACAACAGCGCAATACGGTCGGGGTCGCGTGCCCAGCGCCGGCTGCAGACTTCGGCGATGTTGAAGCGGGTCGGAACATCCCAGACAAAATTGTCATACAGGCTCTGGTACTGATCATCAATAAGGGTCTTGCTGACTGCAGGCATGGGTACTCCGGTATAATTTTGCACGGTCGTTCTATTCGGTCACATCGTTCGCGTTCTGCTTCACATCTCGTTCAACAGGAAAACATGAAAGCTTCCCGCTCGGAATTTATCACGGTACGCGGTCTGCGTTACCACATTCGGCATTGGGGTAACCCGGATGCGCCGCTGCTATTCATGGTACATGGCTGGATGGATGTGTCGGCGTCCTTCCAGTTTGTGGTCGATCACCTCGAAGGTGATTGGCATGTGGTTGCGCCCGACTGGCGCGGCTTTGGCCTGACCGATAATTCTGGCGCGGACAGTTACTGGTTTGCCGATTACCTCGGCGACCTCGATGCCATCCTGAATCATTACGCGCCAAATCAAGCGGTCAATTTGCTGGGACACAGCATGGGTGGCAATGTGGCGACGTTGTATGCCGGCATCCGTCCCGCACGCGTGGCCAGGCTGATTAATCTGGAAGGTTTCGGCATGCCGGCGACCCGTCCGGAGCAGGCGCCGCGCCGCTACGAAAAATGGCTGGACGAATTGGCTGTGCCGAGCCCGCTGCGACCGTATGACTCGCAAGCCGAGGTCGCCGCCCGACTGCAAAAAACCAATCCGCGCCTCACCGATGCGCGTGCCGATTTTTTGTCCGGTCATTGGGCCGCGCAGCAAGACGATAGCAGCTGGCGCATCCTCGGCGACGCCGCCCACAAGCAGTCGAGTCCGTTGCTCTATCAGGTCGATGAGGCAATGGCATGCTGGCAGCAAATTAGTGCGCCGGTATTGTGGGTCGAAGCTGCGCAGACCGATGTCTGGCGCTGGATGGGACCGAAGGAGCAGGCGCGTATCGAAATCGACCGGCGCATCACGTTTTTGCCGAATGTGAAAACCGCGATGATTAACCATGCCGGTCACATGCTGCACCACGACCAGCCGGAACAACTGGCACGGCTGATAGAGGATTTTCTGATCTGACAAGGACGGCGCAGCGGTTCGGCGGTGCAGCGGTGCGTCGCGCCGCATCAAGTTACAATAAGTCTTCTCAATTGTTTGAATTGCGTCGACCCTGTGCTGAACATCGATCTCCATTGCCATTCCACTTTTTCTGACGGTTTGCTGGCACCGGCAGAAGTCGCCGCGCGTGCCAAAGCCAACGGTGTCGATGTCTGGGCCCTGACCGATCATGATGAAGTCAGCGGCATTGCCGAAGCCCGTGAAGCGGCCCGCGCACTCGACTTGCAATTCATTGCCGGTGTCGAAATCTCGATTACCTGGGCCGGGGAAACAGTCCATATCGTTGGCCTGCAAATCGATGAAACTAATCCGCAGCTAGTGCTGGGCCTCGATTCGACCCGCTCCGGGCGCGAGCAACGCGCACATGAAATGGCCGACCAGCTTGCGATGGTCGGCATCCCGGACGCCTTCGAGGGCGCGCTCAACTTCGTCGGCAATCCGGACTTGATTTCACGGACCCACTTCGCTCGCTACCTCATTGAAATTGGCGAGTGCCGCGATGTCCCTGATGTATTCAGCAAATATTTGATCGAAGGCCGGCCGGGATTCGTGCCGCATCGCTGGGCCACGTTGCAGCAGGCCGTGCAATGGATACGCGGTGCCGGCGGAGTTGCCGTGGTCGCCCATCCGGGACGTTACGATTTCACCGATATGCAGCTTGGCGTCTTCCTCGACGAGTTCATCGCTTATGGCGGCAAGGCCATTGAAGTCATGACCGGTAGCCACACCGTAGATCAGTACGATACCTATGCGCGCCTGGCTAACCGCTACGGGTTGCGTGCGTCGCGCGGATCCGATTTTCATGGTCCGGGCGAATCGCGTGTCGACCTCGGTGCGCTGCCGCCCTTGCCGCCCTCCGTTACGCCGGTATGGGCTGACTGGAAACTGTAGTCAGGGCCTTGAAATCCGTCTGTGCTGACCGCATCTGCGCTCCACGTGCCAACCCCACTACGGAGACTCTTATATGAAAAGAATTTTTTTGTTCCTGGCCACCAATATTGCGGTGATGCTGGTCTTGTCCATCGTCTTGTCGGTGTTGGGCGTGGATCGCTTCATTACTCAGGCCGGTCTGAACTTGCCGATGTTGATGGTGTTTTCGCTGATTGTCGGTTTTGCCGGTTCGATCTTTTCGCTATTGATCAGCAAGTGGATGGCGAAGCGTTCTACCGGCGCCCGCGTGATCGAATCGCCGGTCAATGCGACCGAAGTCTGGCTGATCAGCACGGTCGAGAAACTTGCCCTGCGGGCCGGGATCACGATGCCTGAAGTCGCCATCTATGAAGGCGAAGCCAATGCATTCGCCACCGGCGCGTTCAAGAATTCGGCGCTGGTAGCCGTCTCGACCGGCTTGCTTGAATCGATGAACAAGGAAGAAATCGAAGCCGTGCTGGCGCATGAAATCGCCCACGTTGCCAACGGCGACATGGTGACGATGATGTTGATCCAGGGTGTCGTCAATACCTTCGTGGTGTTCCTGTCGCGCGTGATCGGATACGCGGTCGATCGTGCACTGTCCCGTGGTGACAGCAATAGCGGCCCCGGTATCGGCTACATGATCACGGTGATCGTGGCGCAGATCGTGCTCGGCATCGGCGCATCGGTGATCGTGGCCTGGTTCTCGCGCCATCGTGAGTTTCGTGCCGACGCCGGTTCGGCAAAATTGCTCGGTTCGGCCGAGCCGATGGTGCGCGCACTGCAGCGCCTCGCTGGCATGACGCCGAATGCGTTGCCGCAATCGATGGCCTCGATGGGCATTAGTGACAAGCCCGGATTCATGGCGTTGTTCTCGACGCATCCGCCGATGGAGCAGCGAATTGCTGCGCTGCGCGGCCAGAGATAATCGTACTTTTCAGGAACCGGCGGCCGTAGTGGCCGCCGGTTGTATTCATGAGCCAATTTTTTCAGATTCACGCCGATAACCCGCAACAACGATTGATCAATCAGGCCGTAGAAATTATCCATAAGGGTGGCATCGTGGCGATGCCGACCGATTCCAGTTACGCACTGGTCTGCCATCTCGATGACAAGGATGCCGTGACACGGATGCGCCGTATTCGCGGCGTCGATGACAAGCATTTGCTGACCTTGCTGTGTCGCGATCTCGCCGAGATTGCGCTGTATGCCAAGGTCGATAACAAGCAATACCGGTTACTGAAGGCCGCCACGCCAGGGTCGTACACGATGATCCTCGAAGCCACCAAGGAAGTGCCGCGCCGGATCAGTCATCCGTCGCGCAAGACAATCGGCTTGCGGGTGCCGGAAAACAGGATTGCGCTGGCCTTGCTGGAGCAACTTGGTCAGCCCCTGCTCGGCACCACGCTGATCCTGCCCGGTGACGAGTTGCCGCTGACCAATGCCGACAGCGTACGCGAGCGTATCGAAAAACAGGTTGACCTGATCATCGACGGTGGTGCCTGCAGTCTCGAACCGACGACCGTAGTTGACCTTAGCGGTGACGAACCGGTGCTGATCCGCGCCGGGCGCGGTCCGCTTGCGCTGTTCGGTTTCTGATTGCGTGCCCACGCCGATGCACATGCCAATTCCTTTCCGGTCCCGCGTCATTTTGCGGGTCTGCCTGTTCCCTCTGCTAAACTCCGTCCATGAATGATCTGATCCAGACCGTTGCGGTCTATGTATTGCCCGTGTTGTTTGCCATCACGCTGCACGAGGCGGCGCATGCGTATGCGGCGCGCTATTTCGGCGACAACACGGCCTATAACGAGGGCCGGATGACGCTCAATCCGATTGTCCACATTGATCCGGTCGGAACCATCCTGGTGCCTGTCCTGCTGTATTTCTCGACCGGCGGTGCGTTCCTGTTCGGTTACGCCAAGCCGGTACCAGTCGACTTCGGGCGCTTGCGCAATCCCAAGCGCAACATGCGCTGGGTGGCCTTTGCCGGGCCGGCATCAAACCTGTTCATGGCGTTTATCTGGGCAATGCTGGGTATCGGCTTAGCGGCTTTCCATGTCGAAGAACCGTTTTTCTACAAAATGGTGCAGGCTGGCGTGATGGTCAATCTGGTGGTGTTTGCCTTCAACCTGTTTCCGATTCCTCCGCTTGATGGCGGGCGGGTCATGTACAGCCTGCTGCCGGACAAGATTGCCAACCAGTATGCCAAGCTAGAACCGTATGGCTTCTTTATCGTGCTGGGGTTGGCGCTGACCAAGATTCTGTACCCGATCTGGGTGTTGCCGGTGGTGACTGTCGCTTCTGGTTTGCTGACTGTGCTGACCACTCCTTTCCACTTCCTTTTGAACTGATCGACTATGTATCCTGATCGTGTAGTCTCCGGCATGCGGCCTACTGGTGCGATGCACTTAGGCCATTATCATGGCGCCCTGAAAAACTGGATCCGGTTGCAATCCGAATTGCCATGCCTGTTTTTTGTTGCCGACTGGCATGCGCTGACCACGCACTACGATGATCCGAGCATCATTGAAACCAGCACCTGGGACATGCTGGTCGACTGGCTTGCCGCCGGTGTCGATCCGTCGCAATCGACGCTGTTCATCCAGTCGCAAGTGCCCGAGCATGCCGAGCTGCATCTGCTGCTGTCGATGGCCACGCCACTGGGTTGGCTGGAGCGGGTGCCGACCTACAAGGATCAGCAGGAGAAGCTTGCAGACCGCGATCTGGCGACCTATGGTTTTCTGGGTTATCCGTTGTTGCAGGCGGCTGATGTGCTGATCTATCGCGCCAGTCAAGTGCCGGTCGGTGCCGACCAGGTGCCGCACATCGAGATGATGCGCGAGATCGCGCGACGCTTCAATCATCTGTATGGCAAGGAAAAAGGCTTCGAGGAAAAAGCCCGCGACGCGGTCAAGAAGCTCGGCGGCAAGCGCGCCAAGATTTATGCCGAATTGCGCAAGGCTTATCAGGAGCAGGGCAAGGATGAAGCGCTGCAACAAGGCAAGGCGATGCTCGACGATACGCAAAATCTCAGCATGATCGATCGCGAACGATTGTTCGGTTACCTTGAAGGCAGCGGCAAACTGATTCTGGTCGAGCCGCAAGCGCGACTGACTGAGGCATCGCGTCTGCCCGGTCTGGATGGCCAGAAAATGTCCAAGAGCTATGGCAATTCGATTGCGCTGCGCGAAGACAAGGACAGCCTGACCAAAAAAATTCGTACGATGCCAACCGATCCGGCACGGGTGCGGCGCACCGATCCGGGGGACCCCGAGCGGTGTCCGGTCTGGCAGTTGCATCAGGTCTATACCGACAACAGCACGCATGAATGGGTCATGAAGGGCTGCAAGTCGGCTGGCATCGGTTGCCTTGAATGCAAGCAGCCAGTCATCGATGCGATCCTGAAAGAGCAGGAGCCGATGCGCGAAAGGGCGCAAGTCTATCTTGATGATCCGTCGCTGGTGCGAGCCATCGTGGCTGACGGGCGCGATACTGCACGAAAGCTGGCGCAGGAAACCATGCGTGACGTGCGCGATGCGATGGGGCTTTCTTACAGCTGATGCACAATCCGATCGATGCGCCATCGGCGTGGGTACAACGGTTTTTGACTTGCATTCCGGCCGGCAGGGTACTTGACCTTGCTTGCGGCGGTGGCCGCCATGCACGCTTGCTGGCTGCGGCAGGACACGCCGTGCTGGCGGTGGATCGCAATGCAGAAGCGCTCGCAAGCATGGCAGGACCAGGCATCGATACGGCCTGCATTGATCTCGAAAACGGTATCGGCGCGGCTGAATTGCTTCAGCCTGGCAACTTCGCTGGTATCGTCGTCACCAATTATTTGCATCGTCCGTTGTTGCCCTTGCTGTTTGCCAGTCTGGCCGACGGCGGCGTGCTGATTTACGAAACATTTGCTCATGGCAATGGCGCATTCGGCAAGCCATCGAGTCCGGCATTCCTGCTCCAACCAGGCGAGTTGCTGGTCGCGGCGCGCGAAGCACAGGTTCACGTTCTGGCCTTCGAAGATGGCTACAGGGCGTTGCCGGCACCCGCCATGTTGCAAAAATTGTGTGCAATTAAATTGCGTAGCGCAATGCCGGCCGCGTTATTGCGGTTGCCGGAGGAGTTGTAATCGTTTGTAGGTGCATGCGCCTATACTCTCCTCTAGCCCCCGGCTATCCGCTACAATTACTCACCTCATAATTTGGCGATTCAATAATCATGATTCAGGGAAGCTTAGTCGCAATCGTTACACCGATGCACGCAGATGGCAGTCTCGATTTACCGGGGTTGCGCAAGTTGATTGACTGGCATATCGCGGAAGGAACCGACGGTATTGTCATCGTTGGCACCACCGGCGAATCGCCAACTGTCGCCGTTGACGAACACTGCGAATTGATCAAAGTCGCTGTCGAGCATACCAACAAGCGCATTCCGATCATCGCCGGGACCGGCGGGAATTCGACGGCCGAGGCGATCGAATTGACCCGCTACGCCAAGAGTGCCGGTGCCGATGCCACTTTGCTGGTGGTGCCGTACTATAACCGGCCGACCCAGGAAGGGATGTACCAGCACTTCAAAAAAATCGCTGAAGCGGTTGACCTGCCAACTATCCTGTACAACGTGCCTGGCCGTACCGTGGCTGATATGAGTAATGACACCATCGTGCGTTTGTCCGGCGTGCCGGGCATCATCGGTGTCAAGGATGCGACGGGTAATCTTGGTCGTGGTATCGATTTGCTCAGACTGGTGCCACCATCCTTTGCAGTGTATTCGGGTGACGATGCAACGGCGATGGCACTGATGCTGTGCGGCGGTATGGGCAATATCTCGGTCACGGCCAATATCGCACCGCGAGCGATGCACGAATTGTGCGCCGCCGCGATTGCCGGCAATATTGCCGAAGCAATCAGGATCAACAATCGCATGATGCCTTTGCATAACAAACTGTTTGTCGAACCTAACCCGGTGCCGCTGAAATGGGCGATGCAGGAGATCGGCCTGATCGAGGCCGGCATGCGTTTGCCGCTGGTACCGCTTGCCGCTGAATTCCATGCAGTGGTTCGCGCGGCGATGCGCGAATCGGGCGTACTACAATAAGCCGCCCTGACAAGCGCCCTTGTTCGACGATTTTTCGAACTTCATCCGACTCTCATACCGTATCGACATGACACTACGCTCCAACCCTGAAACAGCCCGCGGGATCCTTCTCGCGGTCGCCCTTACCGGACTGGCTGGCTGCAGTTCGCTCAATTCGATCATGGAACCGGAACGGCTGGATTACAAAAGTGCCAGCAAAGCGTCCACGACCAACCTGGAAGTGCCGCCTGACCTGACGCAGTTAAAAAAAGACAGCCGTTATGCCATTCCTGAAAGCAATCGCGGCACGGCAACGGCTTCCAGTTACACCGCACAGACCGGTACGCAGCCAGTCGCCACGAGTGCGACGCCGGAAGTGATCGCGCCAAAAGCAACGCTGGAAGCACGCGTGATGCGCGACGGTAACGAGCGCTGGCTGGTCGTCAAGGAAAGCCCCGAAGTGCTGTGGCCGCAGATCAAGGAGTTCTGGCAGGATTCGGGTTTTCTGATCAACATCGAAAAGCCGGAAGCCGGTGTCATGGAAACCGACTGGGCTGAAAATCGCGCCAAGATTCCACAAGACTTTCTGCGCAAAACACTCGGCAAGGTCATTGATTCTCTGTACTCGACCGGTGAACGTGACAAGTTCCGTACCCGTCTGGAGCGCGGTGCTGATGGAACGACCGAGGTCTACATCAGCCATCGTGGCGCGCAGGAAGTACTGACCGGGCAGCAAAAAGATAGCACTGTATGGACGCCGCGCCCCGCAGATCCCGGCCTTGAAGCAGAATTCCTGTCGCGCCTGATGGCTCGCCTTGGCGTCGAGGAAGTCAAGGCCAAGACGATTGTTGCGCAGGCCGTACAGAAACCGGATCGTGCAAAAATTGGCAAGGATGGTGCCGGCCCGTATGTCGAGGTTGATGAAGGTTTCGACCGCGCCTGGCGCCGGGTTGGCTTGTCGCTTGATCGGGTCGGTTTCACTGTTGAAGATCGCGATCGTGTCGAAGGTATGTATTTCGTTCGCTATATTGATCTCGGTGAAGATGCACAAAGCAAATCGAAGGCCGATAAAGGTTTCCTCTCGCGACTGTTCACCAGCTCGGACGATAAAGCCAAGAAAGCCCAGCGCTATCGGGTTCTGGTCAAACAGGTCGGTACGATCAGCAGGATCACGGTGCTCAATGACGAAGGCAAACCTGAAAAATCAGGTACGGCCGATCGCATCTTGTCTCTGCTCAACGAGCAACTCAAGTAATTGACCCATTCGGCTAGTTTGGTCCATTGAAGTTTGCCAGTCTGGGCAGCGGCAGCGAAGGGAACGCACTGCTCATCACCGCAGCTTCCGGCATGACGCGTACTACCGTCATGCTGGACTGCGGTTTTTCTATTAAGGAAACCGAACGCCGCATGGCGCGTATCGGTATGTCAGCCGGAGAACTGAGTGCCATCGTCATCACCCATGAGCATTCCGACCATGTCAGTGGCGCATTCAAGTTTGCACGTCGTTACCACGTGCCGGTCTGGCTGACTTACGGCACCTTTCAGGTAGTACAAGATGCGTGCAAGGGTGTTGACATCCGATTTTGCCGGGACGGTGTTGCGATCCCGATTGGCGATCTTGAGTTGCTGCCGTACACGGTCCCCCACGATGCGCGTGAACCGGTTCAGTACGTGGCCAGTAACGGACTCACCCGGCTCGGCGTGCTCACTGATGCAGGGCATTCGACACCGCATCTGGTGAGTGCTCTGGCCGGATGCGACGCGCTCGTACTTGAATGTAACCACGACCGGACAATGCTGGCGAATTCACTCTATCCGCCTTCGCTAAAACGTCGGATCGGTGGCGTCTACGGCCATTTATCGAATGACAGCAGTACGCAGATACTGTCTGCACTCGACCGTTCGCGCTTGCGCATGGTCGTTGGTGCTCACCTCAGTCAGCAAAACAATACGGCTGCGCTAGCAATGGCAGCCATCACTCTGGGGCTCGACGGTGGCGGTGCGCAGGTCAGTATTGCGTGTCAATCAAATGGGTTTGACTGGATTGATCTGGACTGACAAATCTGCACGCGAAAAAAAACCGACCCGAAGGTCGGTTTTTAGAATCAGCCTGAAATTACTTGGCGGCTGGAGCCATTTCAGCTGGCTTGGCAGCGTCTGCGGCAGGAGCATCTGCAGCAGGAGCGGCAGGAGCAGCAGCGTCAGCGGCTGGAGCAGCAGGAGCCATTTCAGCAGCAGGAGCGGCTGGAGCTGGCGCTTCAACAGCAGGTGCAACCGGCGCGACTTCTTCTTTTTTGCCGCAAGCAGCGAGTGTCAGGGCGAACAGGGAGGCGATCAGCAGTGCTTTTTTCATGGTAGTTCCTTAAATTCAAACGGTTCGAGTTATGCGATGAATAATTACCGGTAATTATCGCTCTATAGAAATTGCCAACGAAATCCAAGCCGACCGCGCAGAGGACGCCAGAAAGGTTTTTTCTAAGCGGCCGATTATAACGGCTTTTTGTGCACTACGGCATGCTTCCTTTACTTTATGGTACGTAACGATTTGCAACAATGGCTAATGCATAAATTGCAATAAATTTGCCGTTGAAAACGCAACTATTTGACCGTTGCCAACCAGCCTTGGCGGTACCAGTCATGCATGGCTTCGGCGACATCCTGTGATGCGGTTGACGTCAGCCCGGCAGATAGTACGCGGCTGTCTGCCAGCACACTGAGCAACGCCTTGTCTGCAGCATCGACCTCGAACGACTCGCCATTAATGAATATCAGCTTGCTGCGATAAAGCATTTGCGTTTTGCGGGACAGTGCTACGCCGCGCTTGCTGGCCAACACCATGAATTTATCCAGTGTCAGCGGACGTTTTGGTCCTTCAAAAAAGACATTGGCTTTCGGTTCGGACAGATATTCGCCGAGAAAAATCGCCATGTCGTCCTTGGTGAACTGAACCTTGTTGAGTTCGGCCGATACTTGCGCGAGCATCGCGCTACTGATTTCAGCCGGCCGCGTGGTGGCAGTCAGGGCCGGGTCGGCGTAACGACCTGGTAGATCGATCGAATCCGACATGAATGTCAGGAAGGCTTCGCCAAGTTCCTGGAACGATGGCGCGCGAAAGCCGATCGAATACGTCATGCACTCACCGATAGCGACGCCTTCATGCGCATAGTGCGGTGGCAGATACAACATGTCACCGGGCTCGAGATCGAATTCTTCGGTCGGTGTGAAGTGCTTGAGAATTTTAAGTGGCACGCCTTGCTGCAGTGTCAGATCTTCCTGGGCACCAATGCGCCAGCGGCGAGTGCCTTGTGCCTGCAAAAGAAAGACATCGTACGAGTCGAAATGCGGCCCGACACCACCGTTATCGCTGGCATAGCTGATCATCAGATCGTCGAGGCGGGCATCCGGTAAAAAATTGAACTGGCGTAGCAACGCGTCTGCGGCATCATCATGCAGATTCACACCTTGAACCAGCAAGGTCCAGTTTTTCTTTGTGATGGCGGGCAGGGCAGTGAGGGGACCGGCTTGCATTTCCCACTTCTGCTTGAACTGGGTGATCAAACGAGATTCAACCTCGTCGCGCGCGGCCAGTTCGAAAAGGGCGTCACGGTCCAGCAACGCGGCAAAGCCGGGAATGGCCTGGCGGATCACGCACGGTTTTTTGTGCCAGTAATCCTTGAGGAATTGTGCGGGTGTCAGGTCACCCAGGAGTGTCGATTTTTTCATGACCGCATTATAGCCGCCGGTACTGTCGGCATTGTTGAGCGACAGCTTCAATAGCGCGGATTTTATGTCGCAAACCGACTTCACGTGATATGGGAAGGTATAATTCGGCAGCCTATTAAACGAAAGGATACGCCATGATAATTGCCAAGAATACCGTAGTGACGGTCCACTACACCCTGTCGGATGCCCAAGGCAATCTGATCGAAGAAAGCCGGGACCCGATGGTGTATTTGCACGGTGGTTACGAGAACACCTTGCCGAAAATCGAAGAAGCACTCGACGGCAAAGAAACAGGTTATGAAACCAACCTGCAGGTCGAGCCCGATGATGCCTTTGGCGAATACGATCCTGCACTGGTCAAGGTAGAGCCCCGCGACCGCTTGCCGACACCACTGGAAGTGGGCATGCAGTTCGAAGGCTTGCCTGATGGCGGCGAAGACGATGACTCCGTGATCTTTACCGTGACCGACATCGCCGACGACAAGGTTGTACTTGACGGTAATCATCCGCTGGCCGGCATGGCATTGCGGTTCAACCTGAAGGTTGGTGAAGTTCGCGCTGCGTCCGATGAAGAAATCGTCCATGGCCATGTGCATGGTGCGCACGGCCATCACAACGAAGAACCCGATGATGAGTCAGGCGATCATTTCCGTAGCCATCCTATCCACTGATCCAGTCGCGATCAGCCAAAGCCGCAGTCACTTGGTCGTGACTGCGGCTTTTTTATTACCGCCGGTGTTTTTGCTGTTACTTGGGCCACCGCTTGTACCACCGCTGGTTCCACCGCTCGTGCCATTGCTTCTACCTCCATGGCTGACACTGAATAGCTCGGGGCCGTCCGGCTTGATAGTCAGGCGCAGCCAGTTTGTACCGACGGCCAACGCGCCGACATTGCCGTTCCAGCTTATCGTACCGGTCGTCTCGCTGTTGGTCTCTGCACGATCATGCACAAGCAGAATTCGTCCGGGATAACTGGTAGCGAGCTGTTTCAGCTGGCTGCGCAATTGGGCAAAGCCATCCCTGTGCGGTGATTGTTTTTTTGGTGTCAGCAGATCACCGTCACAAAACAGCACCAGCGCCGTTAGCTTGCGATAAGTGGCATTGGCAATGAGCCGCTGCAGCCAGGCATGATTGGCAATCTGACGATCTTCGTATTCGCTGTTGCGGCCTGCGGCTGCCAAAAAATGGTTATTGTTAGCGGGCAGGTTGATGGTAGCGAACTGGATGGCACCGATTTCCCAATGGGCGTTTTCGGCATAGCTGCGAAATTTCGGTGTACCGGACTGTCGTACCAGCGGAAGTTTGCTGGCACCGAATGAAAATTCGTCGATAAAAAACAGGTCGCGCAAACGCGTCAGGCGCGCAATGGCAATGGATTGACCCTCGGCATTCCGGCAGGTCGTCCAGTCGGATCCGGCGAGCGAAATGATCAGGCCGTTCTTGGCTGAATCGAGCAGGATTTTGCGCTCCAGATACACCTCGTCGCTGCATTCGGCCTCTGCCGGCTTGATGCCATTGACCACGACGAAGGCGAGGTTGGCATCATCCGTTTCGGCAATGGCCCGACCCAGCATGGCGTCATTGAGCGGTGCCAGGATCGCGATACTGAAGCCGTTATCGGCCGCGTGCAGTGGCACTGCCAGCGTCAGGCCCAGCAGCAACCCGCTCCATGCTTTCCTCACTCCGGCAAAGCGCCAGCAAGGCGCTTGAGTTCATACAGCTGTGCGAGCGCCTCACGCGGCGTCAGGCTGTCCGGATCGAGCTGCTCCAGTGCATCGCGCAACAGGTCCGGCTCCGGCGTTGCCAGCATGGCGATTGCTTCGTCAGCCACCGGCAGCGGTGCGGCGAACAGATCGAACTGAGGTGTTGATGGCACCGATTGCGCTTCCAGCAGCGCCAGATGCTTGCGCGCTGCGCGAATCACCGGTTGCGGCACACCCGCCAGTAGAGCGACCTGCAAACCATAGCTTTGCGACGCCGGGCCTTCCTGGACCGCATGCAGAAAGACGATCCGGTCCTTGTGCTCGATGGCTGATAAATGGACATTGGTCGCGCTGGCATGGACCTCCGGCAGTTGGGTCAGTTCGAAGTAGTGGGTGGCAAACAGCGTGAAGCTGCGCGTCGACTCGATCAGATGGCGCGCAATGGCCCAGGCCAGCGCGAGTCCGTCGAAAGTCGACGTGCCGCGTCCGACTTCATCCATCAGCACCAGCGATTGCTCGGTCGCGCCATTGAGGATGGCAGCCGATTCGGTCATCTCGACCATGAAGGTCGAGCGACCGCCAGCGAGATCGTCGGCCGCGCCAATGCGGGTGAAGATGCGGTCAATCGGCCCGATGATGGCGCTGGCAGCAGGTACATAGCTGCCGACATAAGCCAGTAGCGTGATCAGTGCAACCTGGCGCATGTAGGTCGATTTTCCGCCCATGTTAGGACCGGTAATGAGCAGCAGACGATGTTCGTCATCGAGTACGCAGTCGTTGGCGATGAAGCGTTCGATCATGTTCTCGACCACCGGATGGCGACCTTGCACAATGCCAATTGCCGGTCCGTTGACGAGTTGCGGCGCACACCAGTCATGTCGTTTGGCATGATCGGCCAGCGCCGCCAGCGTATCGAGTTGCGCCAATGCGTGCGCGATTTTCTGCAACGTGCCGATGTGCGGTGCGAGATCAAGCAACAGCTGTTCGTAGAGTATTTTTTCACGTGACAGCGCGCGGTCCTGCGCCGACAGCGCCTTGTCCTCGAAGGCTTTCAATTCCGGCGTGATGTAGCGCTCGGCATTTTTCAGGGTCTGCCGGCGGCGGTAATCATCGGGGACCTTGTCGGTCTGGCCGTGGGTGACCTCGATATAAAAGCCGTGCACCTTGTTGTACTCGACCCGCAGGTTGGCGATGCCGGTGCGGGCCCGCTCGCGCGTTTCGAGATCGACCAGATACTGGCCGGCGTTTTCCGACAGACCGCGCAATTCATCAAGGGCCGCATCAAAGCCGCGCGCAATGACGCCGCCATCACGGACCATCGCTGCCGGTTCGGGCGCGATGGCGCGTTCGATCAGATCGAGGCAGGACTCCGGCGTGGCCATGGCGTCATGAATCGCCTGTAGCAACGCCACTGGTGCCGCGCTTTGGCAGCGCAGGACAATGGAGCGCAATGCAGGCAGTTGCTGCAAGCCGCCGCGCACCCCGGCGAGGTCACGCGGGCGTGCAGACAGCAAGGCAATCCGGGTCGTGATGCGTTCGATATCCGGTACGGCACTGAGCGTGCGATGCAAATCGGCCGCATCTTCCAGCGCGATCAGTGCATCGATCGCAGCATGCCGTTCGCGCGCGATCTGCTGGTCGCGCCGGGCGTGATGCAGCCAGTGGCGCAGCAATCGCGAACCCATCGTCGTGCGGCAATGATCGAGTAGCGAGAACAGCGTCGGTGCGGTGGCGCTGGCATCCTGACCACGGATGGTCTCGGTCAGTTCGAGGTTGCGCCGGGTCGAGGCATCGAGTCCGATGAACTCGTTTTCGTTTTCGACAGTCAGCGTGCGCACATGTTGCAAGCCCTTGCCCTGGGTCGACTGCGCATACCACAACAACGCACCGGCCGCGCCACTGCCAGCGCTGTGATCATCGATGCCGTGACCCTGCAGAGTCGCCAGTCCGAGTTGTTCGAGCAGTGCCTTGTGGCCGTTGGCTGTATCGAAATGCCAGTGCGGCACGCGCGTGCGTGCGGTCAGGGCCGCGTCGTTGAGCCAGTCATCGGTGCCATCGGAGATCAGGATTTCGGCCGGCGCAATGCGCTCGATTTCCTGCTTGAGGCGGACGTCGAGATTTTTTGCATCGCTGACAAATTCCATCATCCGCAGCGCGCCGCTGGCCATCGACAGCCAGGCCAGTCCGACGGTGAGGCTCTTGCGCTGACTGACGATGGACAGCGCCAGCAAGCAGCGTTCGGATTTTTCCGGCAACAGGTCGGCGTCACTCAGCGTACCCGGTGTAATGACACGGACCACCTTGCGCTCGACCGGTCCCTTGCTGGTGGCCGGATCGCCAATCTGCTCGCACAGGGCCACTGATTCGCCCAGCCGGACCAGTTTGGCCAGGTACTGGTCGGCGGCATGAAATGGTACGCCGCACATCTTGATCGGTACCCCGTTCGAATTGCCGCGCTGGGTCAGCGTGATGCCGAGCAGGCGCGCTGCCTTGACTGCATCGTCAAAGAACAGCTCATAGAAATCGCCCATGCGATAAAACAGCAGGATGGCAGGATGATCGGCCTTCAGGCGCAAATATTGCACCATCATCGGGGTGTGGTTATTGGTACTCATTGTGTCGGGATTTTCCGGTGGTGTGGGTGCGTGGGCACTGGTGCTCGGTACAAGATCGCGCACTGGCCTGTATCTGGGTCTGCCCCGGTGGATATCATCTCGCGGTATTCATCTGTCGATCTCAATGTTCCGGCAGCTTCACGCAATACTGGTTACGTCCGCCGGCTTTGGCCTGATATAGCATCTCATCGGCCTGGCGGATCAACTCTTTGGCATCCATGGGCTTGCCGGGGCAAAAGGCGACGCCGATGCTGGCCGTGATCGACAACGGCAAGCCTTCCAGCTTAAATAGCGCGCGCATCGAATCAACGATTTTTGCGGCGGTTTTTTCAGCATCCTCGGTGTGCGTGATGTCTTCCATGATGACGGTGAACTCGTCGCCGCCCAGACGCGCGATGGTGTCGAGCGAGCGCAATGCGCGCGACAGTCGTCCCGCAAAGGCCTTTAGCAGTGCATCGCCGACCAGATGCCCGTGCGTGTCATTGATGCTCTTGAAATGATCGATATCCAGATAGAGCAAGGCCATCAAATGCTGCTGTTCTCGGGCTTCAGCTAGCGCCTGCGCCAACTTATTTTCGAATCCGGCACGGTTGAGCAGTCCGGTCAGGCTGTCGACTTGTGCCAGTTGCAGCAAGCGGACCTGTTCGTGTTTTTTGTCGGTGATGTCATGCATCATCATGTGGATGCCGACGACTTCCTTGCCGTCGTCCCCGAGTTGCGGAATATAGGTGGCTTCGGCCCAGCGGCTGTCGTCGTCACGGCCTTCTTCATGTTCGAAGGTGACCCGCTCTCCTTGCAGTGCGCGTTGCAGGTACGGTGACATGACCGCGTATTGTTCTTCGCCGACGAATTCGCGGATGGTCTGGTATTTGATGTCATCGCGGTTGATGCCGAACGCACGCTGGTAGGCCAGATTGTTGAAGCGGAAACGCTGTTCGGGATCGACGAAGGCCACCAGCGCCGGTAGCGTATCGGTGATTGTGCGCAGGCGCTGTTCACTCTTGCTCAGCGCCTGTTCGGATTCGCGCCGGACGGTGATGTCGTCGATGCTGCCGACATAGCCTTCAACGGCACCATCGACGACGATGGGAGCCGTCTTCATCGAGACCCAGACGATGCGGCCATTGTCATGCCGGAAGCGGTACGCGCCCTGATAGGACGCGTGTTCGCCGCTGGCATGGCCCCACGCCTGGAATACCTTGAGGCGGTCTTCGGGATGGATCGCCTTGACCCAGCCATCCCCCATTGCCTGTGCAGCAGCCAGGCCGGACATCTCTTCGTAAGTCCGGTTGACGTAGGTGCAATTGCCGTCCGGATCAGTGCGAAACAGTCCCAGCGGCGACGCATCATTGGCGGCGGCCAGTTCGGCCTGCTTGCTGCGCAAGGACATCTCCTGCCGCCGGCTGACGGTGATGTCTTCGGCGATGCCGAGGATGTACTCCAGTTTGCCGTTGTCATCGAGCAGCGGTACGGCAACGACACGCAGAAAATGCAGCTCGCCAGCGCGACTCGTGAACGCCATGTCGGGCAAGTTGATCACCGTCGCGGTGACCGTCATGCGTGCTTCAAGCTCGTTGAACGTCGTACGTATTTCTGCCGGGAGGTGTGCATCGTCATCATTTCCGAGCACCACTTCGGACGAGTAACCGGTGACTGTTTCGGCGGTTTCATTCCAGACGATGGTCTTGGCGATCGGGCCGCGCATGTCGCGTGCGTAGACCATCAGCGGCAGATTATCGATCAGTGACTGCAGGAAGGCACGGTTGTTGCGCGTTTCCAGTTCGGCTTCCTTGCGCGCCGAAATATCGCGCGTGGTAATCGCTAAGCCGCCATCGATGGCGACCATTTGCTGACGCAACCAGAGCCGTCTACCGTTGCTGGTGATGATCTGAAACTCTTCTTCCATCGGTGTGCCGCTGCGGACGACCTGCAGGTATTTGTCAAGAAACCCGCTGCTGCGCGTGCTCGGCACAACGCTGCACAGTAACTGGCCGATGAGGTCTTCCCGATCGCGCTTGAGCAGGCTGGCACCCCGGTTATTAATTGCCTGAATCGTGAAATCGGAAATCGTTCCGCTGTCGTCGATTTGACTTTGCAAAATAGTCAGTGCATCAAGGCTGCCTTCAGCGGCGGCACGAAATGCCGTCTGCGCCTGCACTGTTGCCAGTTCGCTGCTGCGCAGACGCGCACCCTGGCGCATCAGGATGAAAATGAAAAAGAGCAGTCCGAGAGAGCCGGCAACGCCCGTCCAGAGTGTCGAGACGCGACTGCGATAGTACGGTGCCAGTGCGCTTTGTTCGTCGATGCCCACCAGGGCGACCAGCGGGAAATCGTTGAGTTGCTGAAAGCTGAAAATGCGCCGGACGTGGTCAAACGGGCTGTCGCGCACGAGGGTAACCGAATCGGTTTTCGTGGCCGGCTTGATCCAGTCTGCGAAG
>CAILRJ010000057.1 GCA_903836575.1 uncultured Burkholderiales bacterium
CCTGACGATGGCGGCGGTCTTCATTGCGCAAGCAACCAATACGCCGATGTCGCTGATTCAACAGATCACATTACTGGCCGTGTTGATGCTGACCTCGAAGGGCGCAGCCGGTATTACAGGCAGCGGTTTCATCGTGCTGGCAGCGACCTTGTCGGCGGTCGGTGGTTTGCCGGTGGCCGGTCTGGCGCTGATCCTCGGCATCGACCGCTTCATGTCGGAAGCGCGGGCGCTGACCAATCTGATCGGCAATGGCGTAGCTACCGTAGTCGTCGCCAAGTGGACCGGTGATGTCGACATGGCAAAACTGGCCCATACGCTGGACAATCCAAACGCGGTTGAAACCGACGAGCCGGAAGTGCTGGCTGAAAAGACTCATGGCGTGCCACAGGCACCGCTGTAATTACCGCTTGATGCGATTGTCGTAGTCACTGCATGCCGGAGCATTCTGGCGTTGCCCGCCATGTTTTCCATGGCGGGCCTGCAGGAAAATCCTTCCGTGTTACCTGATGTCGCTCGCGCTGAGATTCGCGTGTGAATCGCTGTGGATGCCCTCGCAAAACCAGTGACGTCAACTCATCGTGCCATCTCCTCAGCTGCAATCATCCCCATGACCTCGAACAAGGTGACGGCTTGCCGCACTGCATTGGCACGCGCGGCGAGCAGGTTGCGGCGGTTGGTCAGCGCAGTGCGCTGGGCATCGAGCACATCGATAAACCCGGTCAATCCATTGGTGTAGAGCGTGCGCGCCTGTGACAAGGCGGCATCGGCTGCAATACTGGCGCGCTGTAATGCCGCGATCCGTCGGCCCAGACCTTCGGCGGCTACCAGCGCGGCTTCAGCTTGTTGCAGCGCCTGCAGCAGCGTTTGGCGATACAGCTGGCCGGCTTCGCGCACGCGGGACTGCTCAAGATCGACTCCGGCGCTGCGCGCACCGCTATCGAACAGGGCGATGTCCAGCACCGCCGCCACACTTTCAGTGACGATGTTGAGTACGCCACCGCTCAGTCCGGCCGAGGTCAGCGCAAGCGTGCCGGGCAAGCGCAGGCGTGGATAAAAGGCTGACTCGGCCACGCCCAGATTGGCTGCGGCCACGGCCAGCGACCGTTCGGCAGCGCGCAAATCAGGCCGCAGCCGCAACAGATCAATCGGGCGCGGCACCGGTTGCCGGCCCAGAAGTTCGGGCAAGCGTGCGATGCCGTCGGCACGCTCCAGCGATTGCGGACGCTGGCCCGCCAGCACGTGCAAGGCTGCCGCCGCTTGTCGCACCCGCACCGAGGCATTCGCGGCATCGGCCTCGATCGCTGCGGCATCGGCCCGTTCTCGATCGAGGTCGAGTTGCGGCGATAGCCCGGCACTCACCAATACCTGGACGACGCGTAACACCTCGGTTTGCATGGTGAGGGCGTCTGCCAGCAAAATTTGGTCGAGGCGGGCTTCCTGCCATTCCACATAAGCCCGGGCCGTCAGGGCGGCCACGGACAAGCGCGCCGCCTGCACCAGGTCTTCATTGCGCAAGACCGACGCTGCCGCCGATCTCTCGGCCTGCAGCAAACCGCCTCCCACATCCAGATCCCAATCCAGCGTCAGCTCCCCACTGACATTGCCGGTACCGCTGGCACCCTGGCCAGACGCACTGCCGCTGCGGGACTCAATGGTGCCGACGGCACCGATCACCGGCCGGCGTTGCGCCCGTGCGCCGCCCAGCAGCGCCTGGGCTTGCACGACCCGTTCGCGGGCGATGTCAACGCCTGGGTTGTTTGCCAGCGCGCGCTCGACCCAGCGGCCCAGCACCGGATCGTCGAAACGCTGCCACCACAGCAGGTCCGATACCAGCGGCGTCGTGGCACCGGCCGGATAGACGGAAAAGCGATCGGCGCTGGTCAGCCCCAGCGTGACTGGCTCGGGCGGCGTGGTGACGCTGGCGCAAGCCGCTAGCGCCAGGCTCAGCGCACTCATGGCAAAGCGGCGCCTCATGCCGAATCCCCTTCCTGTACTGCCGCCAGTTTCATCTCGGCGGCCAGCAGCGCCCCTTGACTGGCACGCGGTTTGGCAAAGCGTGCCAGACCGAGGTAGACCACCGGCGTCAGAAACAGCGTGAACAGGGATGCCAGTGAGAGTCCGCCAAAAATCACCCAGCCAATCGACGCGCGCGACTCGGCACCCGGACCGCTGCCCAGCACCAGCGGCAGCGCCCCCAGCACGGTCGACGCCATCGTCATCATGATCGGGCGCAAGCGCGTGACAGCGGCTTCCTGCGCGGCTTCCTGCACAGTGCGTCCGGCGTCACGCAACTGGTCGGCAAACTCGACCATCAGGATGCTGTTCTTGGCCATGACGCCGACCAGTAGCAACAAGCCGATCTGGCTGTAAATGTTGAGGGAAGTCCCGCTCAGGGTCATTGCAAACACCGCTGCGGCCAGGCCAAACGGCACGGTGATGATCACCACGGCAGCGCTGGTGACACCTTCGAACTGCGCCACCAGCACCAGGAACACGACCAGCAACGCAATGGCGAAGGTGATGGCGACACCGCGTCCGGTTTGCTCCAGCGTTGCTGCATCGCCCCGGAACAGCAGGCCCATGCCGGTCGGCAGTTCTTTCGCCGCCAGCGCGCGCAAATCGTTCACCGCCTGTTGCAGTGGCATGCCATCGGCGGTCACTGCGCTGAGCTGCACGGCACGGCGCTGACCGAGGCGCTCGAGTTCGGAGGCAATCGCGGTTTCTTCGAGCTTCACAAATTGCGACAGCGGCACCAGACGCTCTCCCGCGATACCGCCGGCGCGCACGCTGTAGCCCAGCAGATCTTGCGGGTCGGTGGCCCGGTAAGCGTTCGAATCCAGCATCACCGGCAAGTTGCGGTCGTCGACCGTCAGCTCGGCAATTTCGGTGCCGTCGACCAGGGAACGCAGCATGATGTCGAGTCCTTCAATCGACACGCCGAGTTCGGTGGCGCGCTGGCGATCAATCCTCAGGGTCAGCTGCGGTTGGGCCACGGTGTAGTCAACCCGTACGTCGCGCAAACCGGGCAGATCGCGTTCGATGGCCTGCGCAAAGCCGTAGGCCGCGTCGGCGATGCGCGCATAGTCATCCCCCGTGATGCCCATTTGTACGCTGCCATCGCCGCCACCGACACCCAGACTGTTGCCCGCGCGAATACGTACGCGCACACCAGGCAGTTGGTCCAGCGCGCTTTGCAGCCTTGCCGTGAGTTGCGCCTGCGATACCGAGCGCTTGCTCCAATCGGTCAACGGCGCGACGATCTCGGCGCGGTTCAAGTCATAGCGACCGGTGATGGTGAAAATGTTCGTGACCAGGCCTTCGTCCTGTAACGGCGTGACCACGGCCAGCGCTTGCTCGAGCTGGCGGTCGATATAGCTCAGGCCAACACCGTTCGGCCCTTCGATCCGGATCGACAGCAGGCCACGGTCTTCGGTGGGGGTGAGTTCCGAAACGAGTTGTGTGTAACTCCAGGCCGCAGCGCCAGCGAGCAAGCTGCAAGCCGCCGCTACCCACCAGGCCCGGCGCAAGGCCATGGCAAGGCATCGGGCATAAGTATTGACAGCGCGCTCACCCCAGTGCGACAGCTTGCGCCAGACCGGCCCGGGCGGCTTTTCTTCCGGCAAGCGCGAGGCGATCATTGGCCCTAGCGTCAGTGCGACGAAGGAAGAAATTGCCACCGCAATGGCCATAACAAAACCAAACTCGGCAAACAGCCGGCCCGCCGCCGACGGCAGAAACGAGATCGGAACGAACACCGAGATCAAGGTGGCGGTCGTAGCGACGACGGCAAAAAACACTTCGCGCGTGCCCAGCACCGCGGCTGCTCTTGGGCCCAGACCCTGGCCACGTCGACGCTGAATATTCTCGAGCACGACAATCGCATCGTCGACCACCATGCCGGTCGCCAGCAGCAGCGCCAGCAGAGTCAGTAAATTGACCGAGTAACCCAGCAACCAGATGGCCGCCAGGGTGCCGATCAGCGCCACCGGAATCGCCACCACCGGTACCAGCGTGGCACGCCACTGGCCCAGAAAAATACCGACCACTGCGACCACGATCAATACCGCCAGCGCGAGACTGCTGAGCACTTCGGAAATGGCGCCGCTGATGAAATTGGCGTCATCCGATACCACCGTGATCTGCAGGTCGCCGCCGTCCCGGTTGAGCCGATCGACCACGGCGCGCACGCCTTTTGAAATCGCCACGCTGTTCGATTGCGCCTGGCGCACGATGCCCAGACTGACGACGGTTCTGCCATTGAGTCGCACGTACGAGGTGGCTTTGGCCGGGCTGTAGTGGACGTCAGCGATTTCTCCAAGCGTCAGGCCGGGACGCAGTTGCAACGCCCGCAAGGCTTCCGGTGAGGTTACCGAGGCGTTGGCACGCACCAGCACCTGCTGGTTGGGCGACTCCAGACTGCCGGCCGGAACGTCGAACGGCGCGGTGCGCAGCAGCGTGGCGACGTCGCTCACCGCAAGCTTGTGCGCTGCCAGGCGTAACGGATCAATGCGTACCAGCATGACGCGCTCACGCGAGCCGAACAGCGTGATGTCGGCCACGCCCTCGACCGCAATCAGTGCCGGTTCGATTTGCTCTTCCACCACGCGCGAGAGCGCGTCGATCGCCAGGGACTGGCTGGACACGGCCAACTGCAGCACCGGTTCGGCGTCCGCATCGGCCTTCACGATGGTGAGGTTTTCCACGCCTTCAGGCAGATCGCGTTCGACGCGGGCGACGGCGTCGCGCACGTCATTGGCCGCCGTGACCAGATCGACGTCCGGATTGAATTCGATGATGACGCGCAGATTGCCTTCTTCGCTGGCAGAGCGCACCAGGTAGACCCCGGGCACACGGGAAGCTGCGCCTTCAATCAGACGGGTTACTTCAGCGTCCAGGGTTTCGGGGGCGGCGCCGGGATATTCCGCACGGATCGCCACGATCGGTCGATCGATGTTGGGTAACTCACGCACCTCGACACCCATCAAGGCACCGATACCCGCGATCACGATCAGCAAGTTGATGACGATGACCAGCCATGGCCGGCGGATGGACAGCGCGGGCAGGTCGTTGGTGCGATCGTCGCTCATCGGGTGGCGCTGCTGTCGGCCGGCTTGCCGGCGGGCTTTTCAACCGGATTGCCTACAATCCGCACCCCGCTGCCTTCGCGCAGGCGCTGCACGCCTTCCACCACCACGGTCTCCCCGCTAGTCAGCGTACCGTCGATCAGCACACGACCAGATGTACGCCGCACCGGGCGAACCGCTACTTTTTCGGACTTGCCCGCGCGGATGACCCAGACAAAGGAGCCGTCGCGGCCCCACTGCAGAGCCAGTTCGGGCACGCTGACGAATATTTTTCCAGGTAGCGACAGCCGGACCGCGAAAGACATGCCAGGACGCAGGAGGTCAGCTGTGTTGGCGACCTGCGCCCGCACCCGCACATTGCGTGTGACCGGGTCGACGCGGCTGTCAATCTCGGACACCTTGCCCGCAAAGGAACGATCGGGATAGGCGGGATTGACCGCCGCGATCAGGTGGCCTGGTGCGATACGTGCCAAATAGGGTTCCGGGACGTCGAAGTCGATGAGCAGCACGCGCCGGTCATCGATGGTGGTCAATGCGCTGGCGGTCGTGACGCGGTCGCCGCGCTCGACATCCGACAAGCCGACGATGCCGGCAAACGGCGCGAGTACGACCCGGTCCGCCAGGGCGACGCGGGCTTGCGCCAGTGCGATTCTGGCACCACGCAGAGTCGTGAGGGCTTCGTCGAGCACACGCTCGGGCACTGCGCCACTCCCTCTGGTTGCCTCATACCGATCGGACAGCGCACTGGCGGTATCGACCTTGGCCGACGCCAGGTCAACTGCCAGACGCTCCTGTCGATCCAGCAGGCGCAGCAGCACTTGCCCGGCACGAACAGACTGGCCGGTACGAAAGGCGACTTCGACGACCTCGCCGGCGACCGCCGGAAAAATCACGACCGAGTGACGCGCCGAACCGCTGCCGATGATATCCAGGTCGACGCCATCGCGGGCGCTGGTGCTGGGTGCCACGATCACCGGCACAGAGCTCGATGCGTCCTGAACTGCTTGCGCCGTCGCGGGTTGCTGCAGCAAGAGCAGAGCAGTCAGAAAGAGGGTGGGGACAGGGAGGATAGTCAACGGGGCCTGATGAAAGTTAAAAAATGAAACTGGAATGGATGCATTGGGAGTTGAATCCGATGGGGTTGCACGAAGTCTCTGACAGGCAATCCGATGGTGTCGTTCCATTGGGCGCTCTGGCGTCCGGGATGCGCGGCAGGACGGTGTCGCGCATCAATTTCACAGAGGCATGCAGGGCGCCGCGTCAGCGCAGCGCCGAGTAGGCCGTCGGCACCAGAAACTGGTTCTCGATCCGTTCGACGATGATCGCTTCGGCTTCGGTGGCGGCGCGTTGGGCCAGCCAGTCGGGATCGCTGGCAAAGGCATTCCACTTGGTTTCGCGTTCGGCCAGACTGTCCCATTGCAGCAGGTAGGTCAGCGTCTGATTGCTCTGACCAACCAGCGTGGTCCAGAAGCCAACCTGACGAATACCGTATTTTTCCCAAAAACCAAGCGTGATGGTCTGGAAGCGATGGTTCAGCGCCGGCAGTCGGCCGGGCGCGCAGTGATAGGTGCGCATTTCGTGGATCATGGAATTCCTTGTTGGTTGAAGGGTGATGTCAGCCCTGTTGGGTAGCGAAGAATCGCATCATTTCGCGTGTCGCGTGCGGACCGCGCGCATCCGTGTAGGTCCCCTTGCTGCTGCCACCCGACCAGGCATGGCCGGCGCCATGGATCAGCCATTGCTCGGCCAGCGGCGAGCCGTCACGTTTCTGGTGTTGCGTGCGGGTGTAGGCATGACCATTCGGCACGCGACCGTTTTCGGTGGTCGACGGGTCCTCACTGCGGACATGCTGTTCAATCAGCTGTTCGCCATTGCGCGGATGGACGGTCTTGTCGTGGTCGCCATGGAACACGATGATGGGGCGCGACCCGCTGGGCAGTGATTGGGCGGAGCGGGTTTCGTTCATGCCGTTGCGCATCGCTTGCATCGCCGACATCAGGTCGGTGGCGGCGGCATACGGCAGGCCGGAATGGATGCCGACGGCGGCATACAGCTCCGGGTACGTGTTGCCCATGATGGCCGCCATTGCACCGCCAGCCGATAATCCTGCGACATACACCTGTTTCGGCAGCACCTTGTAATCGGCCATGACCTTGCGCGTCATGTCGGCGATGATCGATGGCTCGCCTTGTTCGCGCTGCTGGTCGACGGCGTTGAACCAGTTCCAGCATTGCGAGCCGTTGGCCGATTTTGCCTGCGCCGGATACAGCACCAGGCAGGGCGTGCGTTCGGCTTGCGCATTCATTTCGGTGCCAGCGGCAAAGTCGTCCGGATTCTGGGTACAGCCGTGCAGCATCACCACCAGCGGCAGCGCCTGTCCGGTGTAGGCAGCGGGGACATACAACTTATACTGACGGGTACCGGCGGCATTGCTTAGCGTACCGGACAAGAACTGGCCGCGCTCGTCGGTTGCCGGTGGCGGGGTGGGGGCCGGTTGCCGCGCGCCAAAGCGCTGCAACAGATCGGCTACGAAGGCCGGGACGTCGGGTGGCGTTGCCACCTTTGGCGTTGCCACCTTTGGCGTCGGCGGCAATTCCCGTCCCGCTGGAGGCGGATTGATATCCTTCATGGCAGGGCGTTCGGGCGTCGGTATCCCGCCGGGCAAGCTGCGTTGCAGTACGCGCTGGATCAGGTTGGCAGCGATGCCTTTCGGACCGGACTCCAGCAAGCGACTGGCTTTGCGCATCATTTCTTGCAAATCGTTATTCAGTTTCATGGTTGTCTTTCACTTTAATAGGGGAGGGAAGAGTGAAAACGTCAGTGGATACGGTCAGCCAGAGCGCGTTTGACTTCATCGCTGGCATGCAGCGCGCCCAGCACGACGATCGATTCGATCGCGGCCAGCGCCAGCTCGGCACTGACATCGTTGGCAATGCTGGCCAGTCCGAGGATCTGGATCTGCAGTTTCTGGCCGGCCAGCTGCGCGGCTTCCAGATCGCTGCGGGAATAATGATGCAGGCCGAGCACCATGCTCTTGCGGGCAACAGTTTGCCGCACGATGTCGGCGTGCGTGCCAAGCTGGTTGCGGATGGCGGTGCGAATCAGGTCGGTGCGGTTCGAGTAAAACCCTTCCTGCACGAGCAAATCAATCTGGCCCAAATCAATCAGGCCGAGGTTGATCGTGATTTTTTCACTTTCGGTAATTTTCGGTGTCGCTTTGGCAAGGGTGCCGGGCTTACGCATACGGTGTTCCTTGTGTGTAATTTTTGAGTTAAGCATCTAAATGGATGCCATATACCATCTGTGTGGATGGAATTATAGGCGGATGACATCATCCGTCAACCAGTAATGCATTTTTTTGTGGCACGATGGAAGGCCAGCGGCATGGCGATGGTGGTCCTTATGGCCGGACGTAGTACCTTGGTCCAATAGCGTTAGTGCTGAGATTAGTTACTATGATGCCAATTTATTAATGTTGTTTTCTTTCTGGAGCTCATCATGGCCACTCCCGCAAACATTTCCGTCAAACCCGTTTCCGCCGGGAACAAGTCCGGGGTCATCGGTACTGTCAAGCTGGCCATTGGTGAAGTCACTGCAACCGATCAGAACGGCGTCCAGCGCGTTTTGCACGAAGGCGATCAGGTCAGTGCCAATGAGGTGATCCAGACTTCCGCAGACGGTTCGGTTGATATCCAGTTCATCAACAATACCCATGTCGACCTCGGGCGCAGTTCCCAGATCGCGCTGGATGACAGCGTTTTTGATCCGCGCCAGGCCGCGACTGACCAAAACGATATCGCAGCGATTCAGGCCGCCATTGCCGCAGGTGCCGATCCGACCACGCTGGTGCCGGCAACGGCAGCGGGTGCGGGCGCAACCGATGAAGGTGGTAGCAGCTTCGTGGTTGTGGACCAGAATGCTGCACGCGGCAATGTGACGAGTGGTTTCGACACCGCTGGCGGTTTTGTCGCGCCACCTGTCCCGCTGGTAAATGGCGGTTTGTTGCCGGTTGCCGCAGCCGCTGCGATCCCACCTGAGGTGCCGCCTGAGACGCCACCAGCGGTGCCGCCAGTAGCTGCCACGCCGCCAGTCACTGCAAATGACGTCATCACGACCAACGAAGATACTGCCATCAGCGGCTCGGTGGCCACCAACGACACGCCCGGATCGGCCGGCGGCAACGTCTGGACCATCAATACCGTTGCTACGCATGGAGAGGTAGCTTTCAATCCGGATGGGACCTATACCTATACGCCGGTCGCCAATTACAACGGACCGGACAGCTTTAGCTACAACCTGACCGATGCGACCGGCAATGTCAGTTCGGCCACCGTGGCAGTTACCGTCAATCCGGTCAACGATCCGCCGGTCGCCGTGGCGGACAGCTACACGATCGCCGAAGATACCCGGCTGGTTGGCACCACGGTGCTGGCCAATGATACCGATGTCGAAGGCAGTCCACTCACAGCCGTGCTGGTCACGCAGGCCGCACATGGCGCCGTCGTGCTAAGCACCGACGGCACGTTCACCTACACTCCGGACGCGAATTACAACGGTCCGGACAGCTTCACGTACAACGCCAATGACGGCACGGCCAACAGCAATGTCGCCACTGTCAGCATCAATGTGACTCCGGTCAACGATCCGCCGGTGGCAGTCAATGATAATTTCGGTACTGGGCAAAATCTGACACTCAAGGGCACTTCGGTACTCGCCAACGACACCGATGTCGAAGGTAATGCGCTGACTGCGACGCTGGTCGGGGGGGCACAGCATGGTACGGTCGTTGTCAATACCGACGGCACGTTCACCTATACGCCCACCAAGGGTTATCACGGCACCGACAGCTTTACGTATCAGGCCAATGATGGTGTCGCCAATAGCAACATCGCCACCGTAACTATTGATGTCAATGCCAGTCCGGTCGCTAACAAGGAACAGTACGGCGTGATCCAGGGCGGCACGCTGTCGGTGTCGGCGGCGAACGGTGTTCTGAGCAACGATACCGATGTCGATTCCACTGTACTGACGGCAGTACTACTGCGCACTGCCTTGCACGGAGCGTTGACGCTCAACCCGGATGGCTCGTTCAACTATGTGCCGAATGTTGGCTACACCGGCAGTGACAGCTACACCTACCAACCGAGCGATGGCATCACGCTTGGTGATCTCGCCCTGGTCTCACTGTTCATTGATCCGCTCTCGTTCACCGATTTCAATAATGGTCGCGCCGGAAACTGGGTCGCCGTCAACACCGTGACCGGAGCTATCGGGGCGGTGGAGATCAACACGGAATCAACCTATGGCGGTCCGTCTAAGACCAATCTGGTACTGGAAGTCGAATCGACGAAGGGCATCAATTCGCTGCAACAATCATTTGATACCCATAAGGGCGCCGTGTATCAGGTCGACGTTGATTTCTCGACAAGGATAACGGCAGGCGCTGCTGGCGACAACAGCACGCTGCAGATGCTGGTCAACGGGGTAGTCATCGGTGTGATGCCAGGGGGTAATAACTTTGCTACCGCGCACCATACCTTTTCATTTGCCGGTAGCGGTGGCAGCGATCTCGTCGAATTCCGTGCGCTCGATGGCAAGGTCGATACCCTTGGCGGACTGCTCGACAATATCCGACTGACGCAAACTGCTAGCGCCTATCAGGATCATGCCGCCTTGCTGCAGCCGTTTACTAGTTTTTTTGGTGATGTGACTGATCAGGGCGCCAGCCATATGATTCGCCTGGGCGGGATGCCGGTAGGTACCACCGTGACCGACGGGACTGCCGGTCATGCCTTTGTCACCACCGCCATCGGGCAAACTGTCGAAATTTTTAGCCCCGATCAAGCCAGCGGTGCCAACTGGAACCTCAACACGATCTCGGTCACTGCACCGCAAAAATATGTCGGAGATCTGCATTTGATCGCGACGGAAAGTACCACCTCCGGCGGTGTTGCCACGGCGACCCATGATTTCGCGCTCAATTATGGTTCGACCAGCTTCACCGGTACGGCAGGAGTCAACATCATTCACGGCACCACGGCCAACGACATCATCAGTGGTGGTCCCGGCGACGATATACTCAGCGGTAGCCTGGGTATCAATACCTTTGTTTATCACAATGGTGACCTGGCAGCCGGCGCGGGCGGCGACCACATCCGCGATTTCAAGGTGGGCACGGCAACGGCGGCCGGTGACGTGCTCGATATCAGTGACCTGCTGTCCGGGCACGGCATCAGCCAGTCGGCGTTTATCGGTCATGAAGCCAGCTACCTGCAGGTGACCAGCACCGGCGGCGTCACCTCGATCCAGTTCGATGCGGACGGCCCGGCAGGTGCCGCGCCGCTACACCTGGCGACGCTCGATGGTGTCGGGCCCGGCCTGACGCTTAACACGCTGCTTGATCATGGTCAGATCCATGCTGCCTGAGTCGGTCAGTCCGCCCGAAGAGCAGGGTAGCGTGCTGTTGCACGCCGACCTGATCGGCGGCGCCAGCGTGCCGCTGCCGCCATCGGAGGTGGCAGCGGTGCTGGTCGCGGCACCATCGCCGGGTACCGATGCGCTGCAATTGGCCGACCTGCTCGACAGCGGCAGTCCCGGCCTGTCGGTTGCCGGCGGATTCGTATTGTTCGAGCACCAGGGCGGTCCCGGCAGCATGTTCGTGCGCGTTATGCTTGAAGGAGCGGATCACCATCAGCTGTTCGACGTCGGTACGCTCGCGTGTGGCCCCGACCTCAACAGCCTGCTTGGAATGATCGTGCCGGATGGCACTTCAAGCTGATTGCCGCAGTCAGTGCGGGACGACTGGCGGGAGATTTAACATTTCTATGTTTCCATGCATATGGAAAATAGTCGATCTGAATGGAATCATTTGCTGACGGCATCTTGCACTGCACCTTGTTTCATTCGAGGGTCAACGATGGCCCTTATGTGTCCCGTCTTATACCTGCATCATTTCCATTAAAAACAACTTCTGCTATATTCAATGTCGAATTGACAATTCGGCGTTGATTCCCTGTTGTTTTTACTCTTGGAAAGGGACCTTCTCATGTCTGCTCGTGCGCGAATTTCATTTTCATTGACCGTCATTGCTGCCGGTTTTCTTTTGACCGGTCCGGTGTCTGGTCAGTCACTGAAGGCAGCCGTCGAACAGACGTTGCAAACCAATCCTGATGTGCTCGCGGATGCCAATCTGCGGTTGTCGACCGATGAAGCACTCAAGGCGGCTAAAGGTGGCTACCTGCCCAAGGTCGACCTCGGAGTCGGTATGGGGCGCGAGTGGAGCGACAACTCGACGACCCGCTTTAACGGCGGCACGTCGTTTCTGACCCGTAATGAAGCCTCGCTCACCTTGAACCAGATGCTGTTCGATGGCGAGCAAGTCAAAAGTGAAGTCGATCGCAATCAGGCACGGGTGACGTCGGCAGCCAACAAGCTCAGCGGCACGTCCGAACAAACCGCCTTGCGCGTCATCGAAGCGTATCTGGAAGTGCTGCGCAACCGCGATCTGGTCGTGCTGACCACGGCCAATGCCCAGGTCCACGTGCGCACCTTCGATCAAATCAAGATTCGTAGCGACAGCGGAGTCGGGCGCAAGGCCGACCTCGAACAGATCAGCGCGCGGCAGGGACTGGCCAATGCCAACCTGGTCTCGTCCGAAGCCAATTTGCGGGATGCCGAAATCAACTTTCTGCGGGTGGTCGGGAGTGCCCCGGCCAACCTCGACAAGGTCGACGGGCCACCGGCCAGTCTGATTCCCGCTTCACTGGAAGCGGCATTGAAAACAGCGATCGACAATCATCCGACACTCAAGTCTGCCCGGGCCGATTTCGATGCGGCCAATGCACAGATCGCCGGTGCCAAGTCAACCATGTCGCCGCGCCTCGATCTGCAACTCGGTACCACGATCAACCACAATATCGATGGCATCGAGGGGCGTAACGACTCCCGTTTTGCCATGTTGCGTTTGCGCTGGAATCTGTATAACGGTGGTTCGGACACGGCCCGCCTCAATGAAACCGTTGCCTTGTCCGGTCAAGCCCGCGAAATCATGAATCGTACTTATCGTCAGGTCGATCAGAGCACGCGGCTGTCCTGGAATGCGCTGACCTCGGCGCAACTGCGGATGCCGTCGCTGCGACAGCATGCCGAATCGAGCGCACTGACCCGTGATGCCTATACCAAGCAATTCAGTATCGGGCAGCGCACCTTGCTCGATATGCTGGACTCGGAAAACGAGACCTTCACGGCGGCCTCGAATTACGTCAACGGACAGTATCTGGAAGTCTTTGCCAAGTACCGCGTGCTGGCTGATATGGGGCAATTGCTCAGTACATTAGGCGTCGCACAGCGTCCGGAGAGTATGCTGGCAACTTCGATGTCGAATCCCACCGCAAAGAACTAGTTCCGGGCTGGCCGCATGCGCCGCTCCGGAGCCGGGACAGCGCTTTTTTTATGACAGGGCAGGTTGATGCAGTCACGCGGCGCATCCACGATGGTGGTGACGGGATTAAAAACGGCTTCGCTGCCGCGCTGCTGGTCCGCCGGTTTTTCGAGGCCGGACTATGCCGTGCCGTTCGATGCCTGATCCGGTCCGGGCGACAGGCCAACTCAGTCGGCTTGCCTGCCAGAGCCTGTTGCTGCTGGCGCTGCTATGCATCGACATTGCCAGCGTGCGCTCGGTTGAGTCGGACATCGTATTGCCGGCGCGTGTGCTGGACGCCGCTGAACTCAAGTACGGTGCGGGTGCGCGCCAGCGTCTGGTCGCCTGGCAGCAACTGGTCGGCGCAGCGCACGGCCGACCCGAAGCCGACAAACTCAGACTGGTCAATGACTTCTTCAATACGATACCGTTCGTTTCCGATCTGGAGCACTGGGGCCGGGAAGATTACTGGGCGACACCGACCGAAATGCTGGCCAGCAATGGTGGCGATTGCGAGGATTTTTCGATCGGCAAGTATTTTTCGCTGGTCGCACTGGGCGTATCGATCGACAAATTGCGCATCACGTATGTCAAGGCGCGTGACTACAATCCGGTCAGCCAGGCGCATATGGTGCTGACGTATTACGCCACGCCGGGGGCGATGCCGCTGGTGCTGGACAATCTGATTCCCGAAATCAAGCCGGCCTCGCAACGGCCCGACCTGACTCCGGTGTACAGCTTCAACGGCGACGGCCTGTGGCTGGCCAAGGCGCGTGGCGACGGCAAGGCCGTCAAGGGCGGCTCCGGCAATATCAGCCTGTGGCGCGGACTGATCGCCCGCATGGGCAAGGAATTCCAATGATGCATCGCTTGCACCCACTCCCAAGGAAATCATGACTCTCCTGCGACAACTTACCGCCGTCATCATTGCGCTGTTCGTCTTGCTGTTTGCCGGCACCGTCGCCATCAGCGTCTCGGATGCGCGTACCTACCTTGACAACCAGCTCAAGACCATTTCGCAGGACACGGCCACCTCGCTCGGCCTGAGCCTGTCGCAGGACTTTTCCGAGGCCGACATGGTTCTGGTCGATAGCAAGGTCAGCCTGATCTTCGACAGCGGCTATTACCGCGAAGTGACGGTCGCCGGTCTCGATGGCAAAGCCCTGGTGCAGCGTCTGGCACCGACGCGGGTGCCGGAGGTGCCAACCTGGTTCGTGCGGCTGTTCCCGATCGAGACGCCGCGCGGCCAGGCATTGATCATGTCCGGCTGGCAGCAGGCCGGCACCATCACTGTGGCCGCCAATCCGGCAGCGGCCTACGCGACGTTGTGGACCAGCAGCGTCAAATCGTTCTGGTGGTTCTTCGCCATGCTGGTACTGACGTCCTTGCTGGCGATGCTCGCGTTGCGTCTGATCCTGCGTCCTTTGCATCTGGTCGAAGCACAGGCCCGCGCCATCTGCGACCGTGAGTATCCGGTCCAGGACAAGCTGCCCTGGACGCTGGAATTGCGCAGTGTGGTCGTTGCCATGAATCGCATGACGCGCAAGATCAAGGCGATGTTCGAGGATCAGGCCGAAGCGATGGAACGGCTGCGCACCGACAGTTACCGTCATGCGCTGACCGGGCTGGCGAACCGGCGCTATTTCGACATGCAGCTGCAGCAGATGCTGGGCTCGGACGATGAATTCCATACCGGTGCCTTGTTGCTGGTCGAACTCAAAGACTTCAAGGCATTCAACGAACGGCGCGGTTACACCGCCGGTGACGAGTTGCTGCGCGGGGCGGTCGCTGTCATCAACGAAGTGGTCCAGGCCGAAGCCGGAGGCGACTGTTTCGTCGCGCATCTGGCGGGTGCCAGTTTTGCGCTGGTCGTGTCGAATGTCAGCGAAGCCGAAGCGATCGGGTTCGGCGAGCGGCTGGCGGCGGCGCTGGCGCAATTGCATCAGCGCGGGCTGGCCGATAGTGCTGATGTCGGTCATGTCGGCATGGCGATTTACCGGCACCAGAGCGCCAGTCAGTTCCTGTCCGAAGCCGATACCGCGTTGCGGGCTGCGCAAATCAAGGGACCCAATGCCGTGCACGTGCATGCCGAGCGTGGCGTTGCCGTGGTGGCCTGGTCGGCCACGCGCTGGAGCGAATTCCTGCGCGACGTGATCGCGCACAAAAATATCGTGCTGCATATGCAGCCGGTATTACGCAACAGCGGCGAGCAGGCGGTGCTGCACTACGAAACGCTGTTGCGGGTCACTGGCGACGAGGGGCAGCTGATCCCGGCGGTGGTCTTCGTGCCGATGGCCAAGCGGCTCGGACTGATCCAGCAAATCGACCGGCTGGTGGTCGCCGAGGTATTGCTGCGCTTGCAGCAGCAGCGCTACGGCGAGAACATCATCGCCGTCAACCTGTTCCCGGCGACGCTGCAGGACACCGGCTTTGTGGCCTGGCTGGATGCCGCCTTGCGGGCTGATCCGGCGGCCGCCCGACGTATCGCCTTCGAGGTGCCGGAATACGGCGCGCTGGAAAACCTGGAGGCACTGCGCGCACTGGTCAATCTTGTGCACCGTCATGGCAGTCAGTTCGGTATTGACCATTTCGGCCGCGGCTTTGCCTCCTTCGGTTATCTGGCGACGCTCAAACTTGACTACCTGAAGATCGACGGCAGCTTCATCCGCAGCATCGATACGCAGCGTGATAACCAGTTCCTGGTCGAAGCGATCTGCAAGATCGCCCACGGTCTGGACCTGCAAGTTATTGCCGAGTCGGTCGAAACCGACGCCGAACGGACCATGCTGGCCACCCTGAAAATCGATGCTGTACAAGGCTTCGGTGTCGGCCTGCCGGGCGAGATGTAATGGTAATGGTTGCCATCACAAGAGCATCGCCGCGTGCTTGACCTGTTCGGGCCGCGCTGGCATATCGGCTGTTCGCCAACGGGTCTGGCGCTGGTGCAACGGGACCGCTTCGGCCATCACGTTGGTGTTGCCATCGAACGTGACTGGCAAGCCAGCACCGATCCGTTGGCCATGCTGATCAGTCAGCTGCACCTCGCGCTTGACCAGGCCGGTTGCGCCGGTGCCCGCGCCACGCTGGTGTTGTCGGACGACTGGTGCCGCATCGGCATCGTGCGCTCGACGGCGGAGCTGGCCGGGTCGTGCGGAACCGGTGCCGGAACGGGTGACTGGCGCTGGCAAACCAGCCCCGGCAAGCCTTGTCTGGCGGTTGCCATACCGGCCCTGTTGCAGGCGAGGTTACAGGACACGGTGGCAGGCTATCGCTTGCGCGGCGTCGTACCGGTGCCGCATTGCCTGGTGGCGTGGAAGCGCTGGCAGGGCGACTTGAAAAGCGGCGACTGGTTCGGCATCCTGCACGACAGCCGGATCACGCTGATCAGTCGCAGTGGCGGAAAAATGTACGGAGTACTGCAGCAGTTGCTGCATCAGGACGACATGAAAAATCCGGACTGGCTGGCAGCCCGTATCTGTATCGAATCCGCGCGACGGGGTTTGCCCGCGCCGTCGCGCATTGCACTGTGTGGCGAAGTGCCCGAACCCTGGACCACGGTGTTGCCGGGACGGTTGGCCTGCATCGCGCTGCGCGAAAAAAAATTGCCCGCAGGCTCACTCGCGGTGGCGCTGGCGCAAGCCGGTATTCCGGCCTGATCTGGTCGTGGGCAGTGCAATCTGCGACAATCCGGCCATGACTTCCCTTGTTCCCGACTCTCCCGAATCTCCCGATTCCACCTCCGCACTCTGGCACAGCGCCTTCTACAAATTCGTCGTGCTCGACGATCCGGATGCCGTCGTGCTGCAGTTGCGCTCAATGACGTACGCGCTGCTGGGCAGTGTGCTGGTGGCCGAAGAGGGCATCAATGGCGTACTGGCCGGCGCAGCGGCCGACCTCGATGTCTTCGAAGCGGCCCTGACGGCCGACCCGCGTTTCAGTGACATGGCCTTCAAGCGCAGCGCCTGCATCACGCCACCGTTCGGTCGCCTCAAGATCCATCGCAAGAGCGAGATCGTTTTCATGGGCGTGCCCGGTGTCGATGCGGTGCGCCCGACCGGTATCAGCGTCAGTCCGCAAGAATGGCGCGCGCTGATCGCCGCCGATGATGTCGTGGTGATCGACAACCGCAACAGCTTCGAATACCGGCTCGGCAAATTCAATAATGCGGTCGATCCGCTGGTCGCCAATTTTCGCGACTTCCCCAAGTACATCGAAGCCAACGCGCCAGCCTGGCAAGCCGCCGGGAAACGCGTCGCGATGTACTGCACCGGCGGTATCCGCTGCGAAAAAACCAGCGCCTGGATGCATGACATGGGCATAGCGATTTACCAGCTTGAAGGCGGCATCCTGAATTATTTCCAGACCATGCCCGACGCCGAAAAAGACTGGCAAGGCGAGTGCTTCGTGTTTGATAACCGCATTGCGCTCGACACCCGTCTCAACGAAACCGGTACCACGCTGGAAGACGTCTACGACGGCGAACCCGACGGCGAATGGCGCTTGCAGCGCGCGCGCCGGCTCGCTCAGTCCGGCTCGTGACGCATGCCGGCATGACCCCGCCCGAGCGCGATGGCGTTGGTGCCAGCGCGGTGGCGTTGCCGCCCGGTCCGTGGCCATTGCTGCTTGATTTTCTGGCGGTGCAGTTCCCGGCGGTTGGCCGCGCAGCGTGGCAACAACGCCTGGAACAAGGCGATGTGCTCGATGCCGGTGGTATCGCGCTCGCGGCAGATGCCCCGTACCGCGCCCATACCAAGGTTTTTTATTTTCGCAGCCTGGCCGCTGAAGCGGTGATCCCGTTCGACGAAGTTGTGCTGTTTCGGGATGAGACGCTCATCGTCGTCGACAAGCCGCATTTTCTGCCGGTGACACCGGCCGGGCGCTATCTGCAGCAAACGCTGCTGGTGCGCCTCAAGCGCAAGCTCGGTATCGCGACGCTGGCACCGATGCACCGGATCGACCGCGAAACTGCCGGCCTGGTCCTGTTCACGATACAGCCGGCTACGCGCGCGCTGTATCAGGGACTGTTTCGCGAGCGCGCAGTGACCAAGCATTACGAAGCGATCGCACCGTGGCGGCCCGAACTGGCGTTTCCGATGCAGGTACGTAGCCGGCTGGTCGATGCCGAACACTTCATGCAAATGTGCGAAGTCGAGGGCGAACCCAATGCCGAGACGCGCATCGAATTGCTGGAAGTGCAGGGCGCGCTGGCGCGCTATGCGCTGCATCCGGCAACCGGCCAGCGTCATCAGTTGCGCGTGCAGATGAACGGGCTCGGACTGCCCATCCTCAATGACCAGATTTATCCGCACCATGCGCCCGAACCGGCGCCCGGTATGCTGCCGGATTACAGCAAGCCACTGCAATTGCTGGCCAAATCACTGGAATTCATTGATCCGCTATCGGGTTTGCCGCGCTGTTTCGAGAGCCGCCTGGTGCTGCATTTCGGGGCGCCCGCTCTCCCGCTCTGACAAGGTTTTTCCCTGGCGGCGGCGGCAACTTTCGGACAGTCAATATTATTACCGATAGTCCTGATTTGTTTGCCCTTGAGTACCTTTTTGTACGATAGACTGCGCACCCACACTCCGGGATTACCATGCAAGACGCTTCCGTTTTGGATCACAACAGCTTTCGCCGTATTCTCGCGCGCAACATCACTTTGCCGCTGGTCGGCGGGGGGCTCAGTGCGCTGATTTTCGTCGCACTGATTTTCTATCTGCTGACCGAACTCAAGGCCGTCGAGCATTCCGAACAGGTCATCGGCAATGCCAATGAAGTTGGCAAGCTGGCCGTTGACATGGAGTCCGGCATGCGTGGCTTCGTGATGTCTGGCGATGAAGATTTTCTGTCGTCCTACGAGAGCGCGCGCCCGAAAATCAAGGTGGATACGGATGCGCTGATCGTACTGGTGAGTGACAACGCAGCACAAGTCGCGCGCCTTGGCATGATCGTCAAGCTGCATGCCGACTGGGATCTGTTCGCCCGGGAAGCGATCACGTTACGCCGCCAGCAAGGTGACGCTGCCGGTCTGGTGCGAACCGGTCGAGGCAAATTGCAGTTCGACCTGATCCGTACCGAAATCAATGTTTTTCTGGACGTCGAACAGCGCTTGCGTCGCGAGCGCATGGACAGCGCGCGTGCTGCAACGATTAACGTGGTCGTGCTGTATCTGATCCTGATCCTGTCAATGACCGGCTTGCTGGCATTCTTCGGGCGGCGCGACCTGATGCGGCTCTCGGGTGTGTATGGCGCGACCTTGTCGGAACACCAGCGTCATGCAGCACTGCTGGAGCGGCAAGCGTGGCAGCGCACCGGCCAAAGCCGGCTGGTCAGCCAGAATCTGGGCCAGATGATGATGCCGCAGCTGGGTCGCCGCGTTCTTGATTTTCTGGCCGAAACGATCGAGGTCAACGTCGCGGCGCTCTACGTGCAGCAAATGGACGGCTCCCTGGAGCGTGTTGCCAGCTACGGCCTGAACAAGGACGACGAGCAGCTCGCGCAGACTATCAAGGCGGGCGAAGGTCTGGTTGGCCAGGCCGCACTCAGTTCCCGTTTGCTACAACTGCATGATCTGCCCGAGACCTACCTCAACATCCGTACCGGGCTGGGCCAGATGGCGCCACGCCATTTGCTGTTGCTGCCGCTGACGCACGACGGCCATGTCAATGGGGTGCTCGAACTGGGCTTCCTGCACGCCCCGGCCGAACGCGGCAGCGAGTTGCTTGAATTGTTAGCCGCCAATATTGGTAGTGCGTTGCAAGCCGTGCTGTATCGGGCCCGTTTGCAGGACGTGCTGGCCCAGACGCAGGAGCTCAATGAAGAAATGCAGGCGCAGCAGGAAGAGCTGCGAGCGTCCAATGAGGAACTGGAAGAGCAGTCACACGCGCTCGAAGTGACCCAGTCCATCCTCGAAAACCAGAAGGACGAACTGGAGCAGAGCAACCATCAGCTCGGACTGCAGGCGGTCGCGCTGGACCGGAAAAATACCGACCTCGGCATCGTGCAGTCTGAACTGGAAGAACGCGCCCATGAACTGCAGCGCGCCAGCAATTACAAGTCCGAGTTCCTGGCCAACATGTCGCACGAGTTGCGCACGCCGCTCAACAGTTCACTGATTCTGGCCAAGCTGCTGGCCGATAACCGGCCCGGCAATCTCAACGAGGAGCAGATTCGTTTTGCCGAAACGATTTATGCGGCGGGCAACGATTTGCTGGTGCTGATCAATGACATCCTTGATATTTCAAAAGTTGAGGCCGGCAAGCTCGAACTGGCACCTGACGTGATTCCGCTGGAGCAGTTGATGGCATCGTTGCGGATGACGTTTGACCCGATGACTCAGGAGAAGAAGCTGGCATTTTCTGCTCAACTCGACGCCGATGCGCCGGCCAGCATCTTTACTGATCGCCAGCGTCTTGAGCAGATTCTCAAAAACCTGCTCTCGAACGCGGTCAAATTCACCGAGCGCGGGCAGGTTGCGCTGGTGGTGACGCAGCAAGCCGACGGCATGATTGCCTTCCGTGTCAGCGACTCCGGTATCGGCATTGCCGCCAACCAGCAGGAAGTCATTTTTGAAGCCTTCCGCCAAGCCGACGGTACCACCAGCCGGCGCTACGGTGGCACCGGACTGGGTCTATCGATCTCGCGCGATCTGGCGGCCTTGCTGGGAGGGGCGATCACGCTGACCAGCGTGGCTGGCGAAGGCAGTACATTCACGTTGGTGTTGCCGGCGGCCATCGATACCCTGGCACCAGAGGCGGTACCGGTCGTCGCGGCGGCCAGTCCGCGCGCATCGAGTGCGCCCGCTGTCGTGCCGTGCACGGGATTTCCTGTGCCGGCCGCCATATTTAGCGATGACCGCCTGCATTTGTTCAGCGCGGGCCGTACCTTGCTGGTGATCGAGGATGATCCCGTCTTTGCCCGCATCCTGTTCGAGCTGGCGCACGACATGGACTACCAGTGTCTGGTCACGCACGGTGCCACCGACGGCCTTGAAATGGCGGGCAGTTACCTGCCTGATGCCGTCCTGCTGGACCTCGGCTTGCCCGATGGTTCCGGTATGGCCGTGCTGCAATGCCTGAAAGCGGATCCGGCCACCCGGCATATTCCGGTCCACATTATTTCCGGTTCCGACCGGGCCCGCACGGCGCTGCAGCAGGGCGCTGCCGGCTACGTAACCAAGCCGGCCACGCGGGCACGGCTAGAGCAAATTTTCGCGCAAATCGATGGGCAAACCAGCCAGACGATCAAGCGCGTCCTGCTGGTGGAAGACGATGTGCGGCAGCGCGAAAGTGTGATGCATCTGATCGGCGATGATGATGTCGAGATCACGGCGGTGGCCTCCGGCGAAGAAGCGATGGCGTTGCTGCACAGCGTGACTTACGATTGCATGATCATCGACCTGTCGCTGCCCGACATGCAGGGCCACGAACTGCTGCAGCGGATGGGGTCCGATCTGGTCAGTGCGTTTCCGCCGGTGATTGTCTATACCGGGCGCAACCTCACGCGCGACGAAGAAACCAATCTGCAAAAGTATTCACGCTCGATCATCATCAAGGGCGCGCGCTCGCCCGAGCGGTTGCTCGACGAAGTCACGCTGTTTCTGCACAAGGTCGAATCCGAACTGTCGCTGGAGCGTCAGGGCATGCTCAAGGCGGCACGCAACCGCGATCGCGTGTTCGAGGGCCGCCGCGTCTTGCTGGTCGATGATGACGTACGTAATATTTTTTCGATGACCAGTGCGCTCGAACATCAGGGCCTGACGGTGGTGGTCGGACGCAACGGCTTCGAGGCACTCAGCCAGCTTGATGCGATTGCTGATGTCGACCTGATCCTGATGGACGTGATGATGCCCGGCATGGACGGCCTCGAAGCCACCCGCCGTATTCGTGCCGACTCGCGTTTTCGCAATTTGCCGATCATTGCGATCACCGCCAAGGCGATGAAGGATGATCAGGCGCGCTGTCTCAGTGCCGGTGCCTCGGACTACCTCGCCAAGCCGGTCGACCTGGACCGGTTGTACTCGCTGTTAAGGGTTTGGCTGCCGAGCATGGAGCGTCTGTGATGCAGTCGCTGTCGACCGGTGAGATCGAAATACGCCTGCTGATCGAGGCCATCTATCTGCGCTACAGCTATGACTTCCGGGATTACTCGGAGACCTCGCAGGCACGTCGCATACTGCATGCCATGGTGCAGATGGATTGCCGGACGGTGTCCGAATTGCAGTCGCGCGTGCTGCATGATGACGAGGCGTTTGCCCGGCTGCTGCAATACCTGACGATTCCGACCAGCGAGATGTTTCGTGATCCCTCGTATTTTCTGGCCCTGCGCGAGCAGGTCGTACCGTTCCTGAAAACCTATCCGTCACTGAAGATCTGGATCGCCGGTTGCAGTACCGGCGAAGAAGTGCTGTCGATGGCCATCCTGCTGCATGAAGAAGGTTTGCTGGAACGCTGTATCTTGTACGCCACCGACATCAATCCGCACTCGCTGGATCGGGCCCGCAAGGGCGTGTATGCGCTGGACCGGATGGGCGAGTATGCATTGAACTATCAGCAGGCAGGCGGGCATGCCAATCTGTCTGATTACTATACTGCTGCGTATGGGGCGGCGTTGTTCGACCGGGCACTGCTGGAGCGGGTCAGTTTTTCCGACCACAGTCTGGCGACCGATAGCGTGTTTTCGGAGACCCACCTGATCTGCTGTCGTAACGTGATGATCTATTTCAACCGGAACTTGCAGGAGCGTGCACTCGGGTTGTTCCACGAATCGCTTTGCCATCGCGGATTTCTTGGTCTCGGCAGCAAAGAGAGTCTCGATTTTTCTACCCATGCCACGCAGTTCGAAGCGCTCGTCAAGGGCGAGCGCATTTACCGCAAGAGCGTATTGGAGAATGTTTAATGGCTGATTGGGTAGCTGACTTAGTAGCTGACTCAGTAGCTGACTCAGGAGCTACATTAATGGCTCAATTCAAGGCGGAACCGATGGCCGAATCTATTGCCGAACCTATTGCAGAACTGATTATTGAACCCGCCCGCATCAAATTGCTGATCGTCGATGACCTGCCTGAAAACTTGCTGGCGCTCTCGAAAATTATCGAGCAGGACGATCGCATCGTCTACCAGGCGCGCTCCGGCGAAGCCGCGCTGGCGCTGTTGCTCGAACATGAATTTGCCCTCGCCATTCTCGACGTGATGATGCCGGGGATGGATGGTTTCGAACTGGCCGAACTGATGCGCGGCACCGAGCGCACGCGCACGATTCCCATCGTGTTCGTCAGCGCAGCCGGCAAGGAACTCAACCATGCGTTCAAGGGCTATGAAACCGGTGCGGTCGATTTCTTGTACAAGCCGCTCGACATCGCCGCGGTGCAAAGCAAGGTTAACGTCTTTGTTGCGATGCGCCGGCAGCAAAACGACATGGCACGTCAGGTCGAAGCGCTGGAAAAAAGCCGGTGCGAATTGCAGGTCATGAAAGACGAGCTGCGTTACTCGCTGCAACTGCGCGATGATTTCATGTCGATGGTCGCGCACGAATTGCGTACACCACTCAACACCTTGCTGCTGGAAACCCAGTTGCGCGGCATGCATCTCGATCGTGGCAATACCGAGGCTTTTGCGCCGGACCAGTTGCGGCGCATGGTAGCGCGCGACGGGCGGCAGATCAAAAGCATGATCCGGCTGATACACGACATGGTCGATGTCTCGCGCATTCGCAGCGGCAAGCTGTCGATCCGGGCCGCCGAGATGGACTTGTCGGTGCTGCTGCATCAAGTTGTCAGCGACCTTGGACCACAGGCGGACGTCGCCGGTAGCCGCATTACGTTGCAGGCATCCGGGAGTCTCTGCGGTAACTGGGATGATTTCCGGGTCGAGCAAATCATCATCAATTTGCTGACCAACGCGTTGCGCTACGGCGCACGCAAGCCGATCGACGTGGGTTTGTCCTGCGAGTCCGGCCAGGCTGTCGTCACCGTGCGCGATCACGGTGACGGTATCGCCCTTGAGGACCAGCAACGTATCTTTGCGCCGTTCGAACGGGTCGGTATGAACACCGTGCGCGAGGGTCTCGGGCTGGGTTTGTATATTGCCCGGCAACTGGCAGAGGCACATGGCGGGACGCTGGAAGTGACAAGCACAGTGGGTGATGGGTCGGTGTTTGTATTGCGTTTGCCGTTGGAGACAAGTGGTGCCCGGGTGTCAGGTGTTGATTGTTAGCGTTGTGATCGACAGTGGTAATCGGATACCGTTGTGGTCCGGCGATGGCGACGCCTTCGTTGCTGACATCGCCGTTGCGCATCATGACACTGAAGCGAGCAGCGCAGACCATGTGGCCTTACCTGAGTTAATCTGAAAGACGAGTCCAATCAATTTGCCGCTAAAACCTGCAAGGAGACATCGTGATGGAAGAGCGAACCGCAATTGACGATGACAAGCCGGCGTACGCGTCCCGCCACATCACACCGCATCCGCGCAACGTGCACGCGGCAAGACGGCGCGAATTGCTCGGTCAGCGTCCTTCGACCGTCTGGCTGACCGGGCTTTCCGGGGCGGGTAAATCGACCATTGCGTTTGCACTCGAGAGCCGGTTGCTCGAGCTGGGTCAATTGGCGACTGTGCTGGATGGCGACGGATTGCGGCAGGGGATCAATGCCGATCTTGGTTTTTCCGGGAGCGACCGGGAGGAAAATGTCCGGCGTACCGCCGAAATTGCCGCGCTGTTCAATGACGCCGGAATCATCGCCATTGTTGCGCTGATTTCACCAACGAGGGCCGGCCGCGAGGTAGCCAGAGGCATCGTTGGCGCGGATCGCTTTCTGGAGGTACATGTCTCCACGGAGCTTGCCATTTGCGAGAGGCGCGATCCCAAAGGACTGTATCAAAAAGTGCGCGCCGGCTTGATTGCAAACTTCACCGGTATTTCCGCAGATTACGAGTCGCCAGTCGCTCCGGCGCTCTCGCTGGATACGGCGGAAGCGAGCGCAGAGGACTGCGTGGCACGACTGGTGGAGATGCTGCTCCCGCAATTTGATCGAGGCGTAGAAAATGCAGAGGTCTCGCTGCCAGCCGGTTGACAAGGGCGTGGACGTGCGGTCCGACCGAGGGGAACTAGTCGACCACCACGGCGCCGACATACCCTTGCGGTAACGTCAGCATCAGACAACCACTGTTTTGCATCACTGGTGCGCGCGCCCATTCCACCAGCCCGCAGCCGTGGTGCTTGAGCTGTGCTTCACGCCGGGTCCACTCTTGCGCAAAGCAGACGGCACGGTGCTCGTCACGGCAACCGGCAAGTCGCGCCAGCGCAGCGGGACCGAGATAGTCCCGCGCCACAGCTTCCCAGTCCGGCATCAGCTGTTCGTCTAGCCGCATCAGATCGATACCGACCGGGCCATGACTATGCACGGCTGCCACCGAGAAGCCGGATGCATGCGAGATCGACACGTTAGCCCCTGCGGACACCTCGTCCAGCGCCTGCCGCACCAGCCGGCGCGCTTGGGTGCGGTCTTCGCCTTGCGGCGTGCGCAAACCGATCAGCAACAAGCCCGATGCCGGCATCATCAGTGGTCCCGGCCAGTACTGTAGCGCCAGCGTCATCTCAGAAGATCGCCGGTGCTGCCGGGCAGCCGCGCCAGCTCGATCC
>CAILRJ010000058.1 GCA_903836575.1 uncultured Burkholderiales bacterium
ATGCGGAAGGCCTCAGCGAGCGTAATGATGCCAAGTGCTTCGTTTTCTACGCCGCTCAAACGCAACTCAGGTGCAGTAATCTCGCCGTTGATGCGATGTGACTTGTCAGTAGCTATTGTAATTTCCTTTTAAAATCAATTTAACCGGCGGTGCTGTTGCGCCAGGGCGTTACCTTCTTCAGGATTTCGCTTCTATTTCGGAAGAGAGTCGGCCAATCAATTCATCGATTGACATCGCACCCAGATCAGCGTTTCCTCGCGCACGCACGGCCACTGTTGCTGCATCACGCTCTTTATCACCTACTACTATGATGTAGGGAACCTTCTGGACGGAATGCTCGCGTATTTTATAGGTTATTTTCTCGTTGCGCAAATCGGACTCCACCCTAAATCCTTGTTTCCTCAGGGATTGAGTTACGTTACGCGCATAGTCAGCCTGACCTTCAGAAATATTCAGCACAACGACCTGCACTGGAGCAAGCCACATCGGCAGCGCTCCTGAGTAATTTTCCAGGAGCATGCCAATGAAACGCTCAAAAGAACCCAGAATCGCACGGTGCAGCATTACAGGTACTTTGCGGGTATTGTCTTCTGCGACATACTCGGCACCAAGTCGAATAGGCATCGAGAAATCGACCTGCATCGTGCCACATTGCCAAGCACGACCAATCGCATCTGTTAACGTATATTCGATCTTCGGACCATAAAAAGCACCCTCACCTGGCGAAATTTCATAGTTGCAACCGGAACGCTCTAAAGAGGCGATCAGGGCATTTTCCGCTTTATCCCAGGCTTCTTCGGAGCCAACACGTTTTTCTGGTCGCGTTGCCACTTTATAAGTGATGTCTGCAAAACCAAAATCGGCGTAGACCTTGTGCAACAACGCAGTGTAGGCAACGCACTCCTCCAGTATCTGGTCTTCCGTACAAAAAATATGACCATCATCCTGAGTAAATCCGCGCACACGCATAATTCCATGCAGAGAACCCGATGGCTCATTGCGATGGCATTGACCGAACTCACCATAGCGCAGCGGAAGATCACGGTAAGAGCGCATATCTGACCGGAAGATTTGAACGTGACCTGGGCAGTTCATCGGCTTCAGTGCGTACGACCGGTTTTCTGACTCGGTTGTAAACATGTTTTCCTTGTAGTTTTCCCAGTGACCGGATTTTTCCCACAAGCTAATATCCAAGATCTGTGGCGCTTTGACTTCCTGATAGCCATTGTCTTGATAGACGCGACGCATGTACTGCTCAACCTGTTGCCAGACCGACCACCCCTTTGGATGCCAGAAAATCATCCCTGGAGCCTCCTCCTGAAAGTGGAAAAGATCTAATAACTTCCCCAGCTTTCGATGATCCCGCTTCTCTGCCTCTTCCAGCATGTGCAAATAGGCTTCCTGGTCCTCTTTCCGGGCCCAGGCTGTTCCGTAGATTCGTTGCAGCATCTCGTTCTTAGAATCTCCGCGCCAGTAAGCACCCGCCAACTTCATCAGCTTGAACACTTTAAGCTTGCCGGTCGATGGCACGTGGGGGCCGCGACACAAATCCGTAAATTTGCCTTCTGTATAGAGCGACACTTCCTGATCGACTGGAATTGCGCCAATCAACTCCGCCTTGTATGCCTCACCGATCGAGAGGAAGTAGGCGACGGCATCATCACGCGTCATGACCTGACGGGTTACTTGCTCGTCTCGCTTCGCCAACTCGAACATTTTCTTTTCGATAACAACGAGGTCTTCCGGGGTGAAAGGCCGCTTGTACGAAAAATCATAATAGAAGCCGTTATCGATGACGGGACCAATAGTGACTTGTGCTTCCGGAAATAACTCTTTTACGGCGTAGGCCAGCAGATGAGCGGTTGAGTGACGAATTACGTCTAAACCTTCTGCGTCCTTGTCAGTCAAAATCGCCAAATCGACGTCCTGATCAATCAAAAACGAGGTATCAACAACCTTGCCATTAATTTTGCCTGCAAGTGCTGCCTTCGCGAGACCGGCACCGATACTGGCGGCAACCTGCGCCACCGTCACGGCCTGATCAAACTGGCGTTGCGAACCGTCTGGAAGACGAACTGAAACCATTTTTAGCTCCATGACACGGCAGTGGGCCAATGCCAGATAATTGAATTGAATTGAATGAAGAGTGAGAGTGACGAATCAAGGAAAATCTATACGAAAAAAAACGCGATCCTGTCGCGCTTTTCAGTGATTTATCGACGAAAAAGCCCGACTAATATCGACTGCCTATTATCGTCGTAGTTCGTGGTGTCATGACCATCTTCCATTTCTTCGTTTGATAAATCACATCATGCAGCAAAGGAACTACCTTTACGTTGACGAATTTTAGCATGTAATAAACGTCCAAATCGGAAAGCAGAACCGATGCCATTCCACCGTAACGTCACAGCTTTACCCAGCCGCCCAGCACCATTGATTATTGAAACATCGCAGTCAGGAACTTTCACGAACAGTCTCGCACCAGGAACTCAATTCAATGAGCATTCATCAACAAAAATCCAGATGTACCTATCATGTTGATTTAGCACCAAGATAATGCCGTGCATAGCGGCTGTCGAGTTTGACAAGTGGCAACAGCATGAATAAATCTGCGCTGTGAAAGTCTGGATCCCATGCTGGCTCTCCGCAAACCCATGCACCGCTGCGTAAATATCCTTTCAACAGTGGCGGTGTCTGTGGCGAATCAATTGGTTCGCGACCATCAATTGGAAACGGCAAATGGGGTGTCACTCGATATTCCAATGGTGCAATATTGTTCTCGCTCAATCCTCGATATAGCGCTGCGGCATTGTGTCCACCGTCGGTCAGACTGATGCTTGCGCATCCGATGAGATACTCGCATTGCTCTTTTTTCATGAATGCGGCAAGGCCCGCCCACAACAGCATAATCACACCGCCGCTGCGGTAATCCGGATGAATACAGGCCCGTCCTGCTTCAGCAACGCGCGGCCGAAGGTTGTCCAGTCGACTCAGGTCGAATTCCTTTTCGGAATAGTACTGCCCCATTTTGCGCGCAGCCTGCGGGCTCATTACTCGATAAGTACCAACTACTTTGAGCGAACGCGTATCTCGGACAATCAGATGATCACAGCAAAGATCGAATTCATCACGGTCTAACCCATCCCGATTTTCAAGAGCAGACAGGCCCATGCTCTCTATGAAAACCTTGTACCGCAGGCGCTGAACTTCACGCACCTCTTCCTCAGTACTTGCGACACTCAGGCACAGAGTTGCAGGATCAGGCGTGCCGCTAGTTGCTGTCGTCGTATGAAATCGCATTTTTTACCCTAATCGTTATCACGACCAAAGCCTAACTGCCGATTACTTCAACCAAATGACAAAGAAATGTCAGTTTCATGACATGACAACAATCCAGGGGTACAGTAAGTTTTACTTTTCTTTTCTTGGACGACCAGGCTTCAAGGGAGAAAGCGCACCTACAGCGCTTTTCAATGCTGCCAGATCGAGATCCCGTATCAACACAACACCGATACGCAAAAGCTCACTTTTTTTCACTTCGAAACCCGCTTTCAAACAATTCTTTTTGACTTCTCCCAGCACTGCATATTCCATCTCTGGCATCGTGAAACTGTCTCGTATGAGTTTTGCTTTTTTGACTTTTTCCTTCACCTCTGAAATTACGACAGATGCAGGCGAACTCTTTGGAAACGCAATCGGCGGGCTAGCTTTGGCTTTAGCGGGGACCTTGACAGGCGGCTTGGCAGGCAACTTTGAACGCGCAGCAGGCGCGACAACGGCGGGCTTTGCGCGGCTGCTCCTTACCGTGATGGATTTAGCTGCAGCGGCCGGTTTTGCCGATGCAGTAGCGGTCGGCTTTACCGGGGCGGCAACAGTCGCCTTGGCTGGAGCAGCATTAGCGACTGGCTTTTTTACCGATGCTTTAGACGTTGAGTCGGTTGTCATATTTTCCTCGTTTTTTAATAATCGTATAAACAATATAAACTGTTTAATATTACGTTGCAACAAAGAAGCTAACCAATGTAGCGAACTAGGAAATCGACTCCGACTTCGAGCCAGCATTCGCGCTCTTTATCCATCCAGTAGGCAAGAGTCGGGTGAAGAACAATCAGGTCATGCCGAATTTCGATTTCAATCTTCCCCTTCATGCGAGGACGAAGTTGGCCCAAATCTACATCAATACGTGCATGCATCAACAAGACCGCGAGTCGCATGGCCAATACCGCCTTGGCGAAATCAGGATCAGAAAGCGTGTCGTTGAGTTTCCGTAAATTGCCCTTTTGTCCCAGTATTAACGCACTCATCATGCGCTGCTCACGAGTCGTAAATCCTGGCAAATCACCGTGTTCAATCATGTACGCCGCATGTTTGTGGTAGCCGCTCTGGGAAATCGCAATCCCGACTTCATGTAACAGCGCGCTCCAGCGCAACAACTTTGTGCACGTATCGGACGCCGGCTTGAGTTGGGTAAAGATCGCACTGGCGGAAACAGCAACCTGGCTGGCGCGTCTCTCATCGGCCCGGAAACGCTGCAAGAAGCTACGCACTGATTGCTCCCTTCTGTCGCGCTTGGTTGCACGCAACTGCAACTCCCAAAGCACCCCCATCCGCAGCCCCGCTTCGATCGGCGCTAACGAGCTGATACCGAGCTCTTGCATCAATCCGATCAGGATCGCTAGTCCACCGACCATCACCGCAGCTCGCTCCGGCTTCATGCCTGCCAAATCAATTTTATTAATCTGACCGGCATCGATAAAACGGCGCATTAGCGCATCCAGGCCGGAAACCGACAAGCGACCGTCACCCAAGCCATTACGGGCAATCACCTCGGCAATTACGCGTATGGTGCCTGACGAGCCATAGGCCACATTCCAGAAACGCGGATGGTACGGCGGAGCGGCATCCTCGAACACCGACCGCGCTGAAAGAATGGCCTTTTCGTATGCAGCGCTTGTGATGTTTCCGTCAGAAAAAAATGTCGCACTTTGCTTTACGGTCCCGATCCCAAATGACTCGACACGTTCGATCTCCGGACCAAACCCCAGCACCAGTTCGGTCGAACCACCACCGATGTCAATAACCAGGCGACGTTCATGCTCAATATCCAGCGTGCTGGCTACGCCCAGATAGATTAGCCGCCCTTCTTCTTCGCCAGAAATGATCTCGATCGGATGCCGAATCGCTTTTTCAGCCAGTGGCAAGAATTGCGCCGCATTGTTTGCAATGCGCATGGTGTTGGTCGCCACCACCCGCACTGCAGTTAATGGATAGGCACTTAATACATCGGCAAAACGCATCAGGCAGGCAATCGCCGACTGCATCGCCGCCTCAGTAAGATTGCCTTCGCTGTCCAGACCGGCTCCCAAGCGAATCGGTTCCCGGGCGGTCTTGACGATACGAATCGCACCCTCTTCATAACGCCCGATGTGCAGACGAAAACTGTTCGATCCCAAATCTACTGCAGCGAACATGCCATCTCTCTTTTCTATGATTGCGACACAATTAACCAGCGGGGAGTGTACGTTATCGTGAATTGATATAAACGATATTGCCAATTAAATTTCATGCCGCGAAGCGTTCATGGAAGATATGACAACGATGTGACTACTCAATGACCACGGACCGGTCAAGTACAATTAATTAAAACAGCAAAACACACGGCCACAATCCGGCCTTTAAACCCTTTTACGACAGCCTTTAATGACAAGTAAAAAAACCATTCTGGTCACCGGTGCCGCCGGCTTCATCGGCTCCCATACCTGCGTCGAATTACTCGCTGCCGGCTACGACGTCATCGCACTCGACAACCTGTGCAATAGCTCGCCCTTGTCGCTCGAGCGGGTCCACCGGATCGCCGGCCGTCCGGTCATTTTCCAAGAAGGGGATGTAAGGGAGCGCACCGTACTGCGGGACATCTTCAGCCACAGCAGGATCGATGCAGTGATACATTTTGCAGGATTAAAAGCAGTCGGCGAATCCGTTACCAAACCATTGATGTACTACGATAACAACGTAGGCGGAACCATCATCCTGCTGGAAGAAATGCAGCGTGGCGGTGTATGCCACATTGTTTTCAGCTCTTCAGCAACGGTCTATGGCGATCCGGAAAGTGTGCCGATTCGCGAGGATGCGAAGCTCTCAGCCACCAATCCCTATGGCAGATCAAAGCTGATGGTTGAAGAATTATTGGGAGATCTGGCGAAATCCGATCCGGCCTGGGCCATCGGCGTATTACGCTACTTCAACCCGGTCGGCGCCCATGCGAGCGGATTAATCGGTGAAGATCCGCGCGGCATACCGAACAATCTGATGCCTTATGTGGCTCAGGTCGCCGTCGGTCGGCTAAAACAATTATCCGTCTACGGAAACGATTATCCGACGGTCGACGGTACAGGTATGAGGGATTACATCCACGTGGTCGACCTCGCAATCGGGCATGTTGCCGCGTTACGAGAACTGTTTGGCAGCAATAAAGGCTTCACGGTCAATCTCGGCACTGGCGATGGATATAGCGTACTGGAGGTTGTGAAAGCCTTCGAAATCGCCAGCGCCCGGCAGGTTCCCTATCAAATCACCGCGCGGCGCCCTGGCGATATTGCCAAATGTTTTGCCGACGCCGGCAAGGCGCTGGATCTGCTTGGCTGGAAAGCTCAACGGGGAATCGCCGAGATGTGCGCCGATCACTGGCGCTGGCAGAGTAACAATCCGCAAGGCTTTGTTGCGTAAGCAAATTATCCAGCACGCCGGGGATAACCCTCGGCGATGAGTCGCTCCCAGACGCGTTCTTTGTCAGAGTCACTCAAGAAAACCCATTGAGCGACTTCCGCGACGGTGCGACCGCAGCCACGGCAGACATCATCGAAGGTAGTCGAGCAAACAGCCACACAAGGCGTATCGGGACGGACAGGCAATTGCATCATCGGGTAGCGTCATTGTTAAGAGAACCGTGATTATCCCCCTGCAAGGCAATCACGGGTTGGCGCTTAGTAATGAGAGCGGGTGTCACAAAATTGAGTTAATTTATTGAAATCACGTTGAAGTTCCAGCATTTGCTCGGCGCGAGCCAGTCGTACCAGACTGTTGAGCGCTTCACGATAGCGCGCGCGGCAGGGTTCGGTGTCAATCTGTGCATGTACCACCGAGACCATGATGTCGATTACATCCGACGAGTTGAGTAATTTGGTTGTCATTTTTTCTCCGTACTGTTGCACTTTGGGAAATTTTTTTATTCTGCTTACCCTTTAAGTCGATCTAATCGGAATGAAAGTTCCAAGAGTTATTAATCACTACACAATATTTAATATTAAATACAGTCTCATTATCTTTTTCTTATCCCTAAAAAAGTTACTTTTAGTAAATGGCAATCGTATAATGTTGATTACAAGATTTCCCTTCTGATGAACAGACCTCCCTACAAATTTCTGCAGAGAAAGTTATGAATATCGCGGACATGAATTTTCTCGTCGTACAAGAGGATGCATTGCAGCGTCATCAACTGGGCCTCGTGCTAGATAATCTGGGCGCTCGTAACGTCATCGACTCACCAGATGGCGCATCCGCCTTGGCAGTATTACAAGACCAATCGCAATCCATCGATATCGGTTTCATTGATCTGCAAATGCCTGGCATGGACGGTATGGAAATGATCCGCCACATGGGTGACTTTGATAGCGCTACGGCGATCATCATGTCCGGTGTCGTTGATCCTGCGCTGATTTTTTCAGTCGAAACCATGTCCAAGGCCTATGGCATCACCTTACTTGGCTTCGTACAAGAGCCCGTCACCAACGAAACCCTCAGCGCATTAATTTGCAGCTATACGGCACGCCGTCGCATCGAGGCCTACTGCGAGACGATGATCACCCCATTGTTCAGCATCGACGACATTATCCAGGCGATCGACGACAACCAGATACATCCGTGGTTTCAACCCAAAGTGGAACTAACCAGTGGCCAAATCCGTGGTGTAGAGGCATTTGCACGCTGGCATCATCCAAGTTTTGGAATCGTTCTGCCGGCTCACTTCATACCCGTTCTGGAACAACATCAACAACTCGACCGACTCACCAGCACCATGATTGACCAGTCCGCCGCGGCATGTCGTAGCTGGCATGACGCCGGCTTCCTGATCTCGGTCTCGATCAATCTTGGTTCCGCCTTGTTGCTCGATCCGCGCATCGCCGACCGGATTGCCGAACAGGTCGCTGCGCATCGCCTCGAAACGCCATTTGTGATTTTCGAGATTACCGAATCAGCACTGCGCAGCGAAACACCGGCCTGCCTTGAAAACATGCTGCGACTGCGCATGAAAGGCTTCGAACTATCGGTCGATGACTACGGCACCGGTAACACCAGCATGCAACAACTGTTGCGCATCCCGTTCTCCGAACTCAAGATCGATCGCTCCTTTGTTGCCGGCGCCGCAGAGAACAGCGCGCTTGCTCTGGTACTGAGTTCGTCGCTGGCGCTGGCCACAAAACTGGACCGCTTGTCAGTCGCAGTTGGCATTGAAACCCGTGAAGAATGGGACCTGTTGAAAAAAATGGGTTGTACGTATGGCCAGGGGTACTACATAGCCAAACCGATGGAAGCCGCAGTACTGCCTGACTGGATGTCGGAGTGGTCGCAATTTTTCTGATTTTGTTCGTGATACCGTTCGTTCATGAAACCAACCCCGATCACTAAACTAAAGAAGCCAAACAAACAGCGCATTGCGCTAGTACTGCAAGGCGGAGGCGCACTCGGCGCCTACCAGGCCGGCATCTATCAGGCCCTCGATGAACACGACCTGACACCCGACTGGGTAGTCGGAACCTCCATCGGCGCGATCAATGCGGCACTGATCGCCGGCAATCACAAGTCGATGCGCATGTCACGTTTGCGCGAATTCTGGGACCGCGTGTCGCATGCCGATGGCTTCGACCTCAATCAGGTGACGGATGAAGCGCGCCGTCTCAATACGATGTTCGCCACCATGGATGCCATGACACGCGGCGTACCGGGATTTTTTACTCCACGGCCCTTTAGCCTGTTCCCGCTCGGGATGGCGGTCGACCCTGAGTTTGCGAGCTTTTATGACACCAGCGCCTTGAAAAAAACGCTGACCGAACTGGTCGATTTCGATCTGCTCAATTCAAAAGACCGGATGCGTTTAAGCGTCAATGCATTGAAGGTCACCACCGGCGGGCTGACCAGCTTCGACAATGCCCGGCAACACCTCGGCGTGGAGCACATCATGGCCAGCGGCGCTTTGCCGCCCGGCTTTGCACCAGTGCGAATTGATGGTGAGCTCTATTGGGATGGCGGTTTGTATTCGAATACGCCGCTCGACACCGTGCTCGACGACGAACCGCGCATGAATACGCTATGTTTCATGGTGGACTTGTGGAGTGCCGACGGGCCGGAACCGGTTACGCTGGATCAGGTTCAAACCCGTCAAAAAGACGTGATGTTTGCATCACGTTCCCGGCAGGTCATCACCGAATACCTGAAACTGCATAACCTGCGCCGTACCCTGCACGCAGTACATGGCAAGCTGCCCGATGAACTGAAAACAGTCGACGACATCAGACAACTGGCTGCGTTGGGATGTGACACCACAATGCACATCGTGCGTTTGCCGTATGCCGGACGTGACTGGCACATGGCATCGAAGGACATCAATTTTTCAAAAGGGTCGGTTACCTGGCGCTGGGAACAGGGCTATCAGGATGCCTTGCGAGCGATCGGCTCCGGCGATTGGCTAACAGAGGTGCCCGATGATGTCGGCGTCGTCGTGCATGAGTTATCACCTTATCGCGCCGACACCTAATTCATCGGGTCAGTCAAACACCAGGTTATAGAACAGTGACAAGGCGCTACGCGCTCCTGCTTCGGCTTCCAGCGTCAGTTTGGGAGTGAGCGTGTACTTGAAATGCAGCACGCTGCTGGTATTTTCCAGCCCCTGTTCATAGCTGACATACAGACGTGCCGAAATTTGCTTGCCGACGGTAACGATACGCTGCTGCAATCCATCGTTACTCTTGCCGACGCTAAAATTTTCCAGCCCGAACGACGATGCCAATTGTGACTCCACTCCTGCCGCAGCCCCCTGCGACAACAGCGACGCCGCGGCGGCTTGCAGCGCCCCGGCATCCCCGCTACCGGCACTGGCCAGCGGGCGTCCGAGTACCAGCCATGACAGTTTCTCGGCATCCGGCACGGTCGGCTCGGACACCAGCGTGACACGCGGCACCAGCACCGTTCCGCGCACAGCCACACCGGCCTCGACTTCAGTACCGCGCCGCATCGCCAAAATATCAAGCGAAGGATTGTTCAAAGGGCCATTGAACCGCAGCACACCCTGTTCGATCGCCAGCTTGCGCCCATAGGCACTGTAGGTACCACGCTCGATGTTGAGCGTTCCTTGTGCGCGCAACGGTTCGCCGCTGGTGCTGAGCAGACGCAGGTTACCGTTGAGCAGTGCATCGAGACCACGGCCGCTCAGTGCCACACCCGTACCAAGGTCGATACCCACATCAATTGTGGCAGCCACCCGCTGTCCGCTTTTGGTCGTACTTCCGAGTATCACCACATCGCTGGACAACTCTGGCGCATCGGCGCGCCCGAGATCGAAGCTGCCGGAATCCACCTTGAAGGCGCCACTAATCGTGGCCCGCTGATCGCGCCAGCCGATGTCGCTCCGGCCGCTCAACACCAGCTTGCGGTCGCTGCGATTGAGCAGCGGAAAATGATCGGCTTTCAAACTGATTTGCGCTTCCGGCAAACCGCTGGTCAGATTGATCGGACCACTCGCATCCAGCGTGCCGCTGCCGCTTTCAAAATGCAGTTTGCGTAGCAGCAAACGCTCGCCCTCAAAGGTGCTGTCGAGCACACCTTTGCGTAAATCAATACCCTGCTCCGCCAGCAACACACGCAGACCGCTAGCGGCAATATTGCCTCCGAAGCGCGGCTGCGCGAGGCTGCCGCTAACCGTGATTACACTTTGCAACTGGCCTTCGGTAACCAGCCCGGCCATCGCCAGCGGACCGACCCAGTTCAGCGCCGGGATTGTCAGCTTGACCGACGCATTAAGCGCGGCGTCAGGTGGTAATGTGAAGCGCGTATCACCGCGGCCGGTCGTCGTATTGCCCGACACGGCAATGCGGCCGAGCTGTTGTCCTTCGATCGCAATCCGGGCATCAAGCCGTCCATCGGTGGCGTCCAGTACCGCTTCGAGTCGTGTCAGGCCCAGCGCCACCGGCTTGCTACCGCGCACGGTCAGGTCACCCTGCTCGCGCTGGATTTGCAGGCGGCCGCTGAGCGCGTCAGCCATCTGCAAGTTCCAGCTGCCACCCAGCTTCAGGTCGGTCGTCACCGGCGGTGTCTGCTGCAGCGCCTTCAGCAGCGCCGCCACATCGAGGCGGGCAAAACGTCCGCGTGTAGAGATGCCCTTGTTGTCGCTCAGAAATTGCTCGACCGTCAGCGTCGTGTTATCCGTTTGCAGCCGGAAATCATCGAGTGCCAGGCGCTGTCGGGACACCGAAAGCGGTGCCGGCGCCAGCAGCTTCAGACTGAATTTACCGCTACCATCAAGCGAGTCAATGCGCCCTTGCCAACGCGTATCCGGTCCCAGTGAAGCCAGACCACCGGTTGCACCAACACGCCAGCGTTGCGACGGCTCATTAATGCTGGCCGTCAGCAAGTGCTGCGCGGTCGTACCAGTCACCGTCAGCGCAAACTGCTCGGCCACGATCCCGCTGGCGCGCAAGCCATTTCCAGCGATCGTGATCGCCAGCGGGGCTTGCTGCCGGGTTGAAAAATCAAACCGCGCCGTCAGACTATCGAGTTGTTGTGCCGCATTCTTGAGACCGCGAGCCTCGGCCTCGACGACGGCGTGATCGAGCGAAAACGCTTGCTGCGGATCGATTCGCACATCGGCCTTGCCTTGCAAACTGGCAATCTGCAGGGCACCGGGCAAACGCACGCTGGACGCGCTCCAGTCAGCCGTCACGGCCGGCTTGCGCAGGTTACCGCGGACGGTGCCGCTAGCCGTCATCGCCCCGCCGAACGCCGGCCCCAACTGCGCGAGATTGGGGGCATCGAGCTTGAACGCCAGCGTCGATTGCGCCTGCGCCAGTTCGCCCTGCACGCTCAGACGGTTGTCACCCGCCACCAACAACAAGTTCGGAACCTTGAGCGTATCGGCGCGCAAACTGACCTCGCCCTCGCCACGCAAAGGCTGGCCCGCGATCCGGCTATTGGCCAGCCGGAAATGGACCTCCGCCGTTCGCTGTGGTGCCAGCGCACCGGAGAGCGCGAACTCGCCCGTCAGTTCCAGTGCCGGTACCGCAGCGAAGGTACCGAGATCCTGCAAGCGCAGACCTGCCAGCTTGCCATCGAAGACAAACGCCTGTGACCCATCGAGCGCCAACTTTCCGCTCGCGTCCAGTCGTCCCTTGGCCAGCTGTAACACCGCGCGCTCCAGCGTCAGCGCTGCATCCGCCAGCGTCGCCTGCGCCGACAGCATTAATGTGTTGCGTCCGACCGCCTGGTTCAGATCGACTGTCAGCGACTGTTTGCCATCGGCGGCGAGCAGACCGATGCGACCATCGAGCGTGGTCGCATTAAGCCGGTTGTCGAGCCGCTGAGCATCCAGTGCATCAATCACCAGCGCCAGGGTCAGTGCGCCCTGTTCAAATTTGCCGCTGCCGCTGATCCTGCCGGCAGGTTGGCGCTGCGAGCCCAACGCCGCCATGATGCTGCCAATATCGAGGCGACCATCGTGCTGCGTGAAAGCAATTTCCAGCGACTGCAATGGTAGACGTTGCGCATCAATGGTGCCGGCCCCGGCATTGGTCAGCCTGAGCTGGCCGCTACCGGCGTCCTGCGCGATGAGCGTCACATCGAGTGCGGTGACCGGCAATGAGGGCTGCAAGGTCGCAAGGTTCAATGCCCGGGCGCTCAACCGGGTACGTCCCAGCGGCTGCGCCGCAAAAGGCCGCAACATCGCGTCACCCGTCACACGTGCCTCGTTGATGGTCAGATCGATGACGGCAACCAGTTCGGCCAAAGAGCCGCTGAGCTTGAGCGCGCCGCTGGCGCCTATCGACTGTTGCTGCAACTGCGTTTGCGCGCCGCTGGTAATGCTGGCTTCCAACGCATACGGGCTGACCGCCGACAAGCTCGCACGGCCACTGAAATTGCCACTGACAGCGCTGCTGCCTGCGCCCGACCTGGCAAGCAAATTATCGAGTTGCAGCAGGTAACGCGCACCGTCAAAATCGAGCTTGAATCCGAAACTACCCAGCGTGACCAGACTGACCGCGCCCTTGCGCAGTTCACCGCCGTCCACCCGCACCTGGTCGACCTGCACGTCCAATGGCAAGGCGATCCGATCCGGCATGACCAACGGCTTGGCCGGCTGATCGAGCTTACTGGTCACTTGCAGATGGGCCAGGCGCAACGTTGTGATGTGCAGACGACCATTGAACAGCGCACCCGGCCGCCAATCCAGCCGCAGATCATCCAGCAGGACGACCTGACTGGCATCGTCGAACTTCAGGTGGGCAAGGCGCAGTGGTCCGAGCAAGCGGCCTTGCACGCCGTCGATCTGCAACCCCGGCACCGGCAACAGACGCGTCAGTACCAGCCGCGCACCGGTCTCGGTCACAAGCAGTCCTGCCAGCGCTACCGTCACCAGCAACAGTAGCGCGGCGACTGCTACCAGCAGCCGGCGGTGGGTTGATGTTGGCGTCACGGCTGGGTTAACCACAGGTTCAGAAGCCATAGCCGATAGAAAAATGCAGACGCGGCTTGCGCGTCTCGTGGGCAAATGCCAGATCAAGATTGACCGGCCCGATCGGACTGCGCCAGCGTGCACCCAGGCCGGTTCCCATGACCAGTTTCATGGAGCGCCAGGAATCGGCTGCGTTACCGGCATCGTTAAACACAGCCGCACCCCATTGCGGCGTGAACTGGTACACCAGTTCGGCACTGAGCACGGCCAGCACGCGCCCGCCCACGATCGCGTTATTTTCGGCCACGCCAAGACTGTTGTAGCCATAGCCGCGCACGGTCTGGTCACCCCCGGTACGAAACAGCAGGTCGCCCGGCACGGTCTGTCGACTGGCACCGAATACTTGTCCGACCTGCGCACGCAGCACGGTTTTCCAGTTCCGGGTCCAGGGTTCCAGCCAGGTCACGCGACCGACCACGCGGGCCAGATTTTGCTCGGTCAGCAAGCCGCGTACGCCGAGGCCGAGTTCGAGTGCCGCAACGTAACCGCGCCGCGGATCGAGCAAGTTGTCGATCCGGCGGCGCGTCAAGGTATGGGTAGCGATCAGGGCATGCCGGTTATTAATATCGGCATCATCAATGCGCTGGCGTTCAGCCAGGAACGACACGCCAACGACTTGTTCGTTGTTGCGATCCGGGCTAGTCAGGCGCGCATCATTGCGGATCTTGTCGCTGACTTCACCGGAAATATCGGTGCGCTCGAATCGTCCGGCCACACTCGGCGTCCAGCCATTCTCCAGCGCCGGCAGCGTCACTTCAGCCGCCAGCAACGGCGTGCCACGGTCGATCCGCAATTCCGAATCGAGGCGCCAGTCGCGTGACAAAAAATTCCGGTCGAGGAACTTGGCTTGCAGGCGTGGCCCGGTATCGGTCGAGAAACCGCCACCCAGTTGCAGACGGCGTCGTTCGTTTTCATTAACATCGACGCGCACCGGCACATTGATCGGTTGCGCCGCATCGGCATCAATGGTGGCAATGACCGACTTGAAATAGCCACTGTCCTGTAAGCGTGCCTGCAATTCATTGAGCCGGTCCTGCGAATAAGGCTCGCCAGGCACAATCGGATTGAGCCGGGCGAGTCGACTTTGCGGGTAACGACTCAAACCTTTCACCTGCAACACACCGAACGTAAATGGCGGGCCGGAATCAACATCGATACTCAACGCAGCACTGTGTCGCACCGGATCGATCACGGCCGCACTTTGCACGATGCGGGCCGCCGGGTAATCGCGCGCGAGCAAATTTTTCAGCAACGCGGATTTGGCACCATCCCAGTCTTCCTGGCGAAACACTGCGCCGCTGGCCAACTGCCACTGCCGCCGCAAGCGTGCCATGCGCTCCGCATCGTTGCCATCGCCCTGCGCAATCGCCCCGGCAAAGCGCACGTCGACGGAATCAATACGCGTGACCGTGCCGGGATCAACGGTAATGCGCACCCGCGGCCGCTCGCCGCCGGTCAGCACTTCTTGGGTCACGGTCGGCGAAAAATAGCCTTCGGTGGCGAGCAGTTCACGCACCTGGGCTGGCGCAGCCGCCGCCAGACGCTGCAGTTCACCGGCATCGATGGTGGCATCGGCAGCGCGGCGACGGACATCAAGAAAATCATCAAGCAGGCCAGTGAACTCTCCCGCACCGCTAAGCTCGACCGTATAACCGGCGCTCTGGGCCGATGCCGACCCGCTTGTCAGCAGCAACACGAGCACGGCCAGGCCACCAGCGCGCAGGCGTACGCGCCGCAGGATGGCCGAAAAACAGGAGGGTGAAGTCAGTCTAAAGCTCAAAATCATGGCCGACATTGTAGAGGCTAACGCTTGCCGGCAGTTTTGAGAATTGCTATTGCCCAATGGCAAAAGCAGTCGATGCGAAAAAAACCAATGCTCACCCGAAAAACATACCCATGACTACAACATGATATGATTTCCCTCGGGAAATATTTTCAATATCTACCCATTCCAGCACCCGCACAAGGCCGGCGATGACCAACGATGAAAAAAATGTCATTGAACTAATTATTAGCCCTCCCCCAGGGTTCGATGACTTCGTTATGGACATCAGCGTCTGCGGCATCATTGTCATGGCGGGCGTCAACGAAGGCTGCCGCATCATTTCGGTCAATGCGGCGTTTCTGGCGATGACCGGCTACACCGACGCACAATTGTCTGACCGCCACTCCTGGTTTCTGCAATTGGATGAGCGCGACCAGCCCGAGCGGGCGATTCTCCTTGCCGCGATGCACGCTGCGCAGCCAGTAACAGTGGCGCTGCGTAATTACCGGTTGAACGGTATCTTGCGCTGGAACGAGCTGCGCATCACACCATTTTTTGACGGGGACGGCAACGCCTGTCGCTTCGTCGGCATGCTCAGTGACATTACTGCCAGCAAGCACGCCGCCCAGTTGCTCTCTGCGCAATCCACGCAATCCACGCAAGACGGCTTGACCGGCCTGGCCAATGCTACCGGTCTGAAGTACTATCTCGACACCGCCACCGCCGATCCAGCCTGCCGCGATACCGGAATGACGATCGTTGCGATCGGCATCGAGCAGCTTGCCGTGCTATCCGACAGCCTTAACGAACAAACCGCCGATGCGCTTGCGCTGGAAATTGCCGGGCGTCTGCATGGCTGTGTCACCAGCGACGAAATCGTGGCCCGTACCCACAGCGGCGGCTATACGTTGGTATTTCGTACCAGCAAGCCGCTCGAAGCGGCAGCCCGTTGCCAGAGCATCCAGCGCGCACTCGGAAGACCGATCCCGCTGCCGTCCCATGAAGCCTATCTGACCTGTTCATTCGGCCTGGCCATGTTCCCGCAAGATCATTACGAATCCGAGTCCCTGCTGAAGTACGCCGCGATGGCGCTGGCTCAAGCGCGGCAGACAGGTCGCAACAAATACCTGTTTTATACGGCCGCCATGTCGCAGCAACTGCACGATCGCAAGGTCGTGAAATCTGCCCTGCGCAACGCCATCACGAATGATGAGCTGTCGATGCTCTACCAGCCGCAGGTCAACCTCGCCAGTGGCAAAGTTGCGGGTGCCGAGGCACTCGTGCGCTGGTCCCACCCCATCCTCGGCGACGTCAATCCAAATCAGTTCATCGCTCTGGCTGAAGAAACCGGGCTGATCAATGAGATCGGTCTGTGGGTACTGGAGCGGGTCTGCCTGGATCTGGCTGGCTGCCGCGTGACCGGCATGCCCAAGGTGCCGGTGGCCGTCAATATTTCGCCGGTACAGTTGCGCGATCCTTTGCTGGCTGACCAGATCACGGCACTTCTGACGGCTTCCGGTCTCGATCCGGCCCTATTGACTCTGGAAATTACCGAAGCCGCCGTGCTGGACAATGCCGAACTGACACAGAGCACGCTGGCGCGTTTGCACCGGATCGGTGTCGGGCTGGCACTGGACAATTTTGGCACCGGCACCTCGTCGCTGAGTTACCTGCGTCGATTCCCTTTCAAGACGGTCAATATTGATCGTTCGTTCATCCATGACCTGGTCGACAATCCTGACAATGCTGTCATCATCAAGGCAATCATTTCGATGGCGCACACGCTTGGCATCGCCGTGGTTGCCGAAGGCGTAGAAACCGAAGCGCAATGCCATTTCCTGCGTGACAACATGTGTGACGAAATCCAGGGCCACTTGTTTTCCGCACCGATCAGCGCAGATCAATTCAATGTACTGATGATGTCGGATCAGTCGATGCCCGAGCACTTGCGTGCGCATCCAGAAAAGAGCCGCACGCTACTGCTGGTTGATGATGAAATCAATATGGTGTCGTCGCTCAAGCGCCTGCTGCGGCGTGACGGTTACCATATCCTGACGGCGCACAGCGGCGCTGAAGGACTGGCCATCCTGGCCGAACATCCGGTTGACGTGATCCTGTCGGACCAGCGCATGCCGGGCATGACTGGCGTCGAATTCCTGAGTATCGCGAAAACCCGTTTTCCACGCACCGTGCGACTGGTGTTGTCGGGCTATACCGAACTGCAATCGGTGACCGATGCCGTCAATGAAGGTGCGATCTACAAGTTCCTGACCAAACCCTGGGACGATGAAAAATTACGCGGCCATATTCAGGAAGCCTTCCATCGCAAGGAGTTGGCCGATGAAAACCGCCGGCTGGCACGCGAGCTCTACACGGTCAATCTCGGACTGGCAGCCGCGAACCGGCAACAACAAGAGTTGCTCGCCCTCAGACAGGAACAGATCACGCGCGATGCCAGTACCCTGAAAATTGTGCGGGAAGCAATGCAGCATGTCCCGATGCCCGTGATCGCCATCGACGACAGCGACATGATCGCCTTCGTCAACGACGCCGCCGCACAGTTGCTTCAGCAACGCGGCATGCTGCTCGGTGGCGATGCCGGCTACCTGCTGCCCGAAATTGTTCGTCATCTGTCGCCGCAACACCAGCAACCACCACGCGCCCACCCGGTCTGTCTCAATGATCAGCATTTCCTGCTCGGCACGCATTTGATGGGACAGGGCTCGTCCTCGTCGGGCTGGCTGGTCACGCTGACCCCGGACCCGCAACGGATACCCGCGCCATGACCAGCCGCATCGCACTAGAGGCCGCTCACGCAGGCATGATGCTCGGCGCTGCCGTCGAAGATACCGATGGAAATATGCTGCTTCCGCAAGGAATCGTGCTGACCGATGCGCTACTGGCGAGTATGCACCGGCGCGGCATCCGGCAGGTACAGATCGACGACGGCCTCGCCGGCGAAGACATCGCCCGACCGGAGATGCCAACGCAGCAAGCCGTCACGGCACGCATCGATTTCATTTTCCGGCACACCAGCGGCAAGGCCAGCGCTGCGTTACGCGCAGTCATCCTTGCACAGGCACTCAGGGAAAGCCGATGACACCGCTCCTGCTCAACGACATCATCGGCGATCCGCGCAGTTTGCCGTCGCTGCCGGCGGTCGTGCTGGAACTGATGGCAACCATGGAGCAGCCCGACATCAGCATCCGCCGGCTGGCCGACCACATCTTGCTCGATGGAGCACTGGCCGCACGGACCCTGCGCCTGGCCAACTCGTCGTTTTACGGGATGTCGGCGCGCGTCGCGACGGTCGAACAAGGCATCACTATCCTTGGTCTGGGCACGC